>NZ_AMXF01000159.1 GCF_000310225.1 Thauera phenylacetica B4P
GCATCTTGTCGCCGAGCGCGAGCGGCTCGCGCGCAGCCTTCCCGCCGCCCGCCTCGCCTACCTCGGCATGGAGCAGGACAGCCTGGGCCTGGCCGCGCTGCGCGAGCGCCCCGCGCCCGCAGCCACCCCACCCGCCGCCCTGCCCGACTCGATTCGCGCGGTCGCGCGCGCGCGCGCAATCGAGGCCGAGGCGCGGATGGTCGGCGATCGGGTGGAAGTGGAGGGCCACGGCACCCTGCCGGCCCTGATCGACTGGCTCGCCGCCCTGCACGCCGAGCAGCGCCTGCGTCCGAGCCGGCTGGAGTTGCAGCCCGTCGGCAGTGACGGCCGTGCGCGCTTCGACACGGTGTTCGAAGTGAGCGGAAGGTGAAGTTCGCGGCCGGTGCTGCCCTCTTCTGCGCAGGGCTGGGGGCGCTGCTCGTCGCGAGCGCACCCGCGGTGCTGCTCGACGCGGCGCTCGATCGCGCCAGCGCAGGCCGCTTCCGTCTGGCGCTGGCCGAAGGCACGCTGTGGACCGGCCAGGGTCGTCTCGCGAGCGTGGACAGCAGCGCTTCGCTGAGCCCGATCACCCGGCTGCGCTGGGAGTTCGAACCCTCCGCGCTGTCCGGTGTCCGGCTGCGCTGGCGGCTGACGATCGACGGCGGCACGCCCGGCCTGGTGGAGATCGGCCCCGGTGGTGTCGCCCTGCAGCGCCTCGCCTTGCAGTTGCCACCCGCCACCGCGCTTGCCGCCGTTCCCCATGCGATCGCACGCGCCGGCTGGCGTGGCGTGCTCGACGTGAGCATTCCCGCACTCGCCTGCGCCTGGAACGGACGCTGCGAGGGCGGCTTGCAGGCGGAGTGGAGCGCCGGCGGCGTGGATATCCTGCCCGGCGAGGCGCTCGGTGACCATCGCATCGTCGCCACCATCAGCGCGCCGGCGACGACGCTGGAGATCACCGCACTGCGCGGGCTTGCCCTCGCCGTGAATGGCAAGGTCGAGCTTGCGAGCGGGCGACGCCCGCGCGTCGAAGTCGAGATCGGCGGCAATGCGCCCTTGCTCGGCCGCCTCGAGGGCATGCTCGCCGAGCTGCGCCCGGCACGCGACGGCGAGCGCCTGCGGATCCGTTTCTGAATCCCCCACGGCGGCACGCCACCGTCCGCGCGGGCATGCGCTCGTCGAACCGTAAAAAACCCTTCATGCCCGCGTAATCCGGCACGGCAAGACTCGTGGCTTTCCCGACCCTGCATCCGGAGTGGTGAAGCAATGAAGAAGCCCGATACGCTCGACGACTTTCCGACCAACCTCTCGGCCAACGAGCACTTCCAGTCCGTCGTGGCACGCGCGGTGAGCCGCCGCGGATTCCTGAAGAGCGGGCTCGGCCTGTCGGCCGCCGCCTTCCTGTCGGGATCGCTGGCCGCCTGTACGTCGGACGACGACGCGTCCGCCGCCTCCCCGCCTTCCAGCCCCCCCGCCGTCGCCGGTCCGCTCCTCAACTTCGCGGGCATCCCGACCTCGACCGCGGACGACATCGTGGTCGCCGCTGGCTACACCGCCACCGTGTTCGCGCCCTGGGGCACGCCGCTGTTCTCGTCCGGTCCCGGCTCGAGCTGGGCAGGCGACGCGAGCGAGAGCGCCGCGGACCAGGCGCGCCAGGTCGGCGACAACCACGACGGCCTGCACTTCTTCCCGTTCACCGAGGGGAACAACGACGAAGGCCTGCTCGTGATGAACCACGAGTACACCAACGTGCGCTGGCTGTTCGCCGACGGACAGGTCGACAGCCTGGACGACGCCAACAAGGACCTCAACGCGCACGGCGTCTCGGTGATCCACATCCGGCGCACCGCCGGGCGCTGGGAGATCGTCGCCGATTCGGCCTACAACCGCCGCCTCACCGGCAACACGCCGATGCTGCTGACTGGCCCCGCCGCGGGCGACACGCTGCTGCAGACCAGCGCCGACCCGACCGGCACGCTCGTCTTCGGCACGCTGAACAACTGCGGCAACGGCTACACCCCGTGGGGCACCTACCTGACCTGCGAGGAAAACTTCAACCAATACTTCGGCACCCTCAACACCCTCGGCACCCCCCGCAACGCGGCGCAGGTCCGCTACGGTCTCGATTCGAACGGCACCGAGCGCAAGTACGAGCAGTACGTCCCGCGCTTCGACTGGCAGCTCGAACCGAACGAGTCGAACCGCTTCGGCTGGATCGTCGAGATCGACCCCTTCGATCCGCGCTCGACGCCCAGGAAGCGCACCGCGCTCGGACGTATCAAGCACGAGAACGCAGCCTATCGCATCGGCGCCGACGGCACGGTGGTAGTGTACATGGGTGACGACCAGGCCAACGACTACGTCTACAAGTTCGTTTCGGACGGGAAATACGTCGCCGGAGACATCCGCAACAACGCCAACCTGCTCGACTCGGGCAAGCTCTACGTCGCCAGGTTCAACGATGGCACGGCCACCGGCGACTTCATGGGCACCGGCGAGTGGATCCTGCTCGACAAGGCGGCGAACACCGCCCTCGCCGGCTTCGCCAACCAGGCCGAGGTGCTGGTCAACACCCGCCTGGCAGCCGACGCGGCGGGCGCCACCAAGATGGACCGTCCGGAATGGGTGGCCGTCCATCCGAGCAGCGGCGAGGTCTATGTCACGATGACCAACAACTCGAGCCGCACGCTGATCGACGACGCCAATCCACGCGCGAACAACCGCTATGGCCAGATCGTGCGCTGGCGCGAAACCGGGAACGATCCGTCGGCGACCACCTTCGAGTGGGACCTCTTCGTGCTCGCCGGCAACCCGACCGTACACAGCGACCTGCGCGCCGGTTCGAGCAACGTCACGGCCGAGAACATGTTCAACAGCCCTGACGGCCTCGGCTTCGACAAGGACGGGCGGCTGTGGATCCAGACTGACGGCAACTACAGCAACAGTGGCGACTTTGCCGGCCAGGGCAACAACCAGATGTTGTGTGCCGACCCGGGGAGCAAGGAGATCCGTCGCTTCTTCGTCGGCCCGAAGGCGTGCGAGGTGACCGGCCTCACCTTCACGCCGGACGGCAAGACCCTGTTCATCAACATCCAGCACCCGGGTGAGGACGGCAACAGCAACTGGCCCGACGGCGGCAGCGCCCGCCCGCGTTCGGCGACCGTGATCATCACCAAGAACGACGGCGGTGTGATCGGCTCCTGACAAACGCGCCACAGGCCGTTGCGGCGGCTGAACGAGGCCCGCCCCCGCACTGAAGTTGCGGGCGCGGGCCCTTTGGCGTCGACGCGGGCGGAATCAACCCCCCGGAGCGAGCAGCGGCCCACCCGCCCCCTCGATGCGGACCCGCGCCGGTGGCGCCTTGCCCTGCTTGTCCTCGCCGAAGTGGAGCGTCATCTGCGGGTACGGGATCTCGATGCCCGCGGCGTCGAAGTGGCGCTTGACCAGGCGGTTGTAGGCGCGACCCACGCCGAACTGCCCACCCGGCAGGGTCTTGATGCGGACGCGGATATTCACCGAGTTGTCGGCCAGCGCGGTGACGCCGTGGACTTCCAGCACCGGGTCGAGGATCTGCGCGCGCTGCGCCGCGTCCGCGAGCAGCTCGTCGAAGGCCGCGCGCAGGTGGACGATCGCCTCGTCGCTGTCCTCGCGGTAGCCGATGCCGTACTCGCCGACGTGGAAGGCGAAGTCGCGGTTGTAGTTCGACACCGTGTCGACCGAGGAGAACGGCAGCAGATGGTAGGTGCCGTGCATGTCGCGCAGGCCGAGCGAGCGGATCGTCATGCGCTCGACCGTGCCGGTGATGCCGCCGGCGGTGACGAGGTCGCCGACGTCGATCGCACGCTCGAGCTGGATGAAGACGCCGGTGATGACGTCCTGCACCAGCTTCTGTGCGCCGAAGCCGATCGCCAGGCCGAGCACGCCGGCACCGGCCAGCAGCGGGGCGATGTTGATGCCGACCTCGGCGAGCACCACCATGGTGGTGACCACCACCAGCGCGATCGCGATGGCGTTGCGGAAGATGGTCAGCAGGGTGCGCGCGCGCGGGTTGGGCGCCATGCCCGCCTGCGGGTTGAGGCGGAACTCGATCCAGCTCGCCACCACCAGCCAGGCCAGCAGCGCGAGGGTGACGATGACGGCGACCGAGAGCGCGCGGCCGAGCAGGCGGGCGCCGGCATCCGAGGACACCCAGGCGCCGAGGTCGAACGGCGTCCATGCGTCCACGATGAAGGCCACGACCACCGCGAGGATGACGAAGCGCGCGATCTTGAGCGCGCTGGGCACGTAGGCGTTGAGGCGCGCCTCGAGCAAGGGGAACTTCATGCGCAGCTCGTCGCCGAGGCGGATGCGGCGCAGGATCACCTGGGTGAGCAAGGCCGCGAGCGCGATCCCGAGGCCGACCGCGAGCAGGGTCTGGCCGGTGGCGCTGATCATGAAGGGCAGCGCCTGCTCGGGGTACAGGATGGAGGTGACCAGGATCGCCATCAGGTAGATCAGCGCCACCACGTGCCAGATGCGTGCCCCGATGGTGAGCGCGATGCGCCCGAAGGGGGTCTGCATGCGTCCGGCGAGCCGCTCCAGCGCCTCGCTGGCACGCTGGCGGTTCTGCATCACCACCACCGCGGCACGCAGCACCGCGCCGAGCAGGATCGCGATGAAGACCGCGCGGCCGAGCGCCGGCGTGAGGTAGTGGTCGATGACCGGCACAACCAGCATCAGGCCGTAGGCGACGAAGAAGACCATGCGCGAGGCCCAGGCCGACCAGTAGGCCTTGTCCTCGGCGGCGATCGGCAGGAGGCCGAGCTGCTCCCCGCGGCCGGAGAGCAGCACGCGCAGCGCCATCCGGATCAGCTCGACGAGCAGGAAGGCGTTGAGGTAGAGCGACTCCTGGATGCGCATGCTGCCCGTCTCGCCGATCACGAAGAGCGCCACGCCGTAGCCGGCGAGCCAGGACAGGCCGATGATCGACAGGTCGAGCGCGACCGCAGCGACGAGCGCGAGGCTGCGCCGCACCCAGCCGAGCGCGCGCGGTCCGTCGCGGGCGCCGGCGTAGCGGTCGAGCGCGCGGAAGAGCGCGCCGGCGGCCGCGCTCAGCACGCGGAACACGATCCAGGTGACCGCCACCAGCACGGCGAACTCGCCTGCGGCCCAGGCCAGCGGCGCCGGGTCGGCGGCGGCGAGTTGTGTCCAGGCGACGCCGAGGGCATCCACGGCGGAGGCGCCCTCGCTCACCACGCCCTGGGCGACGCTCTGGGTGAGGCCGGCGACCTGGCCGGCGAGGGTCTGGGTCGGCGCGGCGGACTCGACCGCGCGCGCGGCCTCCTCCTCGCCGAGCTTGCGCAGCTGCTCGACGAGCGCCGTACGCGCGGCCTCGTCCTCGAGGAGATCGGCCAGGCGCTGGTGGCCGGCCTGTTCGGAGGCGGACCCGCTCGCCGGCTCGGCGGCGTGGCCCGGTGCGGGGGTGAGGCCCAGCATCGCGATCACGAAGACGAACGCGAGGAAGGCCGTGAGCTTGTGCGTCACAGCGTGGCTCCTGTAGTCGGGGGAAAGATCCCGGTAGCGCGGGGGATGCCGGGGCAGCGCGGCATCGCCGGAGGTCGGGACGCCTGCGCGGCCTGCCGTCCGGCCCGATGCGGGCGTGCACGGCGGTCGGCCGCGAAGCGCTGCGGCCATTTGTATTTGTGCAATTATATCACGACATGCCAGGAGACTGGAACTCGGGCCCGGCCGGTCCGTCCTGGACGACGCCGGGACCCGCCGCGCAAGGTCACTCGGCGGCGGGAGGCGGTCGTGCGCAATCGGCACGGCCGCCGCGTGCGGACTACTCGGTGCGGTGCGGCTCGGCGAGGTAGTCGCGGGTGCGCATCTCGATCAGGCGGCTGACCGTGCGCACGAACTCGTGGGCGTTGTGGCCCTCGGTGTAGAGGTCGTGGACCTCCACCGCCGCGCTCATGATGAGCTTGACGCGGTGGTCGTAGAGCACGTCGATCAGCCAGGTGAAACGGCGCGCCTCGGAGGCGTTGCCGACGAGCATCCTGGGCACGTTCGACAGGATCACCGTGTGGTGCTCGCGTGCGATCTCGAGGTAGTCGTTCTGCGAGCGCGGACCGCCGCACAGGCTGGCGAAGTCGAACCAGATCACCCCGGGCGCCTGGCGCACCACGTCGATGTTGCGCCCGAGGATCTCGACGCTGCCGCCGCGCCCTTCGCTCGCGGCGAGGCGGCGGAAGTCCTCGGCCATCTTGCGCTCGGCCGCGTCGTCGTGCGGCACGAGGTAGATCTCCATCTTCTCGAGGGTGCGCAGGCGGTAGTCGGTGCCGTGGTCGACCTCGATGACGTCGAAGCGCTGCTTGATCTTCTCGATCGTGGGCAGGAAGTTGATGCGCATCAGGCCGTTGGGATAGAGCCCGTCCGGCGGGTAGTTCGAGGTCATCACGAAGATCACGCCGCGGTCGAAGAGCGCGTCGAGCAGGCGCCCGAGGATCATCGCGTCGGCGATGTCGGAGACGTGGAACTCGTCGAAGCACAGCAGCCGGGTGTGCTCGGAGATGCGGTCGGCGACCTTCTGCAGCGGATCGGGCGCGTTGTTGAACTTGCGCAGGTCGTTCTGCACCTCCTGCATGAAGGCGTGGAAGTGCACCCGGCGCTTGCGGCGATACGGCACCGAGTCGTAGAAGCAGTCCATCAGGAAGCTCTTGCCGCGACCCACCCCGCCCCAGAAGTAGACGCTGCGCGGCATCTTGGGCTTGTTGAGGAACTGCTTGATCCGACTGCCCTGGCGCGCGGCCTTGAAGCCGACGAGATCGGTATAGAGGCCCTGCAGGCGCTGCGCCGCGGCGCGCTGGGCGGGATCGGACTGGTAGCCGCGCGTCTTCAGCAGGGCTTCGTAGGCGTCGATCATCCCGTGCTGGGGAACGTTCAGGATGCGATGGGGCATGGAGAATCGGTCAGGAGCGTTGAAAAGGAAGGACGGGTTGACGCGAAAAGGGGTGGGCGCAGGGAAGCCCCGCACCTCACCCCTTGCACCTCACGCCTCGCTCAGAAGTGCAGCGGGCGCTTGTCGCAGGCGAGCGCGGCCTCGTGCACCACCTCCGACAGGGTCGGGTGGGCGTGGCAGATGCGCGCCAGGTCTTCCGAGCAGCCGGCGAACTCCATCGCCACCACGGCCTCGGAGATCAGCTCCGAGGCATTGGCGCCGATGATGTGCACGCCGAGGATGCGATCGGTGGCGGCGTCGGCCAGCATCTTGACGAAGCCGGTCGAGTCGCCCATGCCGAGCGCGCGCCCGTTGGCCATGAACGGGATCTTGCCGACCTTGTAGGCCACCCCGGCGGCCTTGAGCTGCTGCTCGGTCTTGCCGACCCAGGCGATCTCGGGGCTGGTGTACAGCACCCAGGGCACGGTGTCGAAGTTGCAATGGCCGGCCTGGCCCGCCATCAGCTCGGCGACCATGACCGCCTCTTCCATCGCCTTGTGCGCCAGCATCGGGCCGCGCACCACGTCGCCCACCGCCCACACGCCGGGCAGGTTGGTCTTGCAGTGGTCGTCCACCTCGACCTGGCCGCGCTCGTTGAGCTTGAGGCCGACGGCTTCGGCGTTGAGGCCCTGGGTGTTGGGCACGCGACCGACGGACACGATCAGGCGGTCGGCCTCGAGCTTCTGGTCGGCGCCGTCCTTGTCCTTGTAGGCGATGCTGACGCCCTTCTTGCCCACCTTGACCTCACCGATGGTGACGCCGAGGTTGAACTGGAGGCCCTGCTTGGTGAAGACCTTGAGCGCCTCCTTGGCCACGTCCTGGTCGGCGAGCGACAGGAACTCGGGCATGGCCTCGAGCACGGTGACCTCGGCGCCGAGGCGGCGCCACACCGAGCCCATCTCGAGGCCGATGACGCCGGCGCCGATCACGGCGAGCTTCTTCGGCACGGCGTCGAGGTCGAGCGCGCCGACGTTGTCGCACACGATCTTGTTGTCGACCGGCACGCCCGGCAGGTGGCGCGGGGCCGAGCCGGTGGCGACGATGACCTGCTTGGCGACGACGAGCTCTTCGCCGACCTGGACCTGCCAGCCGGCCTCGGCCTTGCCCACGAAGGCGCCGTGGCCATTGAGCAGGGTGACCTTGTTCTTCTTGAACAGGCCCTTGATGCCGCCGGTGAGCTGGTCGACGATGCCCGACTTGCGGGCGATCATCTTGGGCACGTCGATCTTGGGCGTGCCGACGCTGATGCCCTGGCCCTCGAAGGCGTGACCGGCTTCCTCGAACAGGTGCGAGGTGTGCAGGAGCGCCTTGGAGGGGATGCAGCCGACGTTCAGGCAGGTGCCGCCCAGGCGGGGCTCGCCCTTGGGGTCGGCGTAGGGATTGGATTCGCAGCACGCGGCCTTGAAGCCGAGCTGCGCGGCGCGGATCGCGGCGACATAGCCGCCGGGGCCGCCGCCGATGACGAGGACGTCGAATTCTTTGGACATGGGGTTACCCGTGAGGAGTTAGGAGTCAGGAGTCAGGTGCGAACAGGCGCCCTGAGGCGCCCAGGCAAGGCGAACCGCGAGGCGTGGAGCGGCCACCGCTCCTTACGCCTCGCGCCTCACCCCTTACGTCCGCTCACACATCCAGGATCAGGCGAGCCGGATCTTCCAGCGCTTCCTTCATCGTCACCAGGCCCAGCACCGCCTCGCGACCGTCGATGATGCGGTGGTCGTAGGACATGGCCAGGTAGTTGATCGGGCGCACGACGACCTGCCCGTTCTCGACCACGGCGCGGTCCTTGGTGGCGTGGATGCCGAGGATGGCCGACTGCGGCGGGTTGATGATCGGCGTCGACATCATCGAGCCGAACACGCCGCCGTTGGAGATCGAGAAGGTGCCGCCGGACAGCTCTTCCAGCGACAGCTTGCCGGCCTTGGCCTTCTCGCCGAACTCGGCGATCTTGAGTTCGATCTCGGCGATCGACATGGACTCGGCGTTGCGCAGGATCGGCACCACCAGGCCACGCGGCGAACCCACCGCGATGCCGATGTCGATGTAGCCGTGATAGACGATGTCGTTGCCATCGACCGAGGCGTTGAGGATCGGGAACTTCTTCAGCGCGGCCACGGCGGCCTTGACGAAGAAGCCCATGAAGCCCAGACGCACGCCGTGCGCCTTCTCGAACTTGTCGCCGTACTGCTTGCGCAGGGCCATGACCGGCGCCATGTTCACTTCGTTGAACGTGGTCAGGATGGCGTTTTCGTTCTTCGACTGCAGCAGGCGCTCGGCGATGCGGGCGCGCAGGCGGGTCATCGGCACGCGCTCTTCCGGACGGTCGCCGGTGAGCTGCACCGCGGCGGACGCCGCGGCCGCGGCTGCGGCGGCCTTGGGCTGGGCGGCGACGGCGTCTTCCTTGGTCACGCGACCACCACGGCCCGAACCAGCGACGTCGCCAGCGGAGATGCCCTTCTCGTCGAGGATCTTGCGCGCGGCCGGGCTGGCGGCGCCGGCGGCACCGGACGCGGCCGGGGCGGCGGCAGCAGCCGGGGCAGCGG
>NZ_AMXF01000160.1 GCF_000310225.1 Thauera phenylacetica B4P
GGAGGGGGCGCGCCCAGGGCCCGCGGTGGAAGGAGCGGGGGGCGTGGAGGCGGGAGGCACGGGCGTGGCGTTCATGGCTCGGGGTGGGCGTCCGCCCGCGGACGAGGCTCAGGCCGGGCAGACTTCCTGCATGCTGCACTTGGCGATGCCGAATTCGGTCTCGACCAGCAGCGGGTAAGAGGCGCCGCCGAAGCGGCCGGAACTCGCGATGTTATAGCCGATCACGCTGCCGGGCACGCGCCCGACGAGTACGCGACAGCCGATGCGGAAGCCGGCACCGATCGCGTGGCGAATCGCGCGTTCGGCGGCGTCCAGGGCGGAACGGGCGCTGGCGGCATTGCGCCGACCCTCGAGTACGGTGAGCGAGCGGGTGTGCATGGTCTCCTCCTGCAGGGCGGTTGCCGGAACGCCTCCTATGTGTCGTTGACGTTAACGTTAATTCTATGCCGAATCAAGAGGGCCTCTCACCGGCCCGGGAAGGGCATGGGCTCAGCGCAGGGTGGAATCGGCCTTGCGCTGCGGCACGAAGCTCACCTTGTGCGCCACCACCGTGTCGCGCATCTTCGCCACGTGCGGACGCAGCGCGCCGATCACGTGCATCTCGCAGCGCTTGCAGTCGAACTTCAGCGTCAGCGTCTCGTCGCCGTTGACGAGCTGCATCGGGTCGGGGCGGATGCCCTTCACTTCCTTCGGGCACAGGTTGAAGCTGTAGCGCAGGCAGTGCTTGGTGATCATCAGCGAGACGTCGTCGCGCTCCTCGTTGGCTTCATAGGCGGCGTCGATCAGCTTGACGCCGTGTTTGGCGTAGAAGGCGCGCGCCTGCTCGTTCGAGACGTTGGCGAGGTAGCTCAGCGCGTCCTGCGGGTAGGGCACCGGGGGCTCGACCGCGGCCGCGCGCGGCGGGCGGGCGTGGGCTTTCAGCCTCGCGGCCTCCAGTTGCTCCACCGCCTCGCGGCGCAGGGCGTTTAGCTGGCTGGCGGGCAGGAAGGGCGCAGAGGGCAGCTCGAGCTCGATCTCGCCCACCGTGAAGATCGTGTTGCCGAACTTGCCGAGGTGCTCGCGCAGGGTGGCGAGCGCGCGCTCGGCGTTCTGCGCCGGCTCGAAGGCGGCGGCGAGCGTGGCGGTGGCGGCGACGCCGTCCTCGTCGGTCAGCGTCAGCGCGAAGCCGGCGTTGGTGGTGGCGAAGCGCGCATCGACGCGGATGCGGCGCTCGGCGGATTTCTTCTCGAGTGCGCGCTCGAACTCGTGGTCGTGGTTGCGGAACAGCGAGGTGCCGGGCACGAGGTCCGTGGGCAGCGGATCGGCGGGGAAGATGCGGTCGATGCCTTCGCCGCCGCCGTCGGCCTCGGCGCGGTTGACGCGCAGCCCGGTGAGCTCGCCCTTGGGGTCGTACCAGGTCAGGCCGTCGGCGTTGTGGATCGGCGCCGCGCGCTCGACGTCGAAGAACTTGCGCCCCTTGGTGTCGATCTTCTTCACCCGGCCGATCGGCTCGCCGACGAACTTGGGCGATTCGAAGGCCTCGATGCCGTGGCGGCGGTCGTTGGTGAAGTAGTCGGTGTAACCGCGGTTGAAGGTCTTGTCGGCCTGCGGGGTGAAGAAGAAGGTGGTGCGCCCGCTGGAGGCGGGGCGCCAGGCGGGGCCGTCGGCGTCGGGGTGCGCGAGGATCTCGTCGAGCAGGCTGCGGTAGTGCGCGGTGATGTTCTTGACGTAGGAGAGGTCCTTGTAGCGGCCCTCGATCTTGAACGAGCTCACGCCCGCGGCGGCGAGTGCGCGCAGGTTGGCGCTCTGGTTGTTGTCCTTCATCGACAGCATGTGCTGGTTGCTGGCGACGGTGTGGCCGGCGGCGTCCTTGAGGTCATAGGGCAGGCGGCAGGCCTGCGAGCATTCGCCGCGGTTGGCGCTGCGCCCGGTGTGGGCGTGGCTGATGTAGCACTGGCCGGAGAAGGCCACGCACAGCGCGCCGTGCACGAAGTATTCGAGCTGGCAGGTGGTGGCCGCGGCGATCTTCTTCACCTCGGCGAGCGAGAGCTCGCGCGCCAGCACGATCTGCGAGAAGCCCACGTCCTGCAGGAAGCGCGCCTTGCTGGCGTCGCGGATGTCGGTCTGCGTGCTGGCGTGGAGCTGGATCGGCGGCAGGTCGAGCTCGAGCAGGCCCATGTCCTGCACGATCAGGGCGTCGACGCCGGCGTCAAAGAGTTGCCAGATCAGCTTGCGCGCGGGCTCGAGCTCGTGGTCGAAGAGGATGGTGTTGGTGGCGACGAAGATCTGCGCGTGGTAGCGGTGCGCGTGCCGCACCAGGCGGGCGATGTCCTCGACCGAGTTGTCCGCGGACGAGCGCGCGCCGAAGGCCGGGCCGCCGATGTAGACCGCATCCGCGCCGTGGTTGATGGCCTCGATGCCGAAGTCGGCGGTCTTGGCGGGGGCGAGGAGTTCGAGGGTGTGGCGGTCGGTGCTCATCGGCGTAGGGAGTGCGCAAGCGCTTGATTGGAAAGGCCGCGATGATAGCAAGCCGCGCCCCGGCAGGTGCGCCTGTGGGCAAAAAAGCGCGCGCCGCCGGAGCGTGCGGCGGACCGATCCGTCGCCCTGCGCCCCGGCAGCCTATCCTCGCGCCTGCGCCACCTCGAGTTGGTGTGCCAGTTCGGCTGCGAAGTTCGCCGCTGCGTCCGGCGTGGCGCCGAGGAAGAGTTCGGGCTCGATCGCCTCCAGCTCCATCAGCACGGGCCTGCCCTCATGGCTCACCAGATCGACCCGGGCATAGCTTGTCGCTGCGGGCGCATGCTGGAGCACGGCCTCGGCCAGCGTGCGCTCGGCCACGGTCGGCGTGTGCGCATGCACGGTACCGCCGTACATGTCCTGCACACGGTAGTCGCCCGCGGCAGGGCGCTTGCAGATGGCATGGGAGAAGACCCCGCCGAAATAGATCAGCGACACCTCTCCCGCCTCCGCGATGCTGCGCACGAAGGGCTGGACCATGACGTCGCCTTCGGCGACCAGGCTTTCCAGATGTGCCAGGCAGGCCGGGTCGTCGGCGCGGGTGCGCAGGGCGCCGATGGCACCGATCGACACGGCGGGCTTGACCACCACCTCGTCCCAGCCCTGCGCGGCCAGCCGTTCACCCGGGGCGGCGGCGGCGCGTTCGATCCACAGCGTGGGCACGACGGCGACGCCGTCGGCAGCGAGCTCGCGCAGGTAGCCCTTGTGGCTGTTCCAGGCGATCACCGTCGCCGGGTTGACGAGATGGGTGAGCGCGCTGGTGCGCTCGGCCCAGGCCAGGAAGGCCTCGAGGTGGCGGAAGTAGTCCCAGGGCGTGCGCACCACCACGAGCGGGTACGCGGCCCAGTTCTGCTCGCTGTTCCAGGGCAGCACGTCGGCCACGATGCCGCGCCGCGCGAGGGCTGTCACGAGCAGGTGGGTTTCGGGGTCCGGCTTGGCCATCACGGCGCCGGTGACGAGGGCCATGCGTGGAAGGTGTGGCATAAGGGGGTTGGGCGGTCGGAGGCTGGGCGGTTCGGGAGGTGGCGAGCGAGGTGGCGAGCGCGGACAGGGGTCCGCATGTGGGTAGCGAGTGTATCGGAGTGGGGCGTGGAGCGATAAGGGCGCTAGCCCGCACCCGTTTTCCGGCGCAGCACGAAGGGCAGCAAGACCAGCAGCCCGACCGCGTCGGCCAGCCAGTCGAGCGGGTCGCCGACGCGGTACGCGGTGGTCGACTGCGCCACCTCCATCGCCGCGCCATAGGCGAGCAGCCCGGCCGCGAGCACGCTGGCGCGCTGCGGCCAGGCGGCGATGCCGAGGGTCGCGAGGCCCGCGAAGAGGAGGGCGTGCTCGACCTTGTCCTGCCAGGAGAACAGCTTGATCACCGGCTCGATCGGCATCAGCGCGAGCCAGAAGGCGCCGAAGAGGGCGGCGATGAAGAGCACGCGCAGCAGCGTGCGAACGGATGTTGGCATCGGTGGTCCCAGAAAAGTGGTCGATCGATTGTGGCGCACGTGGCGCACGTGGCGCACGTGGCGCCGCGCGAGACTGCGTGGCGTGCGGTGCGGCGCGCAGGGCCGGAGCACGCAGCACGGAGCAGCTTAGCGGCAAAGGCGCGGCGCGTGGTGCGCTGCGGCAGAACCTGGGGAGAGGACCCGATGCAGGATGGCAAGGTTCGCGAACTTCCTGGTGTGCGCAAGCGCGCGCTCGGTTTGCTGCGCGTCGCGCTGGTGGTCGGTGCGCTCGCTGCCGGCAGCACGCTCGCCCCGCACGCTGCCGCCACCGGCATGGTGTACCCGAGCGAGGCGGGCCCGCTGCGCGTGACCGAGGTCGCGCGCGGCCTGGAGAGCCCCTGGGCGCTCGCCTTCCTGCCCGACGGTCGCCTGCTGGTGACCGAGCGCCCGGGGCGCATGCGCATCGTCGATACGGACGGACGCGTCTCGGAGCCCGTCGCCGGCGTCCCCGAGGTCCATGCGCGCGGGCAGGGCGGCCTGCTCGACGTCGTGCTCGGGCCCGACTTCGCCCGCGACCGCGTGGTGGTGTTCTCCTACGCGGAGCCGACCACGCGCGGCGCGCGCACCGCGGTGGCGCGCGCGCGGCTCGACGCCGACGGCCTGCGCCTGGAGGACGTGCGGCGCATCTTCGCGCAGGACGAGGACCCCTCGGGCAACCACCACTGGGGCTCGCGCCTGGTGTTCGGGCGCGACGGCCGCCTGTTCGTGACCCTGGGCGACCGCTTCCACCACCGCGAGCGCGCGCAGGCGCTCGACAGCCATCTGGGCAAGGTGCTGCGCATCGAGCCCGACGGCAGCGTGCCCGCCGACAACCCGCTCGCCGGGCGTGCCGACGCGCGCGCCGAGATCTGGTCCTGGGGTCACCGCAACGTCCAGGGCGCGGCCCTGCATCCGCTCACCGGCGAGCTATGGACGCACGAGCACGGCCCGCAGGGCGGCGACGAGGTGAACCGCACGCTCGCCGGGCGCAACTACGGCTGGCCGGAGATCACCCACGGCCGCGAATACGTCACCGGCCGCAAGATCGGCGCCGGCAGCGAGCGCGCCGACGTGGCGGCGCCGGTGCTGCAATGGACGCCCTCGATCGCGCCCTCGGGCATGGCCTTCTACACCGGCGACGCCTTCCCGCAGTGGCAGGGCAACGTCTTCGTCGGCGCGCTCAAGTTCCAGCTGCTCGCCCGCCTGGTGCTCGATGGCGAGCGCGTGGTGCGCGAGGAGCGCCTGCTCGAGGGCCTGGGGCGGATCCGCGACGTGCGCCAGGGGCCGGACGGCCGCCTATGGCTGCTCGACGAGAGCGGGGGCCGGGTGCTGCGCATCGATCCGCAGTGAGCCGGCGCCGCACCGAAGCCGGCGCCCGGCGCGCCGCGGCCCGCCTCAGCCCGCCTGCTTGATCGCCAGCACCGCCTGGTTGCGCAGGGTGCGCAGCATGGCGAGTTCCTGCTCGCTGATGCGCAGCTCGCCGGGGCGGTCCTTGTCGGCATAGATCATCGCCACCGGGCGAGCCTTGATCGTCAGCGGGAACAGCACGAAGGTGCGCGCCGCCACCGACTTGCGGTACCACGCCGGCACGCGGGCGGCGATCTTCGGGTCGTCCACGTCGCTGATCAGCACATCCACGCCGCGCGCGGTGGCCACGTTGAAGACGTTGTCGGGCTGGGCCGCGAGGCTGAAGCGTAGCTGCCTGGCGAGCTCACCCACCTCGGGGCCGAAGCCGAAGCGCCCGCACATGGTGTTGCTGCGCGCGTCGCGCACGCACAGCAGCACGCGCTTGAAGCCCATTGCGCGGTACATGGTCTCGAGGATGATGCGCAGCACGTCGTTGAGGCGGAAGTCCTCGACGAGGGTGTTGCTGATGTCCTGGATGCCGGCGCTCAGCACCGCCTGCGGGTCGGCGGCGCGCTGGCCCTCCGCGCCGCCCTCGGCCGGCAGCGACTGCTCGAGCAGGGCGGAGGCGGGCATCAGCGTGGCGTCGGCCTGCGCGCTCTCCGCCGGCGTGCTGCCGTCGATGAAGTGGCGCAGGTTGCGCCCGAAGCGCGTGTGCGCGAGGCTCACCTTGACCACGCGGGCGAACTCGCCGATCTCGTCGACCGCGCTGCGCAGGTGCTCGCGCGCCTCTCGTGCCGGCACCGGAACGGCCTCGTCGAAACGCGCGGCGATGTCGGCCAGCGCGCGCTCGCGCTCGGCCGGGGCCAGGCGCGACACCGCGTCGCAGCAGGCGTTGGCGCACGCGGCGAGGGCCTGCAGGCGCTCGTCGGCGGTGCGCGGCGGATGCACCGCGCCCTCGGGCAGGGCGCGCATGCTGTTCTGGATCAGTTCGGGGAAGCCCCAGGCGCGCGCGAGCGCGATGCCGAGCTCCTCGAAGCCGGCGCCGAGCACGCGCTGCGCCGCGTTCTCCTCGCTGCAGCCGTGCTGCTGCACGACGCGGCGGATGTCCTCGCTCTCCTCCGGAAAGTAGAACTGGCACAGCAGCCGGCCGAGGTTGTGGAACACCGCGCAGATGTAGCTCTGCTCGCCGTCGTGCAGGCGCAGGCGGCGGGCGAGCTCGCGCGCGAACAGGCCCGCCAGGCAGGCGCGCAGGAACTCCTCCTGCAGCTGGCTGGCGTTGGACTTGTTCTGCAGGTGCTCGAAGAGCAGCACGGTGATCGCGATGTTGCGCACCGCGTCGAAGCCGAGCACCACCACCGCGCGCGAGATCGTGCTGATGCGTCCGCCGCCGGCGGGGCGGAAGTGCGCCGAGTTCACCACCCGCAGCAGCTTGTTGGTGAGGCCGAAGTCGCGCAGGATCAGCGCTGACAGCGTGCCCACGCTCTCGGATTCGCTCGCCGCGATGCGGTTGATCGCCACCACCGATTCGGACAGCGCGGGAAAGTCGCCGCGGTGCCTCATGCGGCGCATGAGGAAATCCACCGCGCCGGGCCTGGTCTCGGTGCCGGAGGCCGCCTCCTCGTTGGATGGCCGCAGCCAGGCCTCGAGGGCGGCACGGAGTTCGGCGGCGTCGGCGAAGCGCGCGAGCGGGTCGAGCGCGGCGGCGCGCAGCGCGATCGCGGCCAGGGCCTCGTCCACCGGCGGGCAGTCCGCGGGCAGGGCGACCGCGGTGCTGCGCGTGCGCTCGAGCACCCTCTTCACGCCGCCGTCGCGCGCCAGCGGGCGACCGGCGAGCAACTCGATGAGCAGCACGCCGGCGGCGAAGACGTCGTTGCGCGGGCAGATCTCGCGGCGCTCGATGTACTCGGGCGCCATGTAGCCCGGGGTGCCGGAGAGGCCCTCGCTGGCGCCCGCGGCCTCGACGCGGCGGGCGATGCCGAAGTCCATCACGCGCGCATGACCGGCGGCGTCGATCAGCACGTTGCTGGGCTTGAGGTCGCGATGGATCACGCCCTGGGCGTGGGCCTCGGCGAGCGCGGCGAGCACCTCCAGCATGCGCTCGACCGCCTCGCCGGCGGGCAGCGGGCCGCGCCGGTCGAGCAGGGCGGCGAGGCTCTCGCCGGGCACGTACTCGAACACCAGGTAGGGGTCGTCGCCGTCCTCGCCGGCCTCGAACACCGGCACGATGCCGGGGTGGCGCAGCCGGCTCACCGCGCGCGCCTCGGCGAGCAGCGAGGCGTTGTCGTGGCCGGGGCGGGGGCCGAGGTGCAGCGCCTTGAGCGCCACCTCGCGCTCGAGCTGCGGGTCCCAGGCGAGGTGCACCACGCTCTGCGCGCCGCGCCCGAGCTCGCGGCGGATCTCGAAGCGGCCGATCGTGCGCGTCATCGTGCACCTCCCGCCGCGGCAGCGCGGGGGCGATGTGGGAACGGCGCCACGGCCCGGGTCATGCCGCGCTTTCGTGGCATGATCGCGGACCTCTCGAGCATGGATGGATGAGCCAGGATGGAAAGTCCCTTCAAAGGCAAGACCGGTCTGCGCCGGGTCCTCAACGCGGCCCGTTATTCGATGGACGGACTGCGCGCAGCCTACCGGCACGAGGATGCCTTCCGCCAGGAAATATGGCTCACCCTGGTCGCGGTTCCGCTCGCGCTGTGGCTGGGCGAGGGGGCGATCGAGCGCGCGCTGATGATCGGCAGCGTGCTGCTGGTGCTGGTGGTGGAGCTGCTGAACTCGGCGGTGGAGGCGACGGTCGACCGGGTGTCGCTGGAGCGTCACGAGTTGGCCAAGCGCGCAAAGGACGTCGGCAGCGCGGCGGTGCTGGTCGCACTGCTCAACGCTGCCGTGGTGTGGGGACTGCTGCTGTTCTGAAACGACCGCCCCGAGCCGGGGCGGCGCGGGATCAGGCCGACTTCGGGCCCCAGCTGCGCACCGGGCCGGTGTCGATGTGGAGGAAGTCGGAGTCGGGGTAGTAACCCACCCCCCCGGCGCCGAGCGTGAGCGCGGCGTCGCGCAGGCGGGCGGTATCGACGCCCACCAGGCGGATGTCGATCGCCTTGCCGTCCATGTGCAGGCTGCGCTTGGCCACGCCGCCGCCGCGCGTCTTGCGCAGCATGGTGTTGGTGGTGGGCGAGCGGTAACCGGAGATGATCTCGAAGGTGTCGCCGCCGCACGCGAGGCTCAATGCGTGAAGCATGTCATAGAGCCGGGGATCCATCCGTGTAGACTCTCCAGTTCGGAAGTCGCGCAGGAGCCAGTCCATGCGCTGCAGGGCCGGCTGGATGTATCCCTGGCGATTGCGGAAGGCCACGCGCAGGCGCTCTTCGGTGTGGGTGTGGCGGAAGGCGAGGTGCGGGTCGCGGGCGGCCTGGGCGGCGGCGGCCGAGAGGCCCATCGGCAGCGTGGCGAGCCCTTTGAGCAACAGGCGGCGATGCGGTACGACCTGATTCGGGATGATCTTGGACATGAATAATAAGCAATCCGAACAAGTACTTGAGGACCGGATGCTAATCCAAAGCAAGCCCGGGCTGGGTAAAAGTTTTGTAACTTTCGCGACCCTGGCTGCGCTTGCCCTGCTCGCGCCCAGCGTGCATGCGATGGCGGCCGGGGAGGCCGCGGCCGTGGCGATCGAGCCGGCCACGGGCGATTCCGCGCTCGCGCTGCGTATCGAGCAGCGCCTGCGCGAGCGTGCCGCGATGGCCGACGAGACCACCGCATTGTTCTATCTCGCGCGCGCTTATAGTCCGGTGTGGACCGAGCCCGCACGCGCCGAGGCGCTGCTCGCCGCGGTAGAGGCCTTGCCTGGGCATGGCCTGGATCCGGCCGATTTCGCTCCCCTGCGCCTGCGCGCGGCACTGCCCGCCGAATCCGATCCCGACCGCGCGGCCGAGCGCGAGCTGCTCCTCACCGACACCCTGGCCGCGCTGCTCTTCCAGCTCCGCCACGGCAAGGTCGATCCGCACGCGCTCTACCGTGAGTGGAACTTCACCCCGCCGCCCAACCCCTACGAGCGCGCGGGCGAGCTCGCGCGCGTGCTGCAGGCGCCCGATCTCGCCGCGGCGGTGGAGGCGCAGGCGCCCGACCTGGCGCTCTACCGCGCGCTGCGCGCCGAGCTGCTCGCACAGCAGGGCCGGCTCGCCGGCGG
>NZ_AMXF01000161.1 GCF_000310225.1 Thauera phenylacetica B4P
CGCGCGCACGAGCCGCCCCCGGCGCGGCGGCGCGGCGGGGGTGGGCGTGGCGTCGTGCTCGTGCGCGCTCACCCGGGTGCCTCAGCGGCCGAACAGCGCCTGCAGCTCGGCCCCCGGATGCGGCACGCGCATGAAGGCCTCGCCGACCAGGAAGGTGTGCACCGCGTTGGCCTGCATCAGGGCGACGTCCTCCGGTTTCAGGATGCCGGACTCGGTGACCACGATGCGGCCCGCCGCACCGCTGGCGATGCGCGGCAGCAGGTCGAGCGTGGTCTGCAGCGAGACCTCGAAGCTGCGCAGGTTGCGGTTGTTGATGCCGATCAGCGGCGTCTCGAGCTGCAGCGCCTGCTCGAGCTCGGCGGCGTCATGCACCTCGACCAGCACCGCCATGCCGAGCTCGCTCGCGAGCTGCTCCATGTCGCGCATCTGCGCCAGGTCGAGGCAGGCGGCGATCAGCAGGATGGCGTCGGCGCCCATCGCGCGCGCCTCGAAGACCTGGTAAGGGTCGACCAGGAAGTCCTTGCGCAGCACCGGCAGGTGGCAGGCGGCGCGCGCCGCCTGGAGGTATTCGGGCGCGCCCTGGAAGAAGCCGCGATCGGTGAGCACCGACAGGCAGGCGGCGCCGGCGCGCTCGTAGTCGGCGGCGATCTGGGCGGGGTGGAAGTCGGCGCGGATCACGCCCTTGGAGGGGCTGGCCTTCTTGATCTCGGCAATCACCGCGGGACGGTGGGCGGCGTGCCTGGCGCGGATCGCACCGACGAAGTCGCGCGCGGGTGGCTGCGCAGAGGCGTCCTCGCGTACCAGGCACTGCGGCCGCGCGGCGGAGGCCGCGGCGACCTCCTCGACCTTGACTGCGCAGATCTTCTGCAGGATGTCGCTCATCGGCCGCTCCGGAACTGCTGGGTGAAGCGCACGAACTCGTCGAGCTTGGCGCGCGCGGCGCCGCTCTCGATGAGCTCGCGCGCACGCAGGATCCCGGCGCCGATGGTGTCGACCAGGTTGGCGGTGTACAGCGCCACGCCGGCGTTGAAGATCACGATCTCGCGCGCCGCGCCGGGGCGGTTGTCGAGCACGCCGAGCAGCATCTCGCGCGACTCGGCGGCATCCTCGACGCGCAGCTGGCGGCTGCCCGCCATGGCGAGGCCGAAGTCCTCGGGGTGGATCTCGTACTCGGAGACCTCGTTGTTCTTGAGCTCGCCGACCAGGGTGGCGCCGCCCAGGCTGACCTCGTCCATGCCGTCCAGGCCATGCACCACCATCACGTGGTTGGCGCCGAGGCGCTGCATGACGCGCGCCTGGATGCCGACCAGGTCGGGGTGGAACACGCCCATCAGGGTGTTGGGCGCGCCCGCCGGGTTGGTGAGCGGGCCGAGGATGTTGAAGATGGTGCGCACGCCCATCTCGCGCCGCACCGGGGCGACGTTCTTCATCGCACTGTGGTGGGCGGGGGCGTACATGAAGCCGATGCCGGTGGCCTCGATGCACTCGGAGACCTGCTGGGGGGTGAGATCCAGATTGACGCCGAGCGCCTCGATCACGTCGGCCGCGCCCGACTTCGACGACACCCCGCGCCCGCCGTGCTTGGCCACGCGCGCGCCGGCGGCAGCGGCGACGAAGATGGTGGTGGTGGAGATGTTGAAGGTGTTGGCGCCGTCGCCGCCAGTGCCGACGACGTCGAGGAAGTGGTCGTGCGGCGGCTCGACCACGACCTTGGTGGACATTTCGCGCATCACCGTGGCGGCGGCGGTGATCTCGCTGATGGTCTCCTTCTTGACGCGCAGGCCGGTGAGGATGGCGGCAGTCATCACCGGGGAGATCTCGCCGGCCATGATCTGGCGCATCAGCGAGAGCATCTCGTCGAAGAAGATCTCGCGGTGCTCGATCGTGCGTTGCAGGGCTTGCTGGGGGGTGATCGTGGTCATGAGGCTCTCGCAGCGTTCGTTTCAGGCGGCCGCCGGCAGGCTGGCACCGCGGTCGAGAAAGTTCTTCAGCAGGGCGTGCCCGCACTCGGTCAGGATGGACTCGGGGTGGAACTGCACGCCCTCGACGTCCAGCGTCCGGTGGCGCACGCCCATGATCTCGCCGTCCTCGGTCCAGGCCGTCACCTCCAGACAGTCGGGCAGGCTGGAACGTTCGATCGCGAGCGAGTGGTAGCGCGTGCAGGTGAGCGGGTTGGGCAGGCCGCGGAACACGCCCGTGTCGAGGTGGTGCACCGGCGAGGTCTTGCCGTGCATGAGGCGCTTCGCGTGCACGATGCGCCCGCCGAAGGCCTCGCCGATGCTCTGGTGGCCGAGGCAGACGCCGAGGATGGGCAGCTTGCCGGCGAAGGCCTTGATCGCCGCCACCGAGATGCCGGCCTGGGCCGGGGAGCACGGCCCCGGCGAGATGACGAGGTGCTCGGGCGCGAGGCGCACGATCTGCTCGAGGGTGATCTCGTCGTTGCGGTACACCTTGACCTTGGCGCCGAGTTCGCCGAAGTACTGCACGAGGTTGTAGGTGAAGCTGTCGTAGTTGTCGATCATCAGCAGCATGGTCTTTCCCTTCGCGAAGCCGCGCGCGGCGCGGGCTCCGCCAGTATCGAGGCGTGGTGGGCGGAGGGCGGCGCGGGCGCCGCCGCCGCGCTCAGAAGCGGGTGTCGAGGCCGCCTTCGGCCATCTCGGCGGCGCGCAGCATCGCGCGCGCCTTGCTCTGGGTCTCGTTCCACTCGGCGTCGGGGTCGGAGTCGGCGACGATGCCGGCGCCGGCCTGGACGTGAATCTGGCCGTCCTTGACCACCGCGGTGCGGATCGCGATCGCCAGGTCCATGTCGCCGTGGAAGCCGAGGTAGCCCACCGCGCCGGAGTAGATACCGCGCTTGACCGGCTCGAGCTCGTCGATGATCTCCATCGCGCGCACCTTGGGCGCGCCCGAAACGGTGCCGGCCGGGAAGGTGGCGCGCAGCACCGCGAGCGCGTCGAGCCCCTCGCGCAGCTTGCCCTCGACGTTGGAGACGATGTGCATCACGTGCGAGTAGCGCTCGACGCTGAAGCGCTCGGTGACCTTGACCGTGCCGACCTCGGAGACCCGCCCGGCGTCGTTGCGCCCGAGGTCGAGCAGCTGCACGTGCTCGGCGATCTCCTTCTGGTCGGCGAGAAGTTCCTGCTCGAGCGCGAGATCCTCGGTGGCCGTGGCGCCACGCTTGCGGGTACCGGCGATCGGGCGCACGGTGACGACGTCGTCCTCGAGCCGGGTGAGGATCTCGGGCGAGGCGCCGACGACGTGGAAGTCCTCGAGGTTGAAGTAGAACAGGTAGGGCGAGGGGTTGAGTGAGCGGATCGCGCGGTACAGCGCCATCGGGCTGGCGGCGTAAGGCTTGCTCATGCGCTGAGACAGCACGACCTGCATGACGTCGCCGTCGACGATGTACTGCTTGGCGCGACGCACCGCGTCCTTGAAGGCCTCCTCGCCGAAGCTCGACACCGGCTCGGCGGACTCGCCGCGGAACTCCTCGGGGATCTGCACCGGCTCGCGCAGGCGGGCGAGGAGCTCGCGCAGGCGCCGCTGCGCGCGCTTGTACGCGCCCGGCACCTCGGGCTCGGCATACACGACCAGGGTGAGCTTGCCACTGAGGTTGTCGACGATCGCGACCTCCTCCGAGAGCAGCAACAGGATGTCGGGCGTGCCCAGGGTATCGGTCTTCTCGGTCTTCGCCAGGCGGGGCTCGATGTAGCGTACGGTGTCGTAGCCGAAGCAACCCACCAGCCCGCCGGCGAAGCGCGGCAGGTGCTGGCGCGGCGGCACCTTGATGCGGTTCATGAACTCGGCGACGAAGTTGAGCGGGTCGCCGTAGTCGCGGCGCTCGACCAGGCGGTTGCCGGTGAGCAGCAGGGCCGAGCGGCCATAGACCTCGATGCGGGTGGGCGAGGACAGGCCGATGAAGGAGTAGCGTCCGAAGCGCTCGCCGCCCTGCACCGACTCGAGCAGGTAGGTGTAGGGCTCGTTGGCGAGCTTCAGGTAGATGGAGAGCGGCGTGTCGAGATCGGCGAAGGTCTCGAGGGTGAGCGGGATGCGGTTGTAGCCCTCGGCGGCGAGGGCGTTGAATTCGTGTTCGAGCATGGGGGCTCCACGTGGGACAGGTCGATCGGAGAGACTTGCAGCGGGCGGGGAAGGCGGCGCACGGCGTGCGCGGCGGGCCCCGCAGGGGGAGGTCGCGTTCAGTGGCCCAAAGGCCAACGCCAGCCACCGCGCCAGGGGTGCTGGGCGGAGGACGAGGCGGCGAACAGGCGATCCCGGGGTGCGAGCATCACGATGACTGTCGTTGGTGGAGGGACGGACGAGCGCGGGAGAGCGTACGGAGACGGAGGCAGCGCAGCCAAGGGCTGCGAAGCCCTTGCGTCGCCGATCCGCGGCTATGCAGGACCGATATGGTCCAGCACTTCGAGTGCGGTCGATAGTAGCCCATCGCATTCGATGCTGTCCACCGGCATGCCCTCGCTATAGCCGTAGCGCACCAGCAGCACCGGCATGCCGGCGTCGCGCGCGGCGAAGGCGTCGTTGGCCGAGTCGCCGACCATCAGCGCCTGCCCGGCGGGCACGCCGAGGCGCGCGCAGGCGAGGTGCAGCATCGCCGGGTCGGGCTTCTTGACCGGCAGTGTGTCGCCGCTGACCACGGTGTCGAAGTGGTGCGCGATCGCCATGCGCTCGAGCAGCGGCAGCGTGAAGGCCTCGGCCTTGTTGGTGACCACCGCGAGCGGCAGGCCGTGCCCGCGCAGGCGCTCGAGCAGTTCGACGACCCCGGGGTAGATGCGCGTGCGCGCGCCATTGACCACGGCGTAATGGCGGCGGAACACGCCCACGGCGGCGTCGATCTCGTCCTCGCCGGCGTGGGTGCCATCGGTGAGGCAGCGCCGCACCAGGTTGGGGATGCCCTTGCCGACGAAGCTGTGGATCTCCTCCAGGCTGCGCGCCGGGCGGGCGAGCTCGGCGAGCATGAGGTTGGCGGCGTCGGCGAGGTCGGCGATGGTGTCGAGCAGGGTGCCGTCGAGGTCGAAGAGCACCGCACGCGGCGCGAAGCGTGCGTCCCCCCTCATGCCTTCACCGTGGCGAGCTCGGCGCGCAGCGCGCCCAGGATCGAGTCGTAGCGGTGCGGATCGGACGCCTTGCCGGCGCCGAACACCGCGGAGCCGGCGACGAAGGTGTCGGCGCCGGCGCGGGCGATCTCGGCGATGTTGTCGGTCTTCACCCCGCCGTCGATCTCGAGCAGGATGCGGCGGCCGGTCCGCGCCTCGTAAGCGTCGAGCCGCTCGCGCGCGGCGCGCAGCTTGTTGAGCGTCTCGGGGATGAACTTCTGCCCGCCGAAGCCCGGGTTCACGCTCATCAGCAGCACCACGTCGAGCTTGTCCATGACGTGGTCCATGTAGTGCAGCGGCGTGGCCGGGTTGAACACCAGCCCGGCCTGGCAGCCGGAATCGCGGATGAGCCCGAGGCTGCGGTCGATGTGCTCGGAGGCCTCGGGGTGGAAGGTGATGACGTTGGCGCCGGCCTTGGCGAAGTCGGGCACGATGCGATCGACCGGCTTCACCATCAGGTGCACGTCGATCGGCGCCGTGGTGTGCGGGCGGATGGCCTCGCACACCAGCGGGCCGATGGTGAGGTTGGGGACGTAATGGTTGTCCATCACGTCGAAGTGGATCCAGTCGGCGCCGGCGGCGATGACGTCGCGGACCTCCTCGCCGAGGCGGGCGAAATCGGCGGACAGCAGGCTGGGGGCGATGCGGTACATGGGGTGCTCCGGAATGGGGGATCAGGCGGGATTCTAACCCGCAGCCCGGCGATCGACCGCCCCGGCCCCGCTCAGCGCACGCAGACCTTGCGCACCTGCTTCATGTCGGTGATGCCGGAGAGCACCTTCTCGATGCCGTCCTGGCGCAGCGTGCGCATGCCCTCGGCGAGCGCCTGGCCGAGGATCTGCTCGACGCGGCCGCGCGACTGGATGTGGCGCTTGATCGCGTCCGAGCCGAGCATCAGCTCGTGCAGGCCGACGCGGCCCTTGTAGCCCTGGTTGCAGTGCTCGCAGCCGACCGCGCGGTGGAGCCGGAAGCCGCCGTCCTTGTCGCCGAAGGCCTCGCGCCAGCGCCCCAGCACGCGCTCGCGCGCGGCCTTGGGGTCGGCGGCGAAGTCCGGAGTCAGGTGCATGTCCTCGCAGTACTCGTCGAGCAGGCTGGCGAGCTCGTCCTCGCCGACGCGGTAGGGTACGCGGCACTTCAGGCACAGGCGCTTGGCCAGGCGCTGGGCGAGCACGCCGAGCAGCGCGTCGGCGAAGTTGAACGGGTCCATGCCCATGTCGAGCAGGCGCACCACCGACTCCGGCGCGCTGTTGGTGTGCAGGGTCGAGAACACGAGGTGGCCGGTGAGCGAGGCCTCGATGCCGACCGCCACGGTCTCGTGGTCGCGCATCTCGCCCACCATGATCACGTCGGGGTCGGCGCGCAGGAAGGCGCGCATCATGGTGGCGAAGTCGATCCCGGCCTTGCGGTTGACCTGCACCTGGCGCAGGCCCTTCTGGGTGATCTCGACCGGGTCCTCGACCGTCCAGATCTTGGTGTCGGGGGTGTTGATGTAGCTCAGGATGGAGTGCAGCGTGGTGGTCTTGCCCGAGCCGGTGGGACCGCACACGAAGAAGATGCCGTAGGGCTTGGCGATCGCGGTCTTGAGGCGCTCGAGGTTGAAGGGCAGCAGGCCGAGCTGGTCGATCGGGATCGGCTCGCTGTGCGCGAGCAGGCGCATCACCACGTCCTCCATGCCGCCCTGGGTGGGCAGCGTGGCCACGCGCAGCTCGAGGTCGACCGGGGCGAACTTGCGGAAACGGATCTTGCCGTCCTGCGGCTTGCGGCGCTCGGAGATGTCGAGGTCGCACATGATCTTGATGCGGGTGACGAGCGGGTTGCGGTAGCTCGCCGGGATCTCGATGTAGGGCACCAGCGAGCCGTCCTTGCGGAAGCGGATCTGCGTCTTCTCCTTGCCGGGGCGGGGCTCGATGTGGATGTCGGAGGCGCCCTGGCGATAGGCGTCGATGATGATCTTGTTGACCAGCTTGACGAGCTCGTTGTCGGCGGCGGCGGTGACCTCGTCCTTGAGCGAGAGGGCGTCCTCGTCGTGATCGTCGAGGCCCGACAGCAGGTCGGACACGGAGGCGTCGTCCAGGGTCGCGCCGAAGAACTGCTCGACGGTCTGCTCGAAGTCGCGCTTGGTCGTGACCCGGTAGGTGAGGCGCTTCTTCGGCAGCACGTTCTGCGCCACGCCCGAGCTGCGCACCTGCTCGGGATCGACGCACAGGATCAGCACGCCCTCGGGGTTCTCCTCGTAAGGCAGCCACAGGCTCTTCTCGACGAACTCGCGCTTGATGTTGCGCAGCAGGTCCATCGGCTTGACGTGGTTGGCGACGAAGGCCTGGTAGGGCACGCCGAAGTAGCGTGAGGCCGCCGCACCGAGCTCGGCCGGGCTGAGGCCCAGCTGCTCGATCAACACGTTCTCGGTGCCGGCCCCGCTCTCGCGTGCCTCGCGGGTGGCATCGGCGAGCTCCTCGGCGGTGATGCGGCCGTCGACCACCAGCGCCTCGAAGCGCGACCGCAGCCGCCCGCTCTGGCGGTTATGGCGCAGGAAGGCCACGCCGAGGGTCTGCGCCAGCCCCATCAGGCCCTCCTCGGCCATCTTGGAGAAGGGCTCGCGGTTGAGCGTGTTGATGAGCTGAACGACCCCGAGCAGGCTGCCGGTGTCGGGATCGCGGATCGGCGCCACCAGCATCTGGCGCGAATGGAAGCCGGTGTTGGCGTCGACCTCGCGGCGCAGCTCGAGGTGCGGCGAGATGCGGCGCAGCTCCTCGTCGTCGTACACGTCGCGGATGTTGACCAGCTGGCCGCTGAGCGCGACGAAGCCGGCGATGCTGTTCTCGCCGATCGGCAGGCGGATGCTCTGCACCCCGCTCAGCCCGGTCTTGACCCGGGTGACGATGGAGGCCCCGCCCTCTTCGAGCGCGTAGATGGTGAAGCGCTCGGCCTCGAACAGCGAGCACAGCTCGGGCGCGAGCTCGAGCATGATCTCGTCGGTGTCCTTGCTCGCATGGATGCGGTTGGTCAGCGTCTGCAAGCCCTTGAAGAAGGCGAGACGGTGCGTGACGGCACTGGACACGGAGGTGTTCATTGGGTTTGCTCCGGATGGAAGCGCCCGCGGGCGAGCGGCAGCGATCGGGGTGGCGGGTTCCGCCGCACGTACGGCGGGCGCATCAGAACTCCAGGAGGTCGCCGCGACCGAGCGCACGCAACGGGCGCCCGGGGGCGCAAGCCCCCAGTTGGTCGATGATGCGCTGCCCGGCACCCGGCTTGAGGTGGCTGATGTGGATCTCGGGCGTGCCGCGGATCTCGTCGAGCACCGCACGCGCCATGCTGGGGCACAGGTGGCGCGAGGCCACCGCGAGCCCGTGCTGCTCCTCGGCGAAGGCGGTCTCGAGGATGAGGTGGCGCAGTTGCGGACAGTCGTTGATCGCCGCGATCAGCTCGGGACAGTAGGCGGTATCTCCGGAAAACACCAGCTGCCCACCCCCGCTGTCGAGCCGATAGGCCACCGCCGGCACCGTATGACGCGCCGGCAGCGCGGTGACGCCCCGCCCGCCGAAGTCGCGGCGCTCGCCGACGTGGATCGGCTGGAAGCGCATGAAGGGCTGGTGGTGGTCGGGGATCGCGGAGAAGTCGGGCCACACCAGCCAGTTGAAGATGTGCGAGTGCAGGATGCGGATGGTCTCGGGCGTCGCATGCACCTGCACCGGCGCCTGGCGCAGCTCGCCCACCGAGTCGATCATCAGCGGCAGCGCGGCGATGTGGTCGAGGTGCGCATGGGTGAGGAAGACGTGGTCGATCCGCGCGAGCTCGTCCAGCGTGAGGTCGCCGACGCCCGTCCCGCAGTCGATCAGGATGTCGTCGTCGAGCAGGAACGAGGTGGTGCGCGGCTGCGCCCCGCCGATCCCGCCGCTGCACCCCAGCACCTTGAGCTTCATGGCCTCCGTCATCCGCGTCCGCGGCAGCCGGAGGCCACCGCGCGAACCCATGCGAAACCTTAGCATCGCGCGGCGGGTGGCCGCGCGGGAGAAAGTCACGCCCGTCCCGCCCCCTCAGGCGCGCAGGAAGAACTCCATCTTGACGCCCGCGATCTCGATGATGTCGTGGTCGCGCAAGGGGCGCGCCTGGGCGTCGATCGCACTGCCATTGACGAGCGGGAAGCTCGCGCCCTCGACGTGGGTGATGAAGTAGCCGTGGGGTCGGCGCGTGATGACCGCGACCTGGCGCCCCGGCTTGCCCAGGGTGGTGAGCGACTTGGTGAGCGGCAGCTCGCGCCCGGCGTTGGCGCCGCTGAGGACCTGGATCACGCCCTGGCCTTCACCCGCCGCGGAGGCGGCGGACGCCGCCGCGGCCGCGGCGCCGGCCTGGCGCG
>NZ_AMXF01000162.1 GCF_000310225.1 Thauera phenylacetica B4P
GCGCTCGCCTGGAGCGCGCCGCAGAGGTCCGGCTCGCGCCGCGGGGCGAGGGCCTGCGCCTGCGCCTGCACCCGGCGCGGCCGCGACGCGAGCTGCGCAAACTCTGCCAGGAGGCCGCGATCCCGGCGTGGCTGCGCGACCGCCTGCCGGTGCTGTGGGTGGACGGCGAGCCCGCCTGGGTGGGCGGCATCGGGGTGGCGGCGGAGTTCGCCTGCGCGCCGCAGGCGCCGGGGCTGGTGCCGGAGTGGCGACCGGGCGGCATGCCCGCATCGACGTCGCCGGACTGAGCGCGGCGCCGGCGCGGCGCTCAGTTGCGCAGCGTGGTCAGCAGCTGCGCCAGCTCCACCGCCGAGCGCACCTCCATCTTGTCGAAGATGCGCGAGCGGTGCGCCTCCACGGTGCGCATCGAGATCGACAGCTCGTCGGCGATCACCTTGTTGTACTTGCCCTCGAGGATCTGCTCCATGACCTCGCGCTCGCGCTGGGTGAGCGTGGCCAGGCGCGCCTCGATGGTCTCGCGGCTGGCGGCGACGCGCAGGCGCTCGTCGTCGGTGGCGAGCGCCTTCTCGACGAGGTCGACCAGGTCGTGGTCGTTGAAGGGCTTCTCGATGAAGTGGAAGGCGCCCTTCTTGAGCGCGGCCACCGCCATCGGCACGTCGCCGTGGCCGGTGATGAAGATTACCGGCAGCCGGCAGCCGCGCGCCAGCAGCTCGTCGAAGCACTCCAGCCCGCTCATGCCCTGCATGCGGATGTCGAGCACGACGCAGCCGCGCCAGTCGCCGCGCCAGTCGGCGAGGAAGGCCTCGGCCGAGGCCCAGCTCCGGCACGGCACGCCGCGCGTCTTGAACAGCCATTCGAGGGCGTCGCGGATGGCCTCGTCGTCGTCGATGATGTGCGTGCAGGCGGTGTTCATTCGAGGTCGGCGTCCACCGGGAGTGAGAGGGTGAAGATGGTACCGCCGCCCGGGCGCGATTCGAAGGCCAGGCGGCCGCGGTGCAGCTCGGCGATCGTGCGGCAGATGTTGAGCCCCATGCCCATGCCCTCCTGCTTGGTGGTGAAGAAGGGCTCGAACAGGCGGGCGGCGGTCTCGGCGGGGATGCCGGCGCCGCGGTCGGCGACGGTGACGGTGACGAAGCGGCCCTCGCGCGCGGTGCGCACGGCGACGGTGCGCTCGGGCGGCGGGGTGTCGCGCATCGAGTCCATCGCGTTGCGCACCAGGTTGACCACGATCTGCTCGATCATCACCGCGTCGGCGGGCACCTGCGGCAGGCCGTCGGCGAGCTCGCTGCGGATGCGCATGCCGCGCTTGCGCGCGTCGGCCTCGATCAGGCCGATGGCGTCGCGGATCACCGCGGCGAGGTCGAGCGCCTCGCGCTTGGGCTCGGAGCGGCGCACGAAATCATGCACCCGGCGGATGATCTCGCCGGCGCGCTGGGCCTGGCGGGCGATGCGCTGGTGTACGTCGAGCAGCTCGGCGCGGTCGAGCGGCGCCTCGTCCTGCAGGCGGTTGATGCAGCCCGAGGTGTAGCTGGCGATCGCGGCGAGCGGCTGGTTGAGCTCGTGCGCCAGCGTGGACGCCATCTCGCCCATCGTGATCAGGCGCGAGCTCTGCTGCAGGCGCTCCTCCTGCTGCAGCGCGTGTTCGCGCGCGCGCTTCTGCTCGGTGATGTCGAGCACCGAGCCCATCCAGCCGGCGTGGCGGCCGGCGGCGTCGATCAGCGGCGCCTCGAACACCAGCACGTCGAGGACGTCCCCGTTCTTGCGCCGCAGGCGCACCTCGGTGCCATCGGCCGAGCTGCCGCCGGCGAGGATCTCGCGGTGCAGGGCGTAGGTCTGCTCGATGCGCTCCGGGTCCCAGTAGGGCATCGGCGCCTTGAGCCCGAGCAGCTCGTCCGCGCTGAAGCCGGTCATGCGGCAGAAGGCCGAGTTCACATAGGTGAGGCGGCCGTCGAGGTCGCGCGCGCGCATGCCGGTGAGCATCGAGTCCTCCATCGCCTTGCGGAAGGCGGACTCGGCGCGCAGCGCGACCTCGGCCTGTTGGCGGCGGGCGAGCTGGCGGCGCAGCTGCATCACGCTCCACACGATGATCCCGGCCAGCAGCACGATCGAGGCGCCGAGCAGCAGCGGGATCCAGCGCGTCTCCGAGCGGTAGGCGGCGATCTGCAGCGTGAGGCCGTGCCCGGGCGGGTCGAAGGGCATGCTGTAGGACAGCCGCGGCGACAGCGGCGCGACCTTCGACTTGGCGGCGAGCCTGCGGCCGTCGCTGTCGAGCACCGCGACGTGGTAGCGCTCGGAGAACCACCACGGCAGCTCGCGCATCACCACGTCCGACAGCGAATACACGCCGACCACCATGCCGACCTGCGCCTCGTCCGACCACACCGGCACGTGCACCTCGAAGTGGTGGGCGCCGCCGGGGGCCGGATGTGCCGGACCATACACCGCGCGTCCGATGCCGCGCGCCAGCTGCAGGCTGGATTCGTCGACCGGCGCCGCGGCCGCGTCGGCGGACGCGTCGTGCGCGACCGGGGCGGGGGTGAGTGGCGGCATCGCGCCCAGCACGTGCCCCTCCGGCGACAGCCACAGGATTCGCGCGAGGCCGCGCTCGTGCGTCAGCAGGCTGGCCAGGCGCGCCTCGGTCTGGGCCGACGGTGCGGGCGCCGCGAGCAGCTCGGGGCCGATCTCCTGCAGGTGGATCTCGTTGCGGTCGAGGTTGAAGCGCAGGTTCTGCTCCATCCACAGCACGTCGCTGATCAGCGTCGCGCGCTGGGCGTCGTCGTCGTACTCGCGCGTCAGCCACACCAGCGCGGTGATCGCGGCGAGGAAGAGCGCCAGGCTGAGGTAGGGCAGGTGCTGCAGCCAGCGCCGGCGCGCGAGCGGCAGGATGGACGGTGCGTCGGCGTGGCTCATTGCGGAAGGCGGCGGATGGGGATACGGTGGCTTGCGGTTGTCACGGATGCGGAGATCCACAATAGCAGCGCGCTGCGGGCGAAACGATACTGATGTCCGACACAGCGAAACTTATCGCAGTGCGAGCGTGCCGCCCGGAGGCCCCGGGTAGCCGAACAATACCCCGATGCTGTTCTCTAGGAGGAGGTGCTTCATGAAGATCCGTTCGCTTCTGGTCGGTCTGGTTGCCGTCGGTCTGTCCAGCGTCGCGCTTGCGGCCGAGCCCATCGTGATCAAGTTCAGCCACGTCGTGGCCCAGGACACGCCCAAGGGCAAGGCCGCCGAAAAGTTCAAGGCGCTCGCCGAGGAATACACCAAGGGCGCGGTCAAGGTCGAGGTGTACGCCAACAGCACGCTGTACAAGGACAAGGAAGAGATGGAGGCCCTGCAGCTCGGCGCGGTCCAGCTCCTGGCCCCGTCGCTGGCCAAGTTCGGCCCGCTCGGCGTGCGCGAGTTCGAGGTCTTCGACCTGCCCTACATCTTCGACGGCTACGAGGCCCTGAACAAGATCACCCAGGGCGCGGTCGGCCAGCAGCTGCTCGCCAAGCTCGAGCCCAAGGGCATTCGCGGCCTGGCCTTCTGGGACAACGGCTTCAAGTCCTTCTCGGCCAACTCGCCGATCAAGAAGCCCGAGGACCTGCGCGGCAAGAAGATGCGCATCCAGTCGTCCAAGGTGCTCGAGGAGCAGATGCGCGAGGTCAAGTCGCTGCCGCAGGTGATGGCCTTCTCCGAGGTCTATCAGGCCTTGCAGACCGGCGTCGTGGATGGCACCGAGAACCCGCACTCCAACCTCTACACCCAGAAGATGCATGAGGTGCAGAAGCACATGACGCTGACCGACCACGGCTACCTCGGCTACGCGGTCATCACCAACAAGAAGTTCTGGGACGGGCTGCCGGCGGAGATCCGCACCCAGCTCGACAAGGCCATGGTCGAGTCCACCGTCTATGCCAACCAGATCGCCAAGGAAGAGAACGACAAGTCGCTGGAAGCGGTGCGTGCCTCGGGCAAGACCGAGATCCACACCCCGACCGCCGAGGAGAAGGCTGCTTTCAAGAAGGCGTTCGCTCCGGTGCACAAGAAGATGGAGTCGCGCATCGGCGCCGAGCTGATCCAGTCCATCTACAAGGAAACCGGTTTCGATCCGGCCAAGCTGTAATCCTCTCGTCTCCACACCCAGCAGCGCCCGTCCGGCTCGCAGAGAGCGACGGGCGTTTTTTCGGGGGAAAACAATCATGAACAAGCTTCTCGACCGCCTCGAGGAGATCATCATCGCCAGCCTGATGGCCGTGGCGACGATCGTGATCTTCATCTCGGTGGTGCATCGCTACCTCTCCGGCTACGAGATTCCGCTGCTGCAGGACTGGCTCCTCGACATGAACGTCGGCTGGGCGCAGGAGTTCTGCATCATCCTCTTCGTGTGGATGGCCAAGTTCGGCGCCGCCTATGGCGTGCGCACCGGCATCCACGTCGGCGTCGACATCCTGATCAACAAGCTCAGCGGCAGCTCGCGCACGGCGCTGATCCAGATCGGCCTGGTGTGCGGGGTGCTCTTCACCGGCCTCATCGGCCTCTTCGGCGCGCTCTTCGTGTGGGAGAACGGCATGGCCTACGAGACGCTGACGCTCTTCGGTCGTGACACCGGCGACTTTTTCGAAGGCCCGACCACGCCCGACCTCGAATGGCCGACCTGGATCGTCTATTCCGCGGTGCCGCTCGGCTCCTTCCTGATGTGCTACCGCTTCCTGCAGGTCATGGTGAGCTTCGCCCGCACCGGCGAGCTGCCCACCCACGACCATGGCCACGTCGAAGGCCTGGACGACGAGGATGACGAGAACGTGCTGCTCGAGGGCGAAGCCTTCTCGATCGCGGAAGACATCGAACACGCCCGTCGCGAGGCCGAGGCCAAGCGTCCCGGCCAGGGCAAGTAAGGAGACGACATCATGACCAACACGATTGCAATCTTCGGTCTGCTCGTCGTCCTCATGGCGATCGGCATGCCGGTAGGCGTGGCGCTCGGCCTCACGGTGCTGAGCTTCATGTTCATCTTCACCGACGTACCGCTCGAATCGGTGGCGCTCAAGATGTTCACCGGCATCGAGAAGTTCGAGATCATGGCGATCCCCTTCTTCATCCTAGCCGGCAACTTCCTCACCCACGGCGGGGTGGCGCGACGCATGATCAACTTCGCCACCTCCATGGTCGGCCACCTGCGCGGCGGCCTGGGCATGTCGGCGGTGCTGGCGTGCGCGCTGTTCGCCGCGGTGTCGGGCTCCAGCCCGGCGACCGTGGTGGCGATCGGCTCGATCCTGATCCCGGCGATGATCAAGCAGGGCTATCCGCTGCGCTTCGGCGCCGGCGTGGTGGCCTCGGCCGGCGGCCTGGGCATCCTGATCCCGCCCTCGATCGTCATGGTGATGTACTCGGTGACGACCAACTCCTCGGTCGGCGCGCTGTTCATGGCGGGCGTCATCCCCGGCCTGCTGCTGGCCTTCATGCTCGGCGCCTGCACCTGGTACGTGGCGCGCAAGAACAACTACCCGACGCTGCCGCGCACGAGTTGGGCCGTCCGCATCAAGCACTTCCGCAAGGCCTTCTGGGGGCTGATGCTGATCGTGGTGGTGATGGGCGGCATCTACTCGGGCATGTTCACCCCGACCGAGGCGGCGGCGATGAGCGCGGTGTACGCCTTCTTCATCGCGGTGTTCGTGTACAAGGACCTCACCTTCAAGCAGATCCCGCGCGTGCTGCTCGACTCGGCCAACATGAGCGCGATGCTGCTGTTCATCATCGCCAGCGCGGTGCTGTTCTCCTTCATCCTGACCAGCGAGCAGATCCCGCAGCGCATGGCCGACGCGATCGTCGCCAGCGGCATGGGCCCGATCGGCTTCCTGATCGTGGTGAACCTGCTGCTGCTGGTGGCCGGTGCGCTGATGGAGCCGTCGTCGATCATCCTGATCCTGGCGCCGATCCTGTTCCCGGTGGCGGTGGCGCTCGGCATCGACCCGATCCACTTCGGCGTGATGATCGTGGTGAACATGGAGATCGGCATGATCACGCCGCCGGTGGGCCTGAACCTCTTCGTGGCGAGCGGCATCACCAAGGCCGGCCTCACCGAGATGAGCAAGGCGGTGATGCCGTGGCTGTACACGATGCTGGTGTTCCTGATGATGATCACCTACATCCCGAGCATCTCCACCTTCCTGCCCAGGGCGCTGGGCATGATGTAAGCGCGCGTGCCGGGGCCGTCGCGCGCGGCCCCGGCAGGCAGGCTGGATCGATCCCCGCCGTGCAGCGATGCCGGCGGGGATCGTGTTTTTCGTCGCGGCGCTTGCGTCGCCTTACATTCCCGCGCCGAGCGCGCGCATCGGTGTCGTGCGAAACCTGCTAAAATTTCGCGCTTTTTTCCAAACCTCACGCTTTATCCAAGCGCAGTCCCGGAGTTATCCATGGCAATCGAACGCACCCTGTCCATCATCAAGCCCGACGCCGTCGCCAAGAACGTGATCGGCCAGATCTACGCCCGCTTCGAAGGCGCCGGCCTCAAGGTCATCGCCGCCAAGATGGCGCACCTGTCCGAGCGTGAAGCCGGCGAGTTCTATGCCGTGCACAAGGAGCGTCCCTTCTTCAAGGACCTGGTCTCGTTCATGACCTCCGGCCCGGTGATGATCCAGTGCCTGGAAGGCGAGAGCGCCATCGCCAAGAACCGCGAGCTGATGGGCGCCACCGACCCGAAGAAGGCCGACAAGGGCACCATCCGCGCCGACTTCGCCGAGTCGATCGACGCCAACGCGGTGCACGGCTCCGACGCCCCCGAGACCGCTGCCGTGGAAGTGGCTTTCTTCTTCCCGGGCATGAACGTTTACTCGCGCTGAGCGGTCCGTACCGACGGCCCGTCGCGCACGCTTCGCGGTGCCTCCCGCACCGCGCGCGGCGTGAGCGGGCCGTTTGCATTACGGTCGGCCCGTCATCGCGGGCCTCCGCTCCCGAGAGGTGAAGTTTCAGGCATGAGCACTCCCAATCCGGTCAATCTGCTCGATTTCGACGTCGACGGTCTCGTCGCCTGGTTCGCCGGGCTGGGCGAGAAGCCGTTCCGCGCCCGCCAGGTGATGCGCTGGATGCATCGCGAGGGCTGCGACGACTTCGACGCGATGACCGACGTCGCCAAGTCCCTGCGCGCCAAGCTGAGGGACGTCGCCGTGATCCGCCCGCCGGTGCCGGTGCGCGACTCGATCTCGGCCGACGGCACGCGCAAGTGGCTGCTCGACGTGGGCAACGCCAATGCGGTCGAGACCGTGTTCATCCCTGAAACCAGCCGCGGCACGCTGTGCGTGTCCTCGCAGGCGGGCTGCGCGCTCGACTGCGCGTTCTGCTCCACCGGCAAGCAGGGCTTCAACCGCAACCTGTCGGCCGCGGAGATCATCGGCCAGCTCTGGCTGGCCAACAAGCTGCTCGGCGCCGCCCGCGCGGACGCCGGCGAGCTCGCGCCGGACCTCGAGGCCGGCGAAAAGGACAACGGCCGCATCATCAGCAACGTGGTGATGATGGGCATGGGCGAGCCGCTCGCCAACTTCGACAACGTCGTCACCGCGCTGCGCCTGATGCTCGACGACCACGCCTACGGCCTGTCGCGCCGGCGCGTCACCGTGTCGACCTCGGGCGTCGTGCCGGCGATGGACCGCCTGCGCGACGAGTGCCCGGTGGCGCTGGCGGTGTCGCTGCATGCCTCCAACGACACGCTGCGCGACCGCCTCGTGCCGATCAACCAGAAATACCCGCTGCGCGAATTGATGGCCGCCTGCCGGCGCTACCTCGAGCGCGCGCCGCGCGACTTCGTCACCTTCGAGTACGTCATGCTCGACGGCGTGAACGACAGCGACGCGCACGCCCGCGAGCTCGTCGCGCTGGTGCGCGACACGCCGTGCAAGTTCAACCTGATCCCGTTCAACCCCTTCCCGGACTCCGGCTTCCAGCGCTCGCCCGCGGAGCGCATCCGGCGTTTTGCCGGTATCCTGATCGAGGCCGGCATCGTGACCACCACGCGCAAGACGCGCGGCGACGATGTCGACGCGGCGTGCGGCCAGCTCGCCGGCCAGGTCCAGGACAGGACGCGGCGCACCGTGCGCCTGCACCAGGCAAGGGAGAACATGCGATGAAATCGACACTGGCACCCGCCGTGCTGGCGGTGGCGCTCGCGCTCGGCGGCTGCGCGGGCGCGCCCGGCGTGCCCTCGAGCGCGGCGATGATCAGCCGGCCGATGTCCGACACCAACCCGGCCACTCCGGCCGATGCGCGCGCCCGCGTGCATGTGGAGCTCGGCATGGCCTACTTCGAGGTGGGGCGCTACGACGTCGCACTCGACGAGGCGAGGATCGCGCTCAACGACAGCCCGTCCTACGCGCCGGCCTACCATCTGCTCGGCCTCGCCTACATGTACGTCGAGGAGCGCGGCGCCGCGCGCGAGAACTTCGAGCGTGCGCTGCGCGAGGCCCCGGGCGACCCCGACTTCAACAACAGCTACGGCTGGTTCCTGTGCTCGCAGGGCCAGGAGCGTGAAGGCCTCGAGCGCCTGGCCGTCGCGGCGCGCAACCCGTATTACCGCCACCAGACGCGCCCGCTCACCAATGCGGGCCTGTGTCATCTCCGCCTCGGCGAGGAGTCCGCCGCCGAGGCGCAGTTCCAGCGTGCGGTGCAGGCCGACCCGGAGAACGCCCAGGCGCTCTACCTGCTCGCCGACATCGCCTACCGCGGCGGGCGCTACGAGCAGGCGCGCAGCCAGCTCATCCGCCTGCACCAGGCGCACGGCCCGAGCGCGGCCTCCGCGTGGCTGGGCCTGCGCACCGAGCGCCGCCTCGGCAACGCCGACGCCGAGGCCAGCTACGCCGCGCAACTGCGCAGCCGCTTCGCCGAATCGGAGGAGTTCAAATCGATGAATCAAGGGAAGTTCGAGTGAGCAGCATGCAGTCCGACCACCTCGCCCCCGGCACCGAGTCCGCCGCCTCGCCCGGCGTCCGCCTGCGCCGTGCCCGCGAGGCCCGCGGCGAATCGGTGCACGAGGCCGCCTTCGCCATCAAGCTGAGCCCGCGCCAGATCGAGGCGCTGGAAAACGACGACTTCGCCGCGCTGCCCGGCATGGCCTTCGTGCGCGGCTTCGCGCGCAACTACGCGCGCTACCTCGGCCTCGACGCGGCGCCGCTGCTCGACGGCATCGGTCGCCTCGCCGGTGCCGACCAGCCCGACCTGTCGCCGATCCGCAACGCCAATGGCGACCTGCCATCGGGTGGCGGTACACGCCGCGGCAGCTTCCCCGCCGGTGCGGTGGTGGCCGTGCTGCTGGTCCTGCTCGGCGTGGGCTGGTACTTCGACTGGTTCCGCACCGAGCCGCCCGCCGCGCTCGAGCTGCAGACCGAGCCCGCGCCCGCCTTCGCGCCCGCGCCCACCGAGGCCGGCAACGCCGCGT
>NZ_AMXF01000163.1 GCF_000310225.1 Thauera phenylacetica B4P
GCTGGCGGCAGCTCGGCTATGCGGCGCACGGCGGCGACCCCGCCCTGCGCGCGGCGCTCGCCGGCCACCTGAGCAGCGTGCGCGGCCTGGCGGTGGACCCCGCGCAGATCCTCGTCACCAGCGGCACGCAGGCGGCGCTCGACCTGTGCGCGCGCCTGCTCGCCGACCACGGCGACACGGTGTGGGTCGAGAACCCGGGCTACCTCGCCGCCCGCGTCGCCTTCGGCCTCGCCGGCCTGCGGGTGCACGACGTCGCGGTCGACGCCGAGGGCCTGGCCCCCGGCGCCGACGATTGGCAGCATCGGCGACCGCGCCTGATCATGGTCACCCCCTCGCACCAGTACCCCACCGGGCGGGTGATGTCGCTGCCGCGCCGGCTCGCGCTCATCGAGCGCGCCCGCGCGGCCGGCGCCTGGATCGTCGAGGACGACTACGACAGCGAGTTCCGCCGCGCCGGTCCGGCGCCGCCGGCGCTGTTCGGGCTGCACGCCGACGCCCCGGTGGTCTATGCCGGCACCTTCAGCAAGACGCTCTATCCCGGCCTGCGCCTGGGCTACCTGGTGCTGCCGCGCACGGTCGCGGACGACTTCATCCACGCTGCGGCGCGCGCCACCCGCGCCGGCCAGGGCATCGAGCAGCGCGCGCTCGCCGACTTCATCGCGCGCGGCCACTACACCACCCACATCCGCCGCATGCGCGCCCGCTACAACGCCCGCCAGGCCGCGCTGCGCGCCGCCCTGCAGCAGGCCTTCGGCCCCGGGCTGGTGCTGTCGGGCGGCGAGGCCGGGCTCCATCTGGTGATGTGGCTGCCCGATGCGCTGCCCGATATCGCGGTGGCGGAGCGCGCCGCGCAGCTCGGGCTGGGCGTGCGCGCCCTGTCCGCCTACGCCCGCCCGCCGGTGCGGTGCAACGGGCTGGTGCTCGGCTACGGGAACCTGGACGAGGGCGCGGTCGAGGGCGCGGTGGCGCGGCTGAAGCGGGCGGTGGCGGGGTGATTCCGCCGCGACCATCGGCCGCAACCGTTCGCACACACCGCAAGGCTGCCGGCCCGGGCGGCCGATGCGTTATCCTCGGGCGCCGCCCGCCGGCCGCAGCGGACCTGCTGTTCCCGCGCTCGGCTGCCGGTCGCGGCTATAATGACATCAACATCGATTCGAACGACGCCCACCCATGCCCATCCTCGACTGGCTGAACAAGCGCCAGGCCCTGCAGGCCGCCGCGGCCGTGCCTTACCGGCTGATCGACGTGGACGCCGTCCACGGCGACCCCGCGGCCGACAACTGGCTGATCCAGGGCGACAACCTCGACGCGCTCAAGGCGCTGCTGCCCTTCCATGCCGGCCGCGTCAAGTGCATCTACATCGACCCGCCGTACAACACCCGCTCGGCCTTCGAGCACTACGACGACAACCTCGAGCACAGCCAGTGGCTGTCGATGATGGCGCCGCGGCTGGAGCTGCTGCGCGAGCTGCTCGCCGAGGACGGCAGCATCTGGGTGTCGATCGACGACAACGAGGGGCACTACCTGAAGGTGTTGATGGACGAGGTGTTCGGGCGGGGGAATTTCGTGACGACGATAGCTTGGCAGCAACGAACAACTCGCGAGAATCGGAAGGTCTTTTCAGCGAATCACGAGTATTTGCATGTCTTCGCAAAGGATTACGCGAAGTTCGCTGCAGCGCGAAATGATTTGCCGCTGACTGAGGAAGTTCGGGCGCGGTACAAGAATCCTGATGAGGATCCGCGAGGCGCGTGGCAGTCGGTGTCGGCGAATGCTCAGGCTGGCCATGCGACCCCGAGCCAGTTCTACGATTTGGTCGCGCCGAATGGGAAGCTGCATCGCTTGCCCCAGGGGCGCTGTTGGCTCTACACGCGCGAGCGAATGGAAGAGGAAATTGCCAAGGGAAATATCTGGTTCGGGAATAGTGGAAACGGAGTGCCACGGGTCAAGAAGTTCTTGGTGGATGTCAGCGCTGGCTTGACGCCTGACACGCTCTGGCCTGCGACGGACGTAGGAACCAACGACCTTGCAAAGAAGCATCTGAAGGCACTTTTTGCGGACGGCGAGCTTTTCGACACACCAAAGCCCGAGTCCTTAATCAAGCGCATTTTCGACATCGCCACCAACCCCGGCGACCTCGTGCTCGACAGCTTCCTCGGCTCCGGCACCACCGCCGCGGTCGCGCACAAGATGGGCCGGCGCTACATCGGCATCGAGATGGGCGAGCATGCGCACACCCACTGCCTGCCGCGCCTGCAGAAGGTGATCGCGGGCGAGCAGGGCGGGATCTCGAACGCGGTGGACTGGCAGGGCGGCGGCGGGCTGCGCTTCGCCCGCCTCGGTGCGCCGGTGTTCCTGCCCGACGGCCAGGTCGACCCGGCGATCGGCTTCGCCACCCTGGCGGCGTGGATCTGGTACCAGGAGACGCGCACCCCGTGGCGGCCCGAGATCACCGACGCGCAGCCGGCCTCGCCGCTGCTCGGCGTGCACGAAGGCCGCGCCTACTTCCTGCTCTTCAACGGCGTGCTCGGCGACCGCCGGCCGCAGGGCGGCAACGTGCTGACCTCGGCGGTGGCGGCGCTGCTCGACGAGGCGGCCGCAGGCGCCGGGGTGGCGGCGGGTACGCCGCGGGTGGTGTTCGGCGAGGCCTGCCGGCTGTCCGAGATGCGCCGGCGCGCGCTCGGCATCGACTTCCGCCAGATTCCCTACGACATCCGTGCGCGGCAGGAGGCTCCGGCATGGCGCTGACCCTCAAGCGTTACCAGCGCGAGGCGCTCGCCGCGCTCGCGCGCTTCTTCGCCCTGGCGCGCGGCGCGCGCGACGAGGCCGCGCTCGACGCCGCCTTCCGCCAGACCCTGCTCGAACAGGAGCACGCGGCGGAGACGATCCCGCCCTATCTCGCGCAGGGTTTCGTCAACGACGATGGGGCCACGCCCTATGTGTGCGTGCGCATCCCCACCGGCGGCGGCAAGACCCTGCTCGGCGCGCACGCGCTCGCCGCCGCGGCTCGCCATTACACCGGCCAGGACCGGCCGCTGGCGCTGTGGCTGGTGCCCACCAACGTGATCCGGCTGCAGACGCTGACTGCGCTGAAGACCCCCGGCCACCCCTACCGCGAGGCGCTGGAGGCGCATTTCGGCGTGGACGGCGTGCGCGTGCTCGACATCGCCGACAGCGACCAGATCCGCCCGCAGGACATCGGCGCGCGCGCGCTGGTGATCGTCGGCACGCTGCAGACGCTGCGGGTGGACGACACCTCGGGACGCGACGTCTATGCCTACAAGGAGGCCTTCGAGCCGCATTTCGAGCGCGCTCCCGAGCTGCCTGGTTTCGAGCGCGTGAGCGAGCGCGACCTCGAGGTCCAGCCCTACCTCGGCCGCGCCGATCTGGGCAAGGTCAAGCGCAGCTTCGCCAACCTGATGTACTGGCACCGCCCGGTGGTGATCATCGACGAGGCGCACAACGCGCGCACGCCGCTGAGCTACGACAGCTTCGCCCGCCTGCGTCCGGCCGCGCTGATCGAGATGACCGCAACCCCGTTGCGCCAGGGCCGCCACCGCAGCAACGTGCTCTACCACGTCTCGGCCGAGGAGCTCAAAGCCGAGGAGATGATCAAGCTGCCCATCGTGCTCAGCGCCCATCCCAACTGGGAGGAGGCGGTGCGCGACGCGCTGCTCACGCGCACCCGGCTCGCCGAGGAGGCCGCGCGCGAGCTGGCCGCGGGCGGCGACTACCTGCGCCCGATCCTGCTGCTGCAGGCCGAGGACAAGCGCGGCGAGATGAACGTCGAGCGCCTGCGCGAGCACCTGATCGCGCAGGAGAACATCGCGCCCGAGCGCATCGCGGTCGCCACCGGCACGCAGCGCGACCTGGACGGCGTGAACCTGTTCGACCCGGCCTGCCCGGTGGAGGTGGTGATCACCGTCGAGGCGCTCAAGGAGGGCTGGGACTGCTCCTTCGCCTATGTGTTCTGCAGCCTGCAGAACGTCGGCTCGAGCCGCGACATGGAGCAGTTGCTCGGCCGCGTGCTGCGCATGCCCTACGCGAAGCGGCGGCGCAGCGAGTTGCTCAATCGCGCCTATGCCCACCTGGCGAGCGCCCAGAGCACGCGCGTGGCCGGGGAGCTTGCCGACCGCCTGGTGGCGATGGGCTTCGAGGAGCTGGAGGCGGTGCAGGCGGTGTTCCCGACCAGTCTGCCGCTGTGGGGCGACACGGGCGCGGAGGGCGAGCCGTCCGCCCCGGCCTTGCCTGCGCTGGAGCTGGTGCTGCCGGCGGCCGCGGCGGCCGAGCTGTTCGCGCTCGACACGGGCGCGGGGACGCCCGCACTGCGCATCGAGACCCGGCCGGATGGCGAGCTCCGGGTGAGCCTGGACCAACCGCCACCGCCCGAGCTGCGCGCCGCGCTGGTCGCGGCAATCCCCGAGCGCAAGGCGCGCGACGCCCTGACGCGCGAGCTCGACCGCTTCGAGCTGCGCCACCGGACCTTCGCCTCGCCCTCGCAGCGTGGCGTGGCGTTCCGCCCGCTGCCCTTGCTGTGCGTGCGTGATGCGCAGGGCGAGCTGGAGCTGGCCGAGCGCGAGACCCTGCTCGATCTCGCCGGCTTCGTCCTCGCCGACCAGCCGCCCGAACTGCCCGGCTTCCGCCCCGACGAATCGCCGGGCGCCTACCTGGTGGATCTGGACCACGGCCATCTGCGCATCGAGCAGGAGCGCGCCGCCTACGCGGTCAACCTGGACCTGGTGCCGACCACGGTGACCGAGGCCGACCTGCTGCACTGGCTGGACGCGCGCCTGCGCGAGCCCGGCACGCCGCAGCCGCAGATGCTCGCCTGGCTGGGTCGCGTGCTGCGCTGGCTGGTGCACTACGACGGCCACACGCTGACCGCCCTGGTGCGCCACCGCAACCGGCTCGCCGACGCGCTCGCCGAACGCCTGCGCGCGCTGCGCGAGAACGCGCAGCGCCAGGGCCTGCAGCGCGTGCTGAGCGGCTTCGAGACGCCCGGCTGCATCAGCGCGGAGTACGTCTTCGTGTTCGGGCGCGGGCTGTATCCGGCGCGCCCGCCGTATTACACCGGCCGCCACCGCTTCGTGAAGCACTACTACGGGGTGATCGGCGATCTGCAGGAGGCGGGGGCGCGCCAGACCGACCACGAATATCACTGCGCCGTCGCGCTCGATAACCTGTCGCAGGTGCGGCACTGGGTGCGCAACCTGGCGCGCTTTCCGGAGTTCTCGTTCTGGCTGCCGACCGCGAGCGACCGCTTCTACCCGGACTTCGTCGCCGAACTCGAAGATGGCCGCCTGCTGGTGGTCGAGTACAAGGGTGAGGGCTACAAGAGCGCGGACGATGCGATCGAGAAGCGGCGCGTGGGCGAACTGTGGGCGCGCCTGAGCGGCAACCTCTTCCTGCTCGCAGTCGAGCGGGACGCGCAGGGGCGTGGCGTGGCCGAGCAGCTGCGCGCCTGCGTCGGCGGTGTTGCGATCGCGGAGCATGCCCGGGTGGTTGCGTTGGTCGACATCGCCTTCGACGGTGGCGCGGTGCCTGCCGGCAGCGTGGGTACGGTGGTGTCGGTGTATGACGAAGGTGCCGGCTACGCGGTCGAGTTCGGCGCGGTGGCGGGGGAGATGGGCGTGGTCTTCGCCGCTGCCGGTGCGCTGCGCAGGGTGTCGTCGTGATAGGGGCACGCAAGCTGCCGGGCGTGGAGTGCGCTCAGGTCGAATCCAGGAAGGTGGTCGATTATCTGCTGGCGCTCACCCACCCCGATGGGGGGCGAAGGCGCGCTTCTTTCTCGCCCGTGGCGCTCGTGCAGACGCTTGGGAAGCCTTTGCGAGGGTTCTCGTGGAGCATGCGCGCCTCAACCCGGTTGCCGGCGTTCGTGACGACCCGGCGGGGCGGGCGCGCCTATTTCAGATCGATTGTCACGTGACGATGCCGGACGACTCGAGACCATGCATCCGGACGATCTGGGAGCTGCGTGCGGGCGCACGCTGCCCGCGTCTGGTCACGGCGTATCCCGCGGGGTGAAAGCCGGAACGCCTCTGTTCTGAATGGCATCGTCGAAGCGCGCGCTCGTCCGGTGGATGTCACGCTGCCACGAGGACAGGGCGCGAAGCGAACTTGGGCGGGATGGAGCGCAGCCGTTACACTCCGCGCCCTGACTCCCCCGCAATCTCCGGAAGCTCCCATGGCCCAACTCGTCCTCCATCCCGGCAAGGAACGCTCGCTGTTCCGCCGCCACCCCTGGATCTTCGCCGGCTCGGTGGATCGCCTCGATGGCCGCGCGCGGCCGGGCGACACGGTGACCGTCGTCACGGCCGAGGGCAAGGCGCTGGCGCGCGCGGCGTGGTCGCCGTCTTCGCAGATCCGCGCGCGGGTGTGGAGCTTCGACGCCGAGGCGGCGATCGACCACGCCTTCTTCAAGCGCGCCGTGGCGGCCTCCGTGGCGCGGCGGGCGGCGATCCCGGCGCTGCGCGGGCAGGAGGGCGTGCGCCTGATCCACGGCGAATCCGACGGCCTGCCGGGGGTGATCGCCGACCGCTACGGCGACGTGGTGGTGCTGCAGCTCACCAGCGCGGGCGCGGACAAGTGGCGCGAGGCCATCGTCGCCGGGCTGGTGCAGGCCACCGGCTGCGCGGCGGTGTATGAACGTTCGGACTCCGAGGTGCGTGGGCTGGAAGGCCTGGAGTCGCGCACCGGCTGCGCGCACGGCGAGCTGCCCGCGGGCGGGCTCACCATCGTCGAGAACGGGGTGCGCATGGAGGTGGACGTCGAGGGCGGGCACAAGACCGGCTTCTACCTCGACCAGCGCGACAACCGCCTGCTCACCGGCCAGCTCGCCGGCGGGCGTGCGGTGCTCAACTGTTTCTGCTACACCGGCGGCTTCTCGCTGCAGGCGCTCGCGGGCGGGGCGGCCTCGGTGCTGTCGATCGACTCGTCCGGCCCGGCGCTGGAGTCGGCGCGCCGCAACCTCGCGCTCAACCCCCGGCTCGACGCCAGCCGCGCCGAGTGGCAGGAGGCGGACGTGTTCAAGGCCCTGCGCGCGCTGAAGGACGAGGGCCGCAAGTTCGACCTGATCGTGCTCGACCCGCCCAAGTTCGCGCCCTCGGCCGCACACGCCGAGCGCGCCGCGCGCGCCTACAAGGACATCAACCTGTTCGGTTTCCGGCTGTTGAATCCGGGCGGCATCCTGATGAGCTACTCGTGCTCGGGCGGCATCGGCCAGGAGCTGTTCCAGAAGATCGTCGCCGGCGCGGCGATCGACGCCGGGGTGGATGCGCGCATCCTGTACCGCCTGTCGGCCGCGCCCGACCACCCGATCGGGCTGGCGGTGCCCGAGGGCGAGTACCTCAAGGGGCTGGCCTGCCAGGTGGGGTGAGCGGGGCAGGGACCGTGTTCAGCTTGCGTTCAGATTGCGGCGGGCACACTGTCTGCACCGAAACCCGCCGGAGAGTGAAGATGAGGACTCGATTTCGTTCCCTGCTGGCCGCGGCCGCGCTCCTCGCCGCCGGCGGGCTGTTCGTCCCCGCTGCGAGCGCCGGCGAGCGCGTGCGGGTGGAGGAGATCCGCCAGCTGCGCGAGAGCGGGCAGATCCTCTCGGCCGAGGACATCCTCGCGCGCAGCCGCGCTATCCAGCCCGGCCAGGTCGTCGGTCTGGAGCTCGAGCGCGAGGACGGGCGCTGGATCTACGAGGTCAAGCTGATCGACGAGCGCAACCGGGTGCACGAGCTCGAGCTCGACGCCGCGAGCGGTGCAGTGCTCGAACGCGAGGAGAAGTGAGCGATGCGCCTGCTCGTGGTCGAGGACGATGCGGCGCTGGGCGAGCGCCTGCGCACCCGGCTGGTCGCCGAAGGCTACGCGGTCGACCTCGCGCGCGACGGCATCGACGGCGCCCATCTCGGGGCGACCGAGCCCTACGACGCGGTGGTCCTCGACCTTGGCCTGCCCGGCAAGCCGGGGCTGGCCGTGCTCCGCGAGTGGCGCGCGGCGGCGAACCGCGTGCCGGTGCTGATCCTCACCGCGCGTGACGGCTGGGCCGAGCGCGTCGAGGGCCTGCAGGCCGGCGCCGACGACTATCTCGGCAAGCCCTTCCACGTCGAGGAGCTCCTCGCCCGCATCCAGGCTTTGCTGCGCCGCGCCGCGCCGGTGCCCGACACCGAGCTGCGCGCCGGCGACTGGCGGCTGGACGAGGCGCGCCAGTGCCTGGTCGATCGCGCCGGCAACGAGCAGGCGCTGACCGCCACCGAGTTCCGCCTGCTGCGCTACTTCATGCGCCACCCCGACGAGGTGCTGTCGAAGACGCGGCTCTCCGAGCATGTCTATGACTACGACGCCGAGCGCGACAGCAACGTCATCGAGGTCTACGTCCGCCGCCTGCGCGGCCTGCTCGGCAACGAGCGCATCGAGACCCGGCGCGGGCAGGGCTATGTGTTCCGCAGCGGCGACTGAGGCGCGTGCGCGGGGGCCGGCCGCAAGATGAACTCGATCCGCCGCCGCCTCTCGCTCACGCTCGCCCTGGTGCTGCTCGCCGCCGGCGTGCTGCTGGCCTTCGCGCTGCGCGACTTTCCGCGCCGCATGGTCGAGGAGCACGTGCTCGCCCGCCTCGATCACGACGCCGACCTGCTCTACGTGCATCTGCTCGACGCGCTCGCGCGCCACGAGGGCGAGGCGGCGCTGGAGACCAGCCTGCTCGCCGCGGCCGGGCCGGGCTACGACCTGCCGCTGTCCGGGCATTACTTCGTGGTGCGCCTCGGCGAGCGGCAGTGGCGCTCGCGCTCGACCTGGGATGCGGACCTCGACCTGCTGGTTGGCAGGGAAGACGGCACGCCGCGGCGGCTCGCCGGCCCCGCGGGGCAGACGCTGCTGGTGCTCGCGAAGGGCTTCCCCAACAGCGTCGATGGCCGCCCGGTGAGCATCGCGCTCGCCGAGGACGTGGCCGCGATCGACGCCGCGATCGCGGCTTTCCGCGCGCAGGCGCTCACCGTGCTCGGGCTGGCGCTGCTCGTGCTGCTGGTGCTGCAGCGGCGGGTGCTGGTGCGCGGGCTGGCGCCGCTGGACGAGGCGGTGGAGGCCTGCCGGCGCCTGGAGCGCGGCGAGGCGGTGCAGTTCGAGGCCGACGCGCCCGTCGAGGTGCGGCCGCTGCTCGCCGCGGTCGAGCGCCTGTCGCGCCATCAGGCCCAGCGCCTCGGTCGTATCCGCCACGCCGCGGGCAACCTCTCCCACGCCCTCAAGACGCCGCTCGCAGTGCTCGGCCAGAGCGCGGATGCGCTCGCGGCGCGCGGCGACGCGGAGGGCGCCGATGCGATCCGCGCCCAGCTCGAGACCATGCGCGCGACCATCGAGCGCGAGCTGCGCCGGGCCCGCCTCGCCGGCGGCGGCGCGGGC
>NZ_AMXF01000164.1 GCF_000310225.1 Thauera phenylacetica B4P
TCTCGCGGGGCGGCCGCTCGACCTGCGCGAGCTGCTCGAACAGGCGCGCGCCGCCGGCGCGGCGATCCACGCCGACGCCTGGGGTGTGGAGGCCGCCGGTGCCTATACCGACGACAGCTGGGAGTGCGACCATTTTCTCCACGCCCAGCCCGGGATGCTGGTGATCGTCGCCGCCGGCAACGCCGGCCGCGACCGCAACCGCGACGGGGCTGTCGATGCCGGCACGCTGTACGCGCCGGCGAGCGCGAAGAACGTGCTCGCCGTCGGCGCTACCGAGGGGCCGGACGCCGGTATCGGCCTGCGCGGCGGCTGGGCGGCGCTCGACCCGGAGGGCACGCGCTTTCCCGATCCGGCGCAGCGCGGCGCGCCCGTCTCGGGCGATGCGGAGCGGCTCGCACTGCTGTCGAGCTGCGGCCCCACGCTCGACGGTCGCATCAAGCCGGACCTGTGCGCGCCCGGCACCAACCTCGCCGCACCGCGCAGCGCCGTGAGCCCGTCGCGCGGCTGGGGTCTGGCGAATCCGCTGCCCTGGTACCAGTACCTTGGCGGCACCTCGATGTCGACCGGGGTGGTCGCGGGGGCGGCCGCGGTGCTGCGCCAGCGCTGGCGCCAGGTGCTGGGCGAGGCGCCGGGTGGCGCCGCGCTCAAGGCCTTGCTGATCCACGGCGCGCGGCCGGTGCATCGGCGCGACGGGCAGGGCGAGGAGGACCGCCAGTGCGCGGGCTTCGGCCGCCTGTGGCTGGCCGGCAGCCTGCCCGGCCCCGATGGACCCGTGTTGCTCGAAGACCGGGTCGGCCTGGCGACCGGCGCATGCCGTCGCATCGACTGCAAGGGCCCGGGACGGCTGCGCGCGGTGCTGTGCTGGTACGACGTACCGGGCGAAGCGCTGATCAACGACCTCGACCTGGTGCTGCGCGACGCCGGTGGCACCGTGCATGCCTGGGGCAACCACCCGGCCGCTGCGGTCGGTGCTCCCGACCGTCGCAACACCGTCGAATGCATCGACGTGGCGCTCGGCGAGGGTGACTGGATGCTGGAGGTGCGCGGCGTGAATGTGCCGCTCGGGCCGCAGCCCTGGGCGCTGGCGACGAGTCCCGGGGTCATCGTGCCGGGTACGCCCGCGGTGCCGGGGACCTCGACGCTGCCCGCCGATCCGCTGCCAGCGCCGCAATGGCGGGTCGATCTGCCCTGGACGGCGGTGCGCGGGGTGGGGGCGAAACGCGGCATCGAGCTCGAGCGCTTGCTGCCCGGGGGGATCGGCGCGCTGTGCGCCGGTGTCCCGGATGCGGGCACGCTGGCCTTCCTGCCCGCGGCCTTGCGTGCGCACATCCGCAGCCTGGCTGCCTTCCTCGGCGGGCCGCCGCCGGCCGCCGCGATGCTCGCCGTGGCACATCCGACCCGTGCGCTGCTCGCCGATTCCCCCGAGACCGCCTCTGCCGCCGAATGGCAGGCCCTGGCCGCAGCGCTTTCTCCGTTGCTCGAAGCGCTCGACCGCAGCGTCGCCCGCGAGGTCTGCGGCGAGCGCTTGTTCCGATGAACCACTCACAAGGAGTGCATCATGGCTGACAACACCGAAAAACCCGGCAAGGGCAAGCCGACCCGGACCCAGGCCGGCGCGATGCCGGCGTCCGCCGCGCTGCCCGAGGGCAGCATCCTCTCGGCGGGGGCGCTGATCCCCGGCGGGGGGGGCGGCGTGCTGGCCAACGAGGCCGATGTCTCGGGCGAACTCGCCGAGCTGGCGCCGAGCTTCGGCGACATCCTGGCCTCGATCGGCCGCGGGGTCGCCGATTCGCAGACCGCCCTCGATCGTGGCCTGGTTGATACCGCGACCACCCTGTCGCAGTCGACCATCACCGTGGTCACCGACGTCGTCCAGGAACTCAACGACGACGGCCTGCCAGTACCGAGCGCGACCCAGCTCGTGACCGAGAGCGTGTCGCTGATCAACTTCGTCCGCCCCACCGCCCACCAGTGGAGCCACGTCGCGCTGCGCATGGACATGACGGTCGGCGCGGTCGACAACGAGCGCGGCATCAGCGTCAACAGCAAGACGAAGAGCGCTCGGGCGACCAACGTCGGCCTCTTCTTCGGCTTCCTCGGCATCGGCGTGTCGTCGTTCAAGGAGAGATCGACCTTCCGCTCCGAGGAGTCGGACTTCGAATCGAACTGGGCCGAGGGGCGCGTGCTGATGGACGCCCTGCTGCAGCCGCGTAACGTCGAGGGCTTCGACCCCCCGGCCGAGGTCTCGATCGGGCCGCAGATCTTCATGGCGCTGGGAAGCGTGCAGGAGACGCTGAACTCGGGCGTCGTCACCGCACGCGCCACCGACATCGTCATCACGGTGCGCAAGGCCAATGGCGCGGTGAATCCGAGCGTGACGATCGACGTCGACCCCGGCCCCTTCGACCTGTCCTTCGCGACCGCCGACGGCTTCACCGGCAACACCACGAACGCGGCCGGACAGTGCCGGATCACGCTGTCGCGCAACATCCCCAGCCCGCTGTTCCAGCGCCGCGTCCGCGGCACGGTGACCGCCACGCTGGGCCAGATCGAACGCAGCACGACGGTGTCGCTCTGATCGCCGCCCGCCACAGGAGAAACCATCATGCCTGATCTACTTCCTCCCCTCGCCCGTGCGCTGGCAGAGGATGCCAATGTCTCCGACGAACTGCGCGGCGCCGGCATCGCCTTCGGCACCCTGGTCGAGCGCACCGGCGCGGCCGTGGCCGCGACCCAGCTGCAGCTCGACACCTCGAGCGCGGCGACCGCCTCGGCGCTGGCGGCCACGCTCGTCAACGTGATCGCGGTGCGCGAGCAGGTGTTCCGCGACGACGGCACGCTCGACCATGTCACCAACCATGTGCGCCCCCTGCCGCTGATCAGCTTCATCGATCCGGTGTTCTACCAATGGACCAGCGTGCGCCTGCAGGGAGAGTTCTACGCGCGCGAGTTCGCGGCGTCCTCCGAGACCACGAGCGCGTATTCGGGCTCGAATTTCGGTCTCTTCGGCAGCGGCGTGTCGATGTTCTTCGGCCCCGGGATGGTCACCAGCGGGAGCGGGTCGGGGTCGACCACGACCACCACCGATGTATCCACCGACGTCTCGCTCGGTCGCATCCGCGCCAGTGCGCTGCTCGAGCCGCGCGACGACGTCGGCATCCCCAAGCCCAACCAGGTCATCCGCGGGCCGCGGCTCGCGCTCATCCAGGGCGAGATCGCCGACGTCATGGATGGCGGCGACCTCATCGGACGCACCATGAGCGTGCTGCTGCAGTACAGTCGTCGCAGTGGCGCGCCGATCGCCGGCAAGGCGCTGTCGGTGGAGAGCTCCGGCGTGCCCTGGCGGCATCTGGGCACCGGCGTCACCGATGCCGCGGGGCAGATCCAGATCGAGCTGCGGCGCGACTTCCTCGACGAGGATGCCGACACCACGCCGGCGAGCTTCGTGATCACCGCGCGCATCGGCCTGGTGAGCAATTCGGTCACCGTCACCTTCTGAACGGTCCGGCGCGGGGGCGGAATGCCCGCCTCCGCGCCGGCGGGAGAACCCATGGACAAGGCGAACATCGGTGCCGGCGAACTCGCCGGCCAGCAGGCCGTGGAGCTGGGCGAGCTGCTCGCGCGCACCGTAGTCTCGGTCGCCGCGGCGCAGGAGGCGCTCGACCGCCACGCCACCGATCGCCTCGACGCGATCGAGCGTGGCGACGAGGACGCGCCGCGGGTGCCGCCGCTGTGGTACACCTTCACCGAGGTGACGCTCGAGGTCGCGCTTTCCGCGTCGGTCGAGCGCGCGAGCGGGGGTGTCCCGCCGCGCCTGATGTCGCGCCCGGTGGATCCGCGCCAGGTCAGCCTGTACGGCTACCAGGCCTCGAGCAGCCTGATGGTGCGGCTGCGGCTGGCACCACGCCAGGGCATGCCCGACGTCTCGCCGCCACCCGCCTGAATTCCCCGCTTTCCTCCTCACGAACCCGTCCATCCGCCATGCCCATCGACCCCAAGGACCTCCGCACCGTCGCCGGCTCGCTGCTCGACCCCCGGCTCGTCGACACGATGAACCTGAAGCCTGTCGGCATCTCCAGCCTGGTGAACCTGGAGGGAAAGCTGGGCGTGTTCACCCCGGTGGCCGAGGACGGCAGCGGCGCCGACAACGCCGAGGCGGCGATCGCGGCGCTGCGCAAGGAGCTCGTCCGGCTCGAGAGCGAGAACGCCGCGCTGCGTCGCCAGCTCGCCGAGGTCGAGGCGGCGCGCAAGCGCAGCCCGGACGACTTCGCCAGCGCGGTCGCCCACACCCTGGACACGCTGCAGCACAAGCTGGCGCAGACCACCAACCCGGTGAGCCGCTTCGCGGTGCGCGAGATCGCGATCGACGCCCAGGTGACGGTGGACGTGTCGCCGCTCGGCACCCTCGAATACCGCTTCGTGCGCCCCGAGGACGACATCGATCCTTCCAAGCTGTCGCGCATCCGCCTCGACCTCGTGCCCCTGCCGCGCGAGGACGCGGGCTTGAGCGCCGGCCCCGAGTTCAGCCCCTGGGCCGGCGTGGAGGACATCGTCGGGGTCGGCGAGACCTGGCGCGGCGCGCTCAACCGCCAGCAGATCTTCACCATCGCCGACCTGCTGGTGGCGGGCTCGCGGCTCAAGTCGAGCGCCGAACTGGCCGCGCTGGTGGGGGTGGATCGGCAGAGCCTGGCCGAGTGGATGGGGCATGCCGAGCTGCTCTCGGTGCGCACGATCGATCCACGCGCCGCCGACGTGCTGTGGACGGTCGGGATCCGCTCGCTGGAGACGCTGGCCGCTGCGGCGACGGGCGAGATCCTCGAAAAGTACAACGCCGAGGTCGCCCGCCGCGGGCACAAGAGCCTCGCCCCGATCGACGCGGCGCAGGCCGCCTCCTGGATCGAGGCCGCGAAGAAGTACCACGGGCGGCCGCGCGAGGGCGGCTGAACCTGCCTCAGTCGCGCGCGAGCCAGTCGAGCAGGCCGTCCATCAGCGCGTGGGTCGCGGCGAAGTGCGCGCCGGCTCGCCCGAGGATCGTCGCCTCGTCCTGGATCCAGCGCGCCGGCACCAGCTCGCCGCGGCAGTTGTCGACGATCGCGCGCAGGCTGGATTCGGTCATCTCGAGGTGGAACTGCAGGCCGATCGTGCGCTCGCCGAGCTGGAAGGCCTGGTTCCTGCACGCCGCGCTCGAGGCGAGCAGGCGCCCGCCCGCGGGCAGCTCGAAGGTCTCGCCGTGCCAGTGCAGCACGGTCGCTTGCGCAGGGAAGGGGAAGCGCGGCGGGGCTTGCTCGGCGTCTTGTTCGGCGCCGCTGGCGGCGACCTCGAACCAGCCGATCTCCTTCTCGGCGTTGCGATGGACGCGGGCGCCGTGCGCGCTGGCGATCAGCTGCGCGCCCAGGCAGATGCCGAGCACCGGCCGGCCGCGCGCGACCACCTCGGCGATGAAGCGCTTCTCGGCAACCAGCCAGGGGAATTCGGCCTCGTCATTGACGCTCATCGGCCCGCCCATCACCACCAGCACATCGACCGCGGCCGGGTCGGGCAGCGCCGACTCTTCCCAGAAGCGGGTCGAGCCGATGCCCGCGCCGCGCGCGGCGAGCCAGTCGCCGATGTGGCCGGGGCCTTCGAAGGGGACGTGCTGCAGGATGTGGGCTCTCATGGTGTGCCGGGGCGGTGAGGTGGAAGGGGCGAGGTGGAAGGGGTGGAACATTCTAGCAGCCTGTCGGACTACCCCCTGTAAAATGCCGCATCGCCCCCGGATCCTGAGAGCATGAGCCGCTTCCGCCCGATCGACCGCCAAACGGACTACCTGCTGCCGCCCTCGGTACAGGAGTGGCTGCCCGAAACGCACCTGGCGCGCTATGTGGTCGACGTGGTCGAGGCACTGGACCTGTCGGCGCTGGAGCGGGCGTATGCGGGGCGTGGGAGCGATGCGTACCACCCGGCGATGCTGCTGTCGCTGCTGATCTACGGCTACGCGACGGGGACGCATTCGAGCCGCCGGATCGAGCGGGCGACTTACGATTCGCTGGCGTTTAGGTTCATCGCCTGCAACCAGCACCCGGACCACGACACCCTGGCGAGTTTCCGGCGCCGCTTCGGCGAACAGTTCGCCGAGCTCTTCGTGCAAGTGCTGCAGGTCGCACGCGAGAACCAGCTCTCGCGCTTTGGCACGGTCAGCCTGGACGGCACCAAGCTGCACGCCAACGCCTCCCGGCACAGTGCGCTGTCTTACGGGCACGCGCAGAAGATCGAAGCGCAGCTCAAAGCCGAGGTGCAGGAGATGCTCAAGCTGGCCGAGGCTGCCGACCAAGGCAATGTGCCTGAGGGGGTGGATTTACCGGCGGAGATCAAGCGCCGCGAAGACCGTCTGGCGGCCATCGCGACGGCCAAAGCCAAGATCGAAGCCCGCGCGAAGGAACGTTTCGAGCGCGAGCAAGCCGAGTACGAGGCGAAGATGGCCCAGCGCCAGGCCAAGCAGGCGAGCACGGGCAAGAAGCCCGGTGGCAAGCCCCCCAAGCCCCCGCAGACGGGGCCACAGGCCGAGGATCAGATCAATCTGACCGATGAAGACTCGCGCATCATGAAGGTGGCGGGCGGTGGTTTCGAGCAGTGCTACAACGCGCAAGCTGTGGTCGATACCGAATCGATGCTGGTGGTGGCGCCCCACATCACCACCGCCGGTAACGACAAGGAGCAGGTCGCGCCGATGCTCGAGTGCATCCAGGCACTGCCCGATGGGCTCAATCAACCCGCGCGGCTGCTGGCCGACACCGGCTTTTACAGCGAACGCAACGTCCAGCACTGCCACGACGCCGGGGTCGAGCCGCTGATCGCAGTGGGGCGCGATGCGCATCATCCGGATTGGCGCAGCCGCTTCGAGGAGCCCGCACCGCTCGAGACGCCCACCTCCCACGTCGAGCAGATGAAGCACGCCCTCAAGACCCAGACCGGTCGCGCCGCCTACGCGCTGCGCAAACAGACCGTCGAGCCGGTGTTCGGCATCATCAAGTCCGTGATGGGTTTCCGTCAGTTCCTGCTGCGCGGTGTTGGCAACGTGCGCAACGAATGGACGCTGGTCTGCCTCGCGTGGAACTTCAAGCGCATGGCCGTATTGCGTCTGCAGTGAGAAGAAACGACAGGAGCATGGCGATTTCACGCGAAAAAGGCGCTTTCGGCTCTGAAATGCCGATTATTTTTCACATCATGAAAACCCGCCTGCCGGTACGCCGTCCGCCGGCTTCAAGTCCGACAGGCTGCTAGAAGCGCGAACCCGGCTGGCGCAGGAAATCGGCTTCCTCCGGGCTCGTCTCGCGCCCGAGCGCGGCGTTGCGGTGCGGGAAGCGGCCGAAGCGCTCGATGATCTCGAGGTGGCGGCGGGCGTAGTCGAGGTAGCCGGCGAAGGCCATGCGCAGCGCGGGCTCGACTGCGGCAGCGAGCGCGTCGAAGCGGCGCACCGCCTCGCGCTGGTCGGCGAGATGCTCGGAGTGCTCCAGCGGCAGGTACAGGAAGACGCGCTCGATCGGCCGCAACTCGCCGTCGAGCCCGCGCGCGAGCGCCTCCCTGGCCCAGCGCAGCGCGAGCACGTCGAAGGCGAAGGCCGCGGCCTCGCCGCGCCAGATGTTGCGCGGGAACTGGTCGGTCAGCAGGATCAGCGCCAGGCGTCCGCGCAGCCCGCCCAGCCAGGCGTCGAGCTCCCCGCCCGCGGCGCGGCCCACCAGCGGCGCGAAGCGTGCGCGGATCGCGGCATCCACCTCGGGCTGCTTCTTCCACCACAGCGCCGACTGGCGCTCGATGATGGCGTCTTCCTCGTCCTCGTCGGCCGCGGGGCCGAACCAGAAGGCGTGGATCGTGGCGGGCGTGTCCATGCGGGGCTCCGGGCGGACGATCGGGGTGGGCCAAGCATAGCCCAGCGCGCTGCGATGCGGGCTGCGCGGGCGCCGGATCCTCGGGGCGCTCGCGTCGAGCGCGAAGGGACTTCGTGGGAGCGGGCTTGCCAGCGAATCTGGCGGCCGGACCGCTGCGTTCGCGGGCGAGCCCGCTGCTACGGGGCAGGCGACGCCCCGGTCTTGCTGCCGCGCACCCGGTCCGCGCGGATGGCGCAATAATCCCGCCATGCCCAGCGAAACCGCCTCCCCCGCCGCGCTCTCCACCCTGCGCGGCCTGCTCCCCTTCCTGCGCCCCTACCGCGCGCGCGTGGCGCTGGCCTTCGTGCTGCTGTGCCTGGGCTCGGCGGCGATCCTGGTGGTGCCGCTGGCCTTCCGCGACCTGATCGACGCGGGCTTCGGTGGCGTCTCCGCGGGCGGCGCCGCAGCGCGCGAGGGGGCCGGGCTGTTCGGCGCGCAGGGCCTGGACGGCCGCTTCGTCGCGCTGTTCGGGCTCGCGGTGTTCTGGGCGGCGGCGGTGGCGGCGCGCTACTACACCGTGTCGTGGATCGGCGAGCGCGTCACCGCCGACCTGCGCAGCGCGGTGTATGCGCGCGTGCTGCGCCAGTCGCCGCAGTATTTCGAGACCCTGCAGACCGGCGAGGTGCTCTCAAGGCTCACCGGCGACACCACGCTGGTGCAGACGGTCGTCGGCAGCTCGATCTCCCTGGGGCTGCGCAGCCTGTTCCAGTTCGTCGGCGGCATGGTGATGCTGGCGGTGACCAGCGTGCAGCTCTTCGGCCTCATCTTCGGGCTGATGGCGCTGCTCGCGCTGCCGATCACGCTCATCGGCCGGCGCGTGCACAGCCTCTCGCGCGAGGCGCAGGACCGCATCGCCGACGCCTCGGCGCTCGCCGGCGAGATCCTCAATGCGATGCCGACGGTGCAGGCCTTCAGCCAGGAGGCCAACGAGGCCGCGCGCTTCGCCGCGCGCGCCGAGACCGGCTTCGCCACCGCGGTGCGGCGCACGCGGGTACGCGCGGCGCTCACCGGGCTGATCATCGCCGCGGTGATGGGCACGATCATCTTCGTGCTGTGGATCGGCGCGCGCCAGGTGCAGGCAGGCGCGCTCTCGGTGGGCGAACTCGGCGCCTTCGTGATCTACGCCGCGCTGGTGGCGGGCGGCGCCGGCACGCTGGCCGAGGTGTGGGGCGACGTGATGCGCGCCGCGGGGGCGACCGGGCGGCTGCTGGAGCTCCTGCGGGCGGAGCCGGTGATCCGGGACGTGGAGGTGGTGGAGGGCGCGCGGGAGGACGGAGGTGGAGGTTCGCGGCTGCCGCCGCTCCTACAGGAGAACCCGCGTCGCACCCCCCCTGTAGGAGCGGCGGCAGCC
>NZ_AMXF01000165.1 GCF_000310225.1 Thauera phenylacetica B4P
CGACGAGCTGCTCGTAGGCGAACAGCACCGTGTTGCGCGCGATGCCGAGCGTCGCCGCGAGGCTGCGGCTGGCGGGCAGGCAGGTGTCGGCCGGCAGCCGACCGGACAGGATGGCCTCGCGCAGGCGCAGGTAGAGCACGCGCTGGCGCGGCACGGCCGCGGGCAGGGGCGGAGCGAGCAGCCAGTCGAGCTCCATCGTGGCTCCATTCGTGTGGGTTGCTGTGGCACTACGCAAGGTACCACCACGAACCTAGGATGGCGTGGTCGAAACCTTCGGAGCCTTGAAGCCATGCCCCACACCACCGCCCCCTCCCCGCGCACCCGCGTCCGCCGCCTGCCCGAGCGCGCGCACTACGACGCCGACAGCATCGCCGCCATCGTCGACGCGGCGATGCTGTGCACCGTCGCCTTCCAGATCGACGGCATGGTGCACGCCATCCCGACGATCCACTGGCGCGAGGGCGAGCATCTATACATCCACGGCGCCAAGGGCTCGCGCATGCTCAAGGCGCTGACCGCGGGCGAAGCCTGCGTGACCATCGCGCTCGCCGACGGGCTGGTGCTGGCGCGCTCGGCAATGCATCACTCGATGAACTACCGCTCGGTGGTGCTCTACGGCCGCTTCGAGGCGGTGACCGAACCCGCGCACAAGCTCGCCAGCCTGCGCGCCTTCATCGACGGGCTCTACCCCGGGCGCTGGGACACGCTGCGCCCGATCAGCGACAAGGAGCTCAATGCCACAACCGTGCTGCGGATCGCGCTCGACGAGGCCTCGGCCAAGGTCCGCGACTGGGGCGTGAAGGACGACGAGGAAGACCTGGCGTGGCCGGTGTGGGCGGGCGTGATCCCGCTGCGCACGGTGACGGGCGCACCGGAGATCGAGCACGACAGCGTGGGCCGGGTGGTGCCGCCGACCCGCTTCGGATAAGGGGAGAAGCCGGCGACGCGCAGCTCGCGCGCTACGCCATCACGGACGCCGCCGGGTGTTGCCGAAGCGACCGCCGCCGGGCCGCCCCCCGTACGGACGCCTGCGTACGTCCTCGTCTTCGCGCTTGGGCTTGGGCATCAGCAGGTTCTTGCCGCCCTGCTGCGCCAGCCTGGCGTGCTCCTGCAGCGCGGCCTCGAACTGACCGGCGCCGATCTCGATGGCTGCATGCTCGGCGGCCGGCTTGTAGGCCGCCAGGCGCTCGCGCACCAGGAACACGCGCTCGTCGGCCTCGGCCTTCTTCGGCAGGCCCTCGACCAGCTGCACGGCAGCCGGCGTCAGCGCGTAGCCCTCGCCCACCGCGGTCAACAACCCGTGGGTGACGAAGCGCTCGAAAGCCGTCGCCCACGCGGCGGGCGCGGTGACCGGAAAGCCCATGAACTCGGCGGCCGCGACGATATCGGCCAGCGCGGCGGGTCGCCTCTTCGCGGCGATCAGGGTCGCCAGCAGCAACTGCGCGTCGGTGTCGTGGATGGGATACATGGGGTTCGCCTGCCTCTCGGGTTGTGAAGCGCGCCATGATGCCCGAGGCGCGGCGATCCGGCGCAGGGGAAGCGGTCGTTCCCCGTAACAATCGTCCGCTCGGATTGCGTCGCAAGTTGATAGACTCGGGCCATTACAGATCGGTGAAACCGACTTGCCCCTCTCCTCGCTCCCGTCTCGTTCGCGCACCGCGGTCGCCGCCCTCTTTCGCGGCGACGCAATCGCAGGCAGGCTGGTGGCCGCCTGGATGGCATTCGCGGTGCTGCTCGGCGGCTACTGGTTGCAGCTCGACCATTCGCACGCCGCGCTCGTCGCCCAGGCGGAGAGCCTCACCCGACTGCGTGCCCTGCAGACCGCGCACGCCCTGGCGCTGCACAGCGGAGCGCTTTTCCGCAAGCTCGACTATCTTTCCCTGCACCTGGGGGAGCATTGGCTGAGGGAAGGCTCGCAGGGCTCGCGCGACGCGCTCGTGCGTGCGCATCTCGCGCTCCCCGACGACGCCCTGGTCGGCATCGACATCGCTGACGCCGGGGGGCGACTGCTCTACTCCACCGTCAGCGAGAAGCGGCCGCTCGAGCTCGAGCGCTACGGCATCGCGGACTTCGAGCACTTCCGTGTCCATCTGAACGGTGTCAAAGGCCTCTTCATCGGCCAACCCTACCGCGGACGCATGACCGGCAAGTGGATCGTGCCCTTCTCTCGTGCGCTCATCGACGAGGGTCGGCTGCAAGGCGTGATCGTGATGTCGGTGTCGGTCGCCCATCTCACCAAGGCACTCCAGGAGCTCTATCCGGAGACATCGGATGTGGCGGCGCTCGTGCGCCACGATGGTCGCTTCCTCGCCCACTCCAGCCGGACCGAAGAAGCAATGGGGAACTCGGTGCCACCCGACCGCCCCTACCTGATCGATCGCGAGAGCCAGCGGGGCAACTTCGATGCGACCGCACCAATCGACGGCGTCGAGCGCTATTACGCCTGGCACCGGGTTCCCGGCTTTCCGGTCGTCGCCGCGCTCGGGCTGAGCAAGGACGTGGCGCTCGCCCCGGTGCGCGACACCATCCGCGACGGCCGCATGCGCAGCGGGCTGGGCACGGTGCTGCTGCTCGCCGCAGCCATGCTCATCAGCCAACTCTGGCGGCGCCACGCCCGCCAGGGCGAGGAACTCGAGCGTGCCGGCGAGCGCCTGGAGAAGCTGGTCGGTCACTTTCCGGGCATGGCCTACCAGTTCCTGCTGCGTGCGGACGGAAGCGCCTCGATGCCCTACTGCAGCCCGGGCGTGCGCGAACTGTACGGGGTGGGGCCGGAAGGACTCCAGGATTCGGCCACGAGCATCTTCGAGCGCGTCCACCCCGACGACCTCGACCGGCTGCGCGAGAGCATCCAGACCTCGGCCGCGCAGCTCGCGCCGTGGCGATGCGAGTTCCGCGTCCGGGGCGCGGGCGACCGGTTGCGCTGGCTGCTCGGCGAAGCGAATCCCGAGCGCACGCCCGAGGGCGACACACTCTGGCACGGCTATGCGCACGACATCACCGACCGACGGGTGGCCGAGCAGCAGCTCCGCGATAGCGAGGCGCGCCTTCGCCAGGCGGTCGACGCAGTCCGCGACGGCTTGTGGTCGTGGGACCTCGCCCGTGACCGCATCGCGCTCGACGAGCGCATCCTCGACATGCTCGATCGGCCGGAGCTGGGCTCGGAGATGAGCTACGAGGCGTTCCGCGCGCTGGTCCATCCCGCCGATCGCCAACGCCAGGATGACGCGCTTCGCACCGCACCGAGCAAGGCTCCCGACCTGCCCGTGGCGGGCGATTTCCGACTGCAGGCGGCATCCGGGCGCTGGATCTGGATCCACGCGCGCGGCAGCGTCGTCGAAGCGGACGCGCACGGTTTGCCACGGCGCCTCGTCGGCACCTTCTCCGACGTAACGGCGCGCGTCGCCGCCATGCAGCTGCGTCGCGCGCTGCTCGACCACAGCGTGGCCGCGATCGCCATGATCGACGCCAAGTTCGGCATCCTGGAAGCCAACAGCCGCGCCGAAGAGATCTTCGCCCCGCCGTCGACCTCCATCAGTGGTCTGAAGCTGACCGAGCTCCCGCTGCACGAGGACCAGGCCCGCTTTGTCGCGCAGCACTTCGCGACATTGCGGGCAAACGGACAGATGAACATCGAACTGCCGTTGCGTGACAACCAGGGCAAGATGCGCTGGTTCGACGCTCACGCCGTGATGCTGGATCCGGAGGATCCCGACAGCGATACCGTCTGGACCCTGGTCGACATCTCCGACAAGCACCGCACTCGCATGGCGCTCGCCACCGAGCGCCTGCGCCTGAAGACCGTGCTCGAGCGCTTCCCGGGCGGCGTGCTCATGGAGGATCAGGACGGCGTGATCACCTCGGTCAACCGGGGTCTCTGCGGGCTCCTCGACATTCCGGACTCCCCCGATGAATTGATCGGCCTCACCCACGAGGCGCTGTGCCAGCGACTCGGCACCGAGCGCACGGCATGGCTGCATCGGCCCGATTCCGATCGCACGACGGAGAAGCGTGCCACCGTCGAAGTGGAGGGTGCCAGGGGCCATACGCTGGAGATCGACTGGCTGCCGATCGAACACGACGGGCGACGCCTCGGTCGCGTGTGGCTGGTGCGCGACATCACCGAACGCAAGGCGCGCGAGCGCCGCCTGGCAGAGCTCGCCGCCACCGATCCGCTGACGGGGCTGCCCAACCGGCGCAGCTTCCTCGCATGCCTGGACGCCGCGCTCGACGACACCCAGCGCGAACCCACGCGCGGCGGTGCGCTGTTGATGATCGACATCGACCACTTCAAGCGCGTCAATGACACGCACGGCCACCCGGTCGGCGACGAGGTCCTGCAGCACGCGGCGCGCCTGATCCGCGGCAGCCTGCGCCAGCACGACCGAGCGGGTCGTCTCGGCGGCGAGGAATTCGCCGTGTTGCTCGACGATGTCGTCCCGGACGCGGCACTCGCCCTGGCCGAACGCCTGCGCCATACCGTGGCGTCCACGCCCGCGGCCACCAAGGCTGGGCCGGTGGCGCTCACCGTCAGCCTCGGGCTTTCCCGCGTTTTCGGCAGGGATGCTGCACGCGTCCTCGGCGACGCCGATGCGGCGCTCTATCGCGCCAAGCGCAGCGGCCGCAACCGGGTCTGCGTGGCGGGAAGCGCCACCGAGTGAAGCGCGCCGGACAGCCTCCGGCACGCGGCGGTTCCGGTATCCCGCCCGCGCTGGCTATACTCCCCGCCACTTTCACCCAAGGGGAGACCTGACCCATGAAGCTCGAGACCATCGCCGTGCACGGCGGCTATTCGCCCGATCCCACCACCAAGGCCGTCGCGGTGCCGATCTACCAGACCACCTCGTACGCCTTCGACGACACCCAGCACGGCGCGGACCTCTTCGACCTCAAGGTGCAGGGCAACATCTACACCCGCATCATGAACCCGACCACCGCGGTGCTGGAGCAGCGCGTGGCGGAGCTCGAGGGCGGCATAGGCGCGCTCGCCGTGGCCTCGGGCATGTCGGCGATCACCTACGCGATCCAGACCATCGCCGAGGCCGGCGACAACATCGTCTCGGCCTCGACGCTGTACGGCGGCACCTACAACCTGTTCGCCCACACCTTCCCGCAGTTCGGCATCGAGGTGCGCTTCGCCGACTACCGCGACCCCGACAGCTTCGCCGCGCTCATCGACGCGCGCACCAAGGCGATCTACTGCGAGTCGGTCGGCAACCCGCTCGGCAACGTCACCGACATCGGCCGCCTGGCCGAGATCGCGCACAAGGCCGGCGTGCCGCTGATCGTGGACAACACCGTGCCCTCCCCCTACCTGTGCCGCCCCTTCGAGCACGGCGCCGACATCGTGGTGCACGCGCTCACCAAGTACCTCGGCGGCCACGGCAACTCGATCGGCGGCGCGATCGTCGACTCGGGCAAGTTCCCCTGGGCCGAGCACAAGGCGCGCTTCAAGCGCCTCAACGAGCCCGACGTGTCCTACCACGGCGTGTGCTACACCGAGGCCCTGGGCGCCGCCGCCTTCATCGGCCGCGCGCGCGTGGTGCCGCTGCGCAACACCGGCGCGGCGATCTCGCCCTTCAACAGCTTCCTGATCCTGCAGGGCATCGAGACCCTGGCGCTGCGCATGGACCGCATCTGCACCAACACGATCAAGGTCGCCGAGTACCTGAAGCAGCACGCCAAGGTCGAGTGGGTGAACTACGCCGGCCTGCCCGACCACGCCGACCATGGCCTGGTGCAGAAGTACATGGGCGGCCGCGCCTCGGGCATTCTGTCGTTCGGCGTGAAGGGCGGCTTCGAAGCCGGCGGCCGCTTCCAGGACGCGCTGAAGCTGATCACCCGCCTGGTGAACATCGGCGACGCCAAGTCGCTCGCCTGCCACCCGGCCTCGACCACGCACCGCCAGCTCTCGCCGGCGGAACTCGCCAAGGCCGGCGTGTCCCCCGACATGGTGCGACTGTCGATCGGCATCGAGCACATCGACGACATCATCGAGGATCTGGAGCAGGCGCTGGCGGCGGTTTGATCAGGTAATTAGGGCGCCCGAACGGGACGGACTGCGGCCTTGCAGCGGATTCGTGGTCTGTCCCGAATCTTTCGAATCGCGGTATGTCCCGTGGTTTTCCCGGGTTTTTCGGGCGCCGGAAGCACCGCTTTTTTGTAGGAGCGCCGGCAGGCGCGAAAGCGGAGGTGCTGACCGGCACACGCGTCGAGCATCCGCTCGCCCAATTCGCGGCTGCCGCCGCTCCTACAGAACCCCGAATCGTAAGGTTTTTCGATGCTCGCACTCCTGCAACGCGTCTCCGAAGCGCGCGTGATCGTCGATGGCGAGACCATCGGCGAGATCGGCCCCGGCCTGCTCGCGCTGGTGTGCGCCGAGCGCGGCGACACCCCGGCCGAGGCCGACAAGCTGCTCGCCAAGATGCTCAAGCTGCGCATCTTTGCCGATGAGGCCGGGAAGATGAACCGCTCGGTGCAGGACGTGGAAGGCGGGCTGCTGGTGGTGAGCCAGTTCACGCTGGCCGCCGACACCTCCGGCGGCAACCGGCCGAGCTTCACCAACGCCGCCGACCCGCGGACCGGCCTGGCGCTGTACGAGCATTTCGTCGCGCGCGCGAGCGCCGCCCACGCGCTGGTGCAGAGCGGCCGCTTCGCTGCCGACATGAAGGTGCAACTCATCAACGATGGTCCGGTCACAGTCCCGCTGCGCATCGCCCCGCCCGGATCCGACAACGCCCGAGGTCTGCTGTAGGAGCGCCGGCAGGCGCGAATTCCGCGGTCGATCGATTGCGCGTGCATCGGCTCCCCGACCGCCGTGTTCGCGCCTGCCGGCGCTCCTACATGCCGCCCCCCGAGCGCGGGGTGACTGATCCACGGCGCGGCGGGGCATAATCGTCCCTCCCAACCCCTCCCAACCCCTAGCCCCAGGAGACAACATGAAGCTCTACCTCAAACCCGGCGCCTGCTCGCTCTCGCCCCACATCGCGCTGGAAGAGTCCGGCCTGCCCTACGAGACCGAGTCGGTCGACCTCAAGACCAAGGTGACCGCCAGCGGCGCCGACTTCTGGAAGAGCAACCCCAAGGGCTACGTGCCGGCGCTGCTGCTCGACAGCGGCGAGCTGCTCACCGAAGGCGCGGCGATCGTGCAGTACATCGCCGACCAGGCGCCGGCGAAGAAGCTCGCCCCCGCCAACGGCAGCATCGAGCGCTATCGCCTGCAGTCCTGGCTCAACTTCATCGGCACCGAGCTGCACAAGTCCTGCAGCCCCTTCTTCAACCCGGCCTCGGGGAAGGAGTGGAAGGAGATCGCGGGCGCCAACCTCGAGCGTCGCCTCGGCTATGTGAATGAGGCACTCGAAGGCAAGCCCTACCTGATGGGAGAGGACTTCAGCGTCGCCGACGGCTACCTCTTCACCGTGCTGAGCTGGATGAAGTTCGTCGGCATCGACCTGGCGCAGTGGCCCAACCTCACCGCGTTCCAGGCCCGCGTGGCGGCACGCCCGGCGGTGCAGGCGGCGCTGAAGGCCGAAGGGCTGGCCTGAGGGACGGGAGGCGTTAGGCGTTAGGCGTCAGGCGTCAGGCGTCAGGCGTCAGGCGTCAGGCGTCAGGCGTCAGGCGTCTCCGGCGGCTCGGCCATTCGCGGCTGCCGCCGCTCCTACAGCCCCCCGGAAGCGCGGCGGTGTTCCCACGGTCGAAGGGTCCCCGACGCGCGGCGGTTTTGTAGGAGCGCCGGCAGGCGCGAATGCGGCGGTTCGGAACGGCACGCGCCCCCCCCCCACGGCCGAAGGATCCCGGCCGCGCAGCGGTTTTGTAGGAGCGCCGGCAGGCGCGAGCCTTTCCCGTACGGCTCCATGACCACAACGACCGCAGGCGCCTCACACGCCATCTCTCCATGACCGATCGATCCTTCCGCCTCCCCCTCCTCGCCGGCGCGCTGCTCGCCGCCCTCGGCGTCGCGCTCGGGGCCTTCGGCGCGCATGCGCTGCGCGGCGCGCTCGACGCCACCGCCCAGGGCTGGTGGCAGACCGCCGTGCAGTACCAGATGTGGCACGCGCTCGGCCTGCTCGCGATCGGCGCTGCACGCGTGCCGGGAAGCCGCCTCGCGACCCTGCTGCTCGCCGCCGGCACCCTGGTCTTCTGCGCCACGCTCTACCTGATGGCGCTCGGTGCGCCGCGCTGGCTGGGGGCCATCACGCCGATCGGCGGCAGCCTGATGATCGCCGGCTGGCTGGTGCTGGCCTGGCGGGTGGCGCGGTCGCGCGGCTGAGTTCGCACCGCGGTCAGCCGGGCGGTGGCAGCGTTCCGAAGACGCGGTCCCAGAGATCCGTCAGCGTGCCGTAGCCGCGGCGCTCGTCGCGGAAATGATGGAAACCGTGCAGACGCCGCCTCGCCTCCAGCCAGCTGCCAAGCGGACGGGTGTCGTGCAGGCGGTGATGCACCGACTCCTGCAGCAGGTTGCCGAGCAGCATGCCCGCCGACAGCGGGGCGGCGACCGCACTGCCGCCGGAGAGCAGCGCAGGCAAGCCCACCACCGCCAGCACCAGCAGCACGCTGAACAGCACCGGCACGCGGATCGCCACCCCGGCGTGGCGGTGATGGGCCAGGTGCCAGCGCTGGAAAGGCTCCACCCCGTGCAGCATCCAGCGGTGGAGGACGTACTCGGTCAGCGTCCACAGGAGCACGCCCGCGAGGCCGACGAGCACGAAGACAAGCCCCTGGCCCGCAGCCGACTGCGCTGGCCAGCTCATCGCCAGCACCACCAGCCCCGCGCACGGCACCGCCAGCGAGGCCGGATAGCCGAGCGCGACGCGCAGCGTCCAGGGCTCAGCCATCGTCGGCGCGCTCCACGATCTCCCAGGCGTACATCAGGCTCGCATCGGAGAAGCCGAACCCGGTCTCCTCGTCCAGCCACCAGCCGAATCCGCGCACATCCACCCCCTCGAAGCGCCACCTGCGCAGCTCGCCGCTGCACAGGCGGATGACATAGCTGCAGCCGCTGACGGGTTCCATGTCGTTCAAGTCCTCTCGATCGTTGGCCCGGCGCCGATCGCACGCCCTGATCGAATCATAGCCGCGGCGCTCCGGCATGGCCGCGCCAATTCCAAACGCCGCTTTCGCGCCTGCCGGCGCTCCTACACCCCCCCGAGCCGCGTCGGCTCTCATGTAGGAGCGCCGGCAGGCGCGAATGCAGCGGTCCCGACCCGCACGCCCACCCAGCCCC
>NZ_AMXF01000166.1 GCF_000310225.1 Thauera phenylacetica B4P
CATCGCGGTCGGCATCTCGGGCGCGATCCAGCACCTGGCCGGCATGAAGGACTCCAAGGTGATCGTGGCGATCAACAAGGATCCGGAGGCGCCGATCTTCCAGGTGGCCGACTACGGCCTCGTGGGCGACCTGTTCCAGGTGGTGCCGGAACTGACCGGGGCGCTCTGACCGGGCACGAGGAGCGCGGGCATGGATCTCCCGGCGTCGCTGCTTTCGGCTGGCGTCGAGGGGCTGTTGTTCGCGCTCGCCGCGCTCGGGCTGATTGCGCTCGCGCGCAAGCTGTCGTGGAAGGAGCTCGGCGGTGGGGTGCATCTGAACCTGCTGCTCGGTTTCGCGGTGTGTCTCACGCTGATCTGGAGCATGAAGGCCGGGGTCAAGCCCGGTCTCAACCTGCACCTGCTCGGTGCGATGGCGGCGACGCTCGCGCTCGGGCCGTGGAAGGCGGTCGCCGCGCTCGCGCTGGCGCTGAGCGGGATCACCGTCAACGGCACGCTGGAGTGGAACGACTGGCCTGCCAACTTCGTGCTGATGGTGCTGGTCCCGGTCGCGTTCGCGAGCGGCCTGCATCGTCTGGTCGAGCGCCTGCTGCCGGCGCATTTCTTCATCTTCATCTTCGTGACCGGCTTCGCCGGTTCCGCGCTGACCGTGATGGCACAGGGGCTGACCGCCTCGACCGTGCTGGCGCTGTCCGGCGCGTACTCCGCAGACTTCCTGTGGAGCGACTACCTGCCGTTCTTCCTGCTGCTCGGTTTTTCCGAGGGCTGGATCAGCGGCGCGATCATCACGCTGATGGTGGTGTATCGGCCCGAATGGGTGAGTGCATTCGACGATCGCCGCTATCTGCTCGACAAGTAGGGCTGTTCAACCTTTTCCGGAGCGCCAACAATGAGTCAATACAACGCCCCCATCCGCGACATGCAGTTCGTGATGCGTGAGCTCGCCGGTCTCGACGAAGTCATGCAGTTGCCCGGCAACGAGGAGGTCTCGGCCGACCTCGTGGACGCGATCCTGGAAGAAGCCGACAAGTTCGCCAGCGGCGTGCTCGCCCCGCTGAACTGGACCGGCGACCAGGAAGGTGCGAAGTGGAGCGACGGCGAGGTCGCCACCGCGCCCGGCTGGAAGGACGCCTACACGCAGTTCGCCGAATCGGGCTGGACCGCCCTGCCGTGCGACCCGGAATATGGCGGCCAGGGTCTGCCCAAGCTGCTCGCCACCGCGGTCATGGAGATGTGGAAATCGGCCAACATGGCCTTCTCGCTGTGCCCGATGCTCACCAGCGGCGCCATCGAGGCCCTGATGCTGCGCGGCACCGACGAGCAGAAGAACCTCTATCTGCCGAAGATGATCGCGGGCGAGTGGACAGGCACCATGAACCTGACCGAGCCCAATGCCGGCTCCGACCTCGCCGCGGTGCGCTCGAAGGCCGAGCCGCAGGGTGACGGCACCTACAAGATCTTCGGCCAGAAGATCTTCATCACCTACGGCGAGCATGACCTCACCGACAACATCATCCACCTCGTGCTGGCCCGCCTGCCGGATGCGCCCGAGGGCGTGAAGGGCATCTCGCTGTTCGTCGTGCCCAAGTTCATGGTCAACGCCGACGGCAGCCTGGGTGCGCGCAACGACGTGCACTGCGTGTCGATCGAGCATAAGCTCGGCATCCACGCCAGCCCCACCGCCGTGCTCGCCTTCGGCGACAAGGGCGGCGCGATCGGCACCCTGGTCGGCGAGCCGAACCGTGGTCTCGAGTACATGTTCATCATGATGAACGAGGCCCGCTTCGCCGTCGGCATGGAGGGCCTGGCGCTGTCCGAGCGTTCCTACCAGCACGCGCTGCAGTACGCCAAGGACCGTATCCAGGGCACCGACGCCGGTGTGCGCGGTGGTCCGAAGGTCAACATCCTGCACCACGCCGACGTGCGGCGCCTGCTCATGAACATGAAGAGCAAGACCGAGGCGATGCGCGCGCTCGCCTACGTCGTCGGCGCCGCCTTCGACAAGGCGCACAACCACGCCGACGAGGCGGTGCGTACGCAGAACCAGGCCTTCGTCGACCTGATGATCCCGGTGGTCAAGGGCTGGTGCACCGAGAACTCGATCGACGTCACCTCCGACGGCGTGCAGGTGCATGGCGGCATGGGCTTCATCGAGGAGACCGGCGCGGCGCAGCACTTCCGCGACTCGCGCATCACCACGATCTACGAGGGCACGACCGCGATCCAGGCCAACGACCTGATCGGCCGCAAGATCGCCCGCGAGAACGGCGCCACCGTCGGCGCCGTCGTGCAGATGATGCGTGCGGTCGAGGCCGAAGTCGGCGGCGTGCAGGACGAGGCCTTCGCGGCCATCGCGCGCGCGCTGGGCAATGGCATCGCGGCGCTGGAAGAGGCCGTGGCCTACCTCCTCGCCACCTACTCGAAGGACATCAAGGCGGCCTCGGTCGGCTCGGTGCCCTTCCTGAAGCTGCTCGGCATCGTCGCGGGTGGCTGGCAGATGGCGCGCGCTGCGCTGGTCGCCAGGCGCAAGCTCGAAGCGGCCGAGGGCGATGCCGGCTTCTACAAGGCCAAGATCGTCACCGCGCGCTTCTACGCAGACCACGTCCTCGCGCAGGCCGGCGGCCTGGCCTACACGGTCGTCAATGGCGCGCCGGGCGCGCTCGAGCTGACCGAAGAGCTGTTCTGACCAGTCGTCGCCCCCGCGCAGGAGCGCGGGGGCGGGACACAAAAAACCCGCTGCCGGGCGTGTCCCCGCAGCGGGTTTTTCTTGTCTTCGGTGTTGCGCCTCCCACCACCCCGGCGCCGGGTTTCATGCAGGAGTGCCGGCAGGCGCGAACGAGGAGGGCTTATTCCACCTTGGCCTTCTCGCGCAGCTCGAGCACATGGCGCTCGACCTTCTGCTGCTGCAGGCGTTGCTGGAGCTGCGGCTTGACCTCTTCGAACGGGGGCGGCTGCACGTCGCGCACGTCGTCGAGCTGGATGACGTGGTAACCGAAGTCGCTCTTGACCGGGGTCGCGGTGTATTTGCCCTTCTCGAGCTGGACCATGGCGTCCGAGAACGGCTTCACGAACATGGCCGGGTTGCTCCAGCCGAGCTCGCCGCCGCGCTCCTTGGAGCCGGGGTCGCGCGACTCCTTGGCGACTTCCTCGAAGGCGGTGCCGTTCTGCAGGCGGGCGATGATCGCCTTGGCCTGGTCCTCGGTCTCGACCAGCACGTGGCGGGGCTTGTATTCCTTGTCGCCCATGCGGCCCTTGATCGAGTCGTATTCCTTCATCAGGTCGGCGTCGCTGATCGGGTTGGCGCGCACGTAGTCCTGCAGGTAGGCGCGGATCAGGATGGCCTGGCGGGCCATCTCCATCTGCGCCTTGACGTCCGCCTTCTTGTCCAGGCCCTTCTTGCCCGCTTCCTGGCTCAGCACCTCGCGGCGGATCAGCTCTTCACGCACCGCGTTGCGCAGCTGCTCGCCATCCGGCGCACCTTGGGCGCGCTGCTCGGTCAGCATGGCCTCGGCGCGCTCGCCGGGAATCGTGACGCCGTTGACCTTGGCCACCGGGGAGGCGGCGAGGGCGGGCAGCGCGAGGAAGCCGGCGAGCAGGGTGATGGCGAGACGGCTCGGGAAATGTTTCATGGAGATTCCTTCAATGTCCTTGTGATTCGGCCTCGGCGGCCGTTAGCGCGCGGATGGCGAGGGCATGGATGTCCTTGTGCATCATGTCCCCGACCGCGTCGTAGATCATACGCTGCCGGAGCACTCTGCTGCAGCCCTGGAAGGCCTCCGAGACGATGAAAACGCGGTAGTGCCCGCCGCCCTCGCGGGCCCCCGCGTGGCCGGCGTGCAGCGCGCTGTCGTCGCCGACCTCGAGTCGTGTCGGCGCGAAGCGTTCCTGCAGCGCGGCGCGGATGCGTTCGACCCTCGTCGTGCTCACGGCAGGGTCTTCCGGAACGGGCGCACGGTGGTGCGCGCGAACACGCCTTGCTGCACGTACGGGTCCTCGCGCAGCCAGGCCTCGGCGCTGGCGAGCGAGTCGAACTCGGCGACGATCAGGCTGCCGGCGAAGCCCGCCGGGCCGGGGTCGGGCGAGTCGATGGCGGGCATCGGGCCGGCGAGCAGCAGGCGGCCTTCGTCGCGCAAGGCCTCGAGGCGCGCGACGTGTTGCGGACGCACGGCCAGGCGCGTCTCGAGCGCGCCTGGAGCGTCCTCACCGATCAGGGCGTAGAACATCAGTTGCTTTCCTCTTCCATGTGGCGGGACAGGTAGAACCCTTGGGCGAGCACGAAGGCCAGCATCAGCCCCATGCCGCCGAACATCTTGAAGTTGACCCAGGCCTCTTCGCTGAAGTTGTAGGCGACCCAGAGGTTGAGCACGCCCATGGCGATGAAGAAGCCGGCCCAGGCGAGGTTGAGCCGCGCCCACACCGGGTCGGGCAGCTTGATCTGCGCCTCGAGCATGGCACGGATGAGGTTGCGTCCGAGCAGCCAGGCCGAGCCGAGCAGCACCGCGCCGAACAGCCAGTACAGCGCGGTGGGCTTCCACTTGATGAAGGTGGGGTTGTGGAAGAACAGCGTCGCGCCGCCGAACACGACGATGATCGCCAGGCTGATCCACAGCATGGTGTCGACCTTGCGGTGCTTGGCCCACACCAGCGCGATCTGCAGGAAGGTGGCGAGGATGGCGACAAAGGTGGCGATCAGGATCGGGGCCTGCGAGACCGCGATGCCGTCGCCCAGCCAGCCCGCAGCGAGCGCGTGCGAGGCCTCGGGGTTGGCGCCGCCGACCTTGTAGGCGGCGAAGAAGAGGATCACCGGCAGGAGATCGAAGAGGAATTTCATGGTCGGTCCGGTTCGCTGTGCGCGGAGCGCCGCATTCTATCCTGTTCGCCGGCGGGCGCCGCGAGTGGCAGGCACAGTGCGGCGCACAATCCGCCGCCGGCGCGCGCCGACAGTTCGAGCCGGCCGTGGTGCGCGCGTATGACGCGATCGACGATCGCCAGGCCCAGCCCGGCGCCCTTGGTGTTGCTGCGCGCCTTCTCCAGCCGCGTGAAGGGTTGGCGCATGCGCTCGATCTCGCTCTCGGGGATGCCGGGGCCGCGGTCGGCGACCTCGATGCGTGCCTGCCCACCCGCGCTGGAGACCGTCACCTCCAGCGGTGCGTTCGCGCCGGCGTAGCGCAGCGCGTTGTCGATCAGGTTGGCGAGCGCGCGCCGGATCGACAGCGCGCGTACCTGGGCGAACAGGCTCTCGGGGACCTCGAGGTGCAGGGCGACGCCACGCAGCCGGTAGGGCTCGGTCACCTCGCGGGCCAGGGTCGCGAGGTCGATCGCCGCGGTGGGCTCCTGCGCGTCGCCGCGGCCGAAGTCGAGGAACTGGCCGATGATGCGATCCATCTCGTCGATGTCCGCGACCATCGCGGTGACCTCGTCGTCGGGCGCGCCCGTCATCTCGATCCCCAGGCGCAGGCGCGCGAGCGGCGTGCGCAGGTCGTGGGAGACGCCGGCGAGGATCAGCGCGCGATCCTCGTCCATGCGCGAGAGATTGCCCGCCATCTGGTTGAAGGCACGCGCGACAAGCGCGATCTCCTGCGGGCCGCTCTCGGGCTGCGGAGGCGGGCGCTCGCCGCTGCCCACCATGCGCGCGGCGCGCGCGAGCTGGCGCAAGGGCGCGTTCACCCGCGCCACGATCAGGAAGGCGCCGAGCAGGGCGGCGAGCAGGGCGCCGCCTCCCCAGCCCAGCCAGCCGAAGTCGTCCGGGTTCTCGATGCGCTCGGGCGGCAGCATCACCCAGTATTCGTCGTTGGCGTCGTCAGGGTCGAGGCGGAAGCTCACCCAGAAGCCGTCGAGCGTCTTCCAGCGCGAGGCGAAGCGGGTGTGGTCGCCGAGCTGGCGGCGCACGTCGGTGGTGAGCAGGCGCAGCGGCCGGGTGTCGGCGAGCGGCGCGAGCTCGTCGGTGGCCTCGGCCGGATAGATGCGGATGCCTTCGAGCGCGGCCAGGTCGATCAGCAGATCGATGCGGCGGTCGAAGTCGGCGTTGATCAGCGCGGTGCGGGTGAGGTTGATCACCGACACGACCATCTGCGCGACGTCGCGGGCGCGCGCCGGCTCCTGGAAGTAACGGAAGATCTGCACCCAGCTGCCGAGCGCGACGACCAGCAGCAAGCCGACCAGCAGGAAGGTCTGCCACAGCAGCGTGCTCGGCAGCAGGCGTTTGCGCGCCGGGCTGGCCTCGGCCGAGCCGGCCATCAGTCCTCGCCGCCGGAGGGCGATTCGGGGGCTTCGCCCTTGCCCTCGCCGCTGTCCTCTCCGTTCCGCTGCTCGTCGGGCACGAAGACGTAGCCGAAGCCCCAGACGGTCTGGATGTAGCGCGGCTTGGCCGGGTCGTCCTCGACCAGCTTGCGCAGGCGCGAGACCTGCACGTCGATCGCGCGGTCGAACACGCCGTACTCGCGCCCGCGCGCGAGCTCCATGAGCTTGTCGCGCGACAGCGGCTGGCGCGGGTGGGTGAGCAGCACCTTGAGCAGCGAGAACTCGCCGGTGGTGAGCTGGATCTCCTCGCCGTCGCGGACCAGCACGCGCGTGCCCAGGTTCACCTTCACCCGGCCGAAGACCACGATCTCGTCCTCGGCCGTAGGCGCGCCCGGCAGCGTCTGCGGCTGCCGGCGCATCACCGCCTGGATGCGCGCGACCAGCTCGCGTGGGTTGAATGGCTTGGCGACGTAGTCGTCGGCGCCCATCTCCAGGCCCACGATGCGATCGACGTCGTCGCCCTTCGCCGTGAGCATGATGACCGGGATCTGGTTCTCGGCCGCGCGCAGCCGCCGACAGATCGCCAGCCCGTCCTCGCCGGGCAGCATCAGGTCGAGCACGATCAGGTCGTAGTGCTCGCGGTGCAGGGCGCGATCCATCATCGGCGCGTCGCCGACGGCCTTCACCGAGAAACCCTGCTCCTGCAGGTAGCGGGACAGCAACTCGCGCAGGCGCGCGTCGTCATCCACCACGAGAATGCGATAGCGATTTTTCTGGTTCATGAGTGGAATGCTAGCCTGACTCGCGGGACGGTGCCAGCCTTCCCGGCGCTCGCGGCGGGGCCGTTGCGGTAACCCTTCGTAAGGCTCGGACGAGCAGGCAATATCGCCTTACAAAGCAGTTTGCGGACCGGAGGCGGAGGCTTTGCGCACCGGCCGGTTTGCCGTAAGGTGCAGTCATCGCTTTTCTCCGCGGGTGCCGCGCCTCCACAGGGCGAGCGGGACCTGCGCCCCGCCTTCATGACTTCCTTGCCGGTTCCGTCTTCCTTCACTCCCTTCGCGCCGAACGCGGCCCCGCTTGCGGGCGTGCGCGCCTCCATCGTCTGCGGCGCGCTGGTGCTCTGTGCCCTGGCCCCGACCGAGGCGAGGGCGCAGCTGCGCTTCCACGTCGGCGGAGAGGAGCAGTCCCAGCGCTTCCGTCCGGCCGGCGAGGGGGAGCGTCGCGAGTGGCGCGACACCCTGAGCGACCAGCGCAAGGACCGCGAGGGCGCGCGCGAGCGCCGGCGGATGAGCGAGGAAGAGCGCACCGACCTGCGTCGCCACATGCGCGACGCCGCCCGCGGCGCCTACCGCGAGGAGCCGGGCCGCAAGCCGCAGCGCTGAGCGCCCGTGCGGGAGCCCCGGCAGGAGCGGCGAATGGGGCGGTCAAACGTGCGCGGTGGGTATCGCAAGCGCGGCTCCGCGGCTGCCGCCACGCCAGCATGGGTCCTTCGGCGTACGAAACGGCGTGCTGCCGGTAGAATGGCGGCCCCATGAACATCCTCTCCATCGAAACCGCCACCGAGCACGGCAGCGTCGCGGTGCTGCACGGCGACGAGCTGCTCGTCCGGCGCATCCAGGGCGCGGCCAATCATTCCGAGGCGGTGCTGCGCGATCTGCGCGAGCTCCTCGCCGAGGCCGGGCTCGCCGTGGCGCAGCTCGACGCGGTCGCCTTCGGCGCCGGGCCCGGGGCCTTCACCGGGCTGCGCCTGGCCTGCGGCGTCGCGCAGGGCATCGCGCTGGCGGCGGATCTCGGTGTGGCCGCGATCGGAAGCCTGCAGGCGCTCGCGCTGCAGGTGGGCGCGGCGCGGGTGCTGGTGGCGACCGACGCGCGCATGGGCGAGATCTACTGTGCGACCTTCGTGACCGACGCCGCAGGCGTCCCCCAGCCCCAGGGCGTGCCGCGCTGCTGCGCGCCGCTCGAGCTCGAGCTGCCGCCGGGCGAGTGGAGCGCGGCGGGATCGGCCTTCCGCGCCTGGCCGGAGGAGCTCGAGGCAAGAACCGCCGGGCGCCTCGTCGCCTGCCTGCCCGACCTGCATCCGCGCGCCGAAGAGGTCGCCCGCCTCGGCGCCATCCAGGCGCGCGCAGGCCGGCTGGTGGCGCCGGAGCTGGCAGCGCCGCTGTACGTGCGCGACAAGGTCGCCCTCACCACCGCCGAGCGTCTCGCGCGCGGAGGGCGCGCCTGATGCAGGCGCTCGCCTTCGCGTCGATGCGCGAGGAAGACCTCGACTGGGTCAGCGAGCGGGAGGCGGAGCTCCACGCCCACCCCTGGTCGCGCGGCAACTTCGCCGATTCGCTCGCCAGCGGCTACGACGCCTGGGTGCTCTCGTGCGATGGCGTGTCCGCCGGCTACGCGATCGTGATGAACGTGCTCGACGAGGCCCACCTGCTCGACATCGGCATCGTCGCCGCGCTGCAGGGCAAGGGCCTGGCCACGCGCTTCCTCGACTGGCTGGCGGAGGGCGCGCGGACGCGCGGCGCCTGCGACTTCTACCTCGAGGTGCGGCCCTCGAACACCGCCGCGCTGCGCCTCTACGCGCGCAGCGGCTTCGTCGAGATCGGTCGCCGGCGCGGCTATTACCCCGCGGCCGACGGGCGCGAGGATGCGGTCGTGATGAGGCGCGCGCTGTGATGGCGCCGCGCCTGTCCTCCCGCCGCGACGCGGTGCTGCGCGAGATGGGGCTGGGCCCGATCTGGCGCCTGCGCGCGCGGCAGGCGGCGGCCGACGCGACGGAGGAGGCGTTCGAACAGGAAGCCAGCGCGCCTGCGGCGACCGGGATGGCAGCCACGATCGTGACGTCACGAGCCGAGACCCAACGCGCGCCGGTGTTCCCCCCGGCCGCAGCTGCGCCGGCCGCCGGGCTGCAGCCTGGCCCTGCGCGCCCGGCCGGAGCGCGCAACGTCGAGCCACCGCG
>NZ_AMXF01000167.1 GCF_000310225.1 Thauera phenylacetica B4P
GTGGGCGGCGTGCTCGCCTTCCTGCTCGCGGCCACCGGCCGGCGCACACGCTGCCTGCGCGCGAGCGCGATCGCGGCCGCCGGCGCGCTCGGCGGCATGGTCGCCGTGCTGCACTGGGAGCACGCCCACCTGGCCTACCGCGACGCGCTCGAATGGAGCCTGCTCGGCGGCGTCGCCGTGCTCGGCGCCCTGCTGCCGCTCACGCTCGCGCGCTGGTATGGCGAGCCCGTGCCCGAAACCGGCCTGGCCGCACGCATCCTGCGACGTGGCGAGCGCCTGCGCTCCAAGGCCGCGTCGCTCGGCATGCTGCGCGGCCTGCTGCTGTTCGCGGCGGCGGTCGCCGCGCTGCTGCTGTGGGTCGATCCGCGCTATCGCGACTTCCCCACCCTGCTCTACCTCGTCCCCGCGGTGGTGCTCGGCGTCGTCGGCTGGTGGCGCAGTGGCACCACGCGCGCCGAGATCACCCTGGCGCTGGTGATCCTGATCGGCGTGGTCGCGCGCTGGTCAAGCGAGCCGGCCAACCCGCAGGCGATCGCCTGGCTGCTCACCGGCCTCGCCCTGGCCCTGCCCGTGCTGCTGGTGCGGCCGCACCAATACGAGCAGCGCGAGTAAGGCGCCGACCGCGGCCGGGTCGTAGCTGTACAGCACCAGCCCGGCCACCCCGCACAGCCAGCCCGCCCAGGCCAGGCCGCGGCTGGCGCGCACGAAGGCGAGCACGCCCGCGGCGAGGCTCACCCAGCCGATGCGCTGGTCGAGGAAGCTATGCACGAAGGCCTGCTTGAACAGGCAGGCCAGCGCCGGCGCGTCGGCGGCCGTGCAGTCGCGCGGCAGCAGGCCGGCCTCGAGCACGCCGTGGCGCAGCCAGAGCGCGAGCGCCGCCAGCACGAGGCCGGCGAGGAGCGGACGGGCGACGCCATATTTGGGCAAATTAGTTGGCATTGGGATACGCTTTCCCTTCAAAATCAGCACACGCCGAAAAGACGCGCAAAGTGTTGCAAATTGGCACCCCGAGCGGCTCGTAAGGGGCTGAAATGGCGAATAAAATGCGCGCCGTCGGAGTGAAGGACGGACGCCTCGTCGGGCGCGCGCATTTTGTCACAGTGCGGCCGGGTCCGCGATTGCGGCAGCGCAGCGCCCGCACGCGACACCGGCCGCATCCGCCCACGCCCGCCCCGACCCGCGGCCCACGAGGCCCTCGCAATGCATCCGCGCCGTTCCTGCAGGACGGCGCCCAGGAACCACGATGAAGAACGCCGCCTCCTTCGCAGCCCGCATCCTCACCGCGATCGCCATCGCCGCGGTGGTCGCCTTCGCGCAATACTGGATCTGGCAGCAGCTCAACCGCAGCACCGAATTCATCGGCACCAACCAGAGCATCAAGGGCTTCGCCTACAACGGCTTCCAGCGCGACCAGAGCCCGCTCAAGGGGACCTACCCCACGCGCGCCGAGCTCGCCTCCGACCTCGACCTGCTCGGGCGCTACTCCGACGGCCTGCGCACCTACGGCGTCAATGACCTGCCCGAGCTGCTCGGTCTCGCCGGTGAGCGCGACATGCTGGTGACCGCCGGCGCCTGGATCGACGCCCGCCCCGACTCCAACGCGCGCGAGGTGAGCGGGCTGATCGAGGCGGCGCGCAAGATGCGCCACGTCGAGCGCGTCATGGTCGGCAACGAGGCCATCCTGCGCGGCGACGTCACGGTGGACGAGCTCATCGTCTATCTCGACGAGGTGCGCAAGGCGATCCGCAAGCCGGTGTCGACCGCCGAACCCTGGCACGTCTGGCTGCGCTACCCCGAACTCGCCAAGCACGTCGACTACATCACCGTGCACCTGCTGCCGTATCACGAGGGCCTGCCGGTGGACAAGGCGGTGGAGTACGCCTTCCAGCGCTATGACGAGGTCGCACGCGCGCATCCGCGCAAGAAGATCGTCGTCGGCGAGGTCGGCTGGCCGAGCCGTGGCCCGACCATCGACGCCGCCATCCCCTCGCTCGACAACCAGGCGCGCTTCGTGCGCGAGTTCCTCGCCCATCCGCGCACCGCGCGCATCGACTACTTCCTGATGGAGGCGATCGACCAGCCGTGGAAGGTGGACGTCGAAGGCTGGGCCGGCCCCTACTGGGGCATGTTCAACGCCGACCGCGAGGCCAAGTACCAGCTCGAGGGCTTGGTCGAGCGCGACCCCTACTGGTCGCAGAAGGCCAGCAACGCCGCCGCGCTCGCCTTCATCCCGATGATGCTCGCCGCCTTCTTCCTGCCCGGCTGGAGCGTCGGTGGCCGCCTCTTCCTCGCCGCGCTGATCCAGGCCTGCATCTCGACCCTGATCATCGGCATCAACGTGCCGGTCGAGTACTACCTCACCCAGCGCGACCTCATCGGCCTGGTGCTGCTGATCAGCGCCACCTGCATGACCGCGGCGGTGCTGCTCTCCCACGGCTTCGAGTTCGGCGAGGTGCTGTTCAAGAAGAAATGGGCGCGCCGCTTCACCCCGCTGCCGCCACATCCGCCCGAGCAGCAGCCCTTCGTGTCCATCCACCTGGCCTGCTACAACGAGCCGCCCGAGATGGTGATCGCCACCATCGACAGCCTGGCGGAGATGAACTACCAGAACTTCGAGGTCCTGATCCTCGACAACAACACCCGCGACGAGGCGCTGTGGAAGCCGCTCGAGCGCCGCTGCGCCGAGCTCGGCCCGCGCTTCCGCTTCTTCCACCTCGCCAACTGGCCCGGCTTCAAGGCCGGCGCGCTCAACTACGGCCTCAAGGTCACCGACCCGCGCGCCGAGGTGGTGGGCGTGGTGGACGCCGACTACGTGGTCGATCCCGACTGGCTGGCCTGCCTGGTGCCGCACTTCGACCAGCCCCAGGTCGCCGTCGTGCAGGCGCCGCAGGCCCACCGCGACTGGGAGGGCCAGCCCTTCAAGCGCATGTGCAACTGGGAGTTCGACGGCTTCTTCCGCATCGGCATGCACCACCGCAACGAGCGCAACGCGCTGATCCAGCACGGCACCATGACCATGGTGCGCCGGCGCGCACTGGAAGAGGTCGGCGGCTGGTCCGAGTGGTGCATCTGCGAGGACACCGAGCTCGGCCTGCGCCTGATCGAGAAGGGCTACGACACGCGCTACATCGACCACATCCTCGGCCGCGGCCTCACCCCCTCTGGCTTCGCCGCGATCAAGAGCCAGCGCTTCCGCTGGGCCTTCGGCGCGATGCAGATCCTCAAGGCACACCTCCCACACATGATCGGGCGCAGCACCCTCAACCTCGCGCAGCGCTACCACTTCCTCACCGGCTGGTTCGCCTGGCTGGGCGACGCGCTGCAGCTGGTGTTCGCCTTCGGCAGCCTGCTGTGGACCCTGGGCATCCTGCTCTTCCCGAAGGCCTTCGGCCTGCCGGTGGTGTCGCTCGCGCTGCCGATCTTCGGCTTCATGATCTTCAAGGCCGCGCTCGGCCCCATCCTCTACCGGCGCACCATGGACTGTCCGTGGAAGGACATCCTCGGCGCCTCGATCCTGTCGGTGGGCCTCGCACATGCGATCGCGCGCGGCGTGTTCGCCGGTCTGGTGAAGAAGAAGGGCGTGTTCGTGGTGACGCCCAAGGGCTGGCGCGGCGGCGGCGCGCTCGCCTTCTTCAACCCGATCCGCGAGGAGATCGGCATGCTGGTCGCGCTGCTGATGGGCGCCGCCACCCTGGTCGCCCAGCGCGGCGCGGCCAACCTCGAGACGCAGCTGTGGGTCGGCATCCTGTGCCTGCAGTGCATCCCCTACATCGCCGCGATCCTGTGCCAGGTGGCAGCCTACATGCCGGAGCGCGGAGCGGCGGCAGGGGAAACGGCGGCGGCGTGAGGGGTCAGGCGTGAGGTGTAAGGAGCGGCGGGGGCTGCAGCGCTCGCGGCCTTCTTGCAGCTCGGTGACGGCCGGGCGCCGGAGGGCTTGCTTCGCTCCTCACGCCTTGCTCCTCACGCCTCACGCAAGCGCAATCAGCGCCGCCAGCACCAGCGCCGGGTAGACCAGCGCGGTCACCCCGCTCCCCCCCTGGATCATCATGCGCTGCGGCACGTGGCCGCTGCCGAAGACGATCGCGTTGGGCGGGGTGGCAACCGGGAGCATGAACGCGCACGAGGTGCCGACCGCGACCAGCACGGCCAGCGGCGCGCGCTCGACGTGCGGGGCGAGGCCGAGGAAGAGCGGGATGAGCAGCGCCGCGCTCGCGGTGTTGCTGGTGACCTCGGTGAGCAGCAGCGCGAACAGCACCATCAGCGCGATGCACACCCAGGCCGGCAGCGCGGCGAGCGGACCGCCGAGCTGGGTGGCGAGCCAGGCCGCCGCGCCGCTGGCGGCGAGCGCCTTGCTCAGCGTCAGGCCGCCGCCGAAGAGCAGCAGCACGCCCCACTCGGTGCTGCGCTCCACGTCCTGCCAGCCCGCCAGGCGCAGGCCATGCAGCAGCACCAGCGCGAGCAGCGCCACCGCGGCGTCGTAGCCCTGGGCGAAGCCGAGCGCGGCGCCGAGCGGCGCGCCGAAGACCCACAGCAGCACGGTGAAGCCGAACAGCGCGAGCATCTTCTGCTGCGCCGTCGTCCAGCCACCCGGTGCCGGCGGCGGCGTCACCATCACGTCGAGCCGCGGCCGCAGCACCAGGCGCAGGCCGATCTCCATCAGCGGCATCAGCACCAGCACCAGCGGCAGGCCCCAGCTCATCCATTCGGCGAAGCCCATGCCCACCGCCGCCGCGGCGATCGCGTTGGGCGGGCTGCCGACCAGCGTGCCGATGCCGCCGATGTTGGCGGAGAAGGCCACGCCGAGCAGCACATACATCCAGGTGCGCCGGTGCTCGTCGAGCGGCAGCGGCGCGAGCAGGCCGAGCGCCAGCGGCAGCATCATCGCCGCGGTCGCGGTGTTGCTGATCCACATCGACAGGAAGGCCGTCAGCCAGAACAGCCAGCGCACCGCGCGCCCGAAGCTGGCGCCCGCGCGGCGCAGCACCTGACCCGCCATCCAGCGGTCCAGGCCCTGGCGCTGCAGGCCCGCGGCGAGCGCGAAGCCGCCGAGGAAGAGGAAGACCACCGGGTCGGCGAACTGCAGCAAGGCCTCGGGAAAGGCGAGCACCCCGCTCGCGGCGGCGAGCAGGGGCACCAGCAGCGCGGTCACGCTCACATGCAAGGCCTCGGTGAGCCACAGCCAGGCGATCGTGGCGAGCAGCGCGAGCCCGGCGCCGGCGCGATCCGGCAGGCCGTCGAGGCCCCACTGCAGGCCCAGGAAGAGAACGCCGGCGACGACGAGATTGAGGTTCCGCATCACTTGATCCATCCCTGCACAGTGGCGCTACCGGCTCGGGCGCAGCCCCGCACGCGCACGCCGCGGCCCGTGCCCCCGCCTCAGGCCTGCCACGCGGGCAGCCTGCGCGCCACCGTGGCCCAATCCCAGCGCCCGTAGTCCGGCAGGCCGGCGACCACCGGCGGCGCGATCTCGCCCTCGATCAGCGGGCGCATGTAGTCGCAGGCCGCCGCGGTCACGTGCAGCCCGTCGGCGCGCACGAAGCCGTCCGGCAACCCGCGCTCCAGGTTGGCCACCGCGGCGGTGTCCACCGGCGCCACATCCCAGCGGTAGGGCGCATCCCGCAGGCGACGGATCGCCGGCATGGTCCCGCCCTTGCCGGCGAGCGCGTACTCCACCGCCACCCTGCCCACCGCCTCGGCCTGCGCGCGGTCGGTGGCCGACAGCCAGTGCCCGGCCGAGCGCTGCAGGTAGTCCGGGATCGCCCAGTGGAACTTGTAGCCCAGGCGCTCGTTGATCAGCCGCGCCACCGCCAGGCCGGCGCCGCCGAGCTGGACGTAGCCGCGCGCGTCGCGCGACTTCTCCATCAGCAGGCTGCCGTCCGGGCGACGGATGCCCTCCGCCACCGTCACCGCGCAATAGCCCAGCCGCTCGGTGATCTCGCGCACGCGGGCGAGGAGGGCCGCCTCGTCGAAGCCGGCCTCCGGCACCAGCACGATGTGCGGCGCGCGCTCGGGGTCGCCCTGCGCGGCGAGCGCGGTCGCCGCGGCGAGCCAGCCGGTGTTGCGCCCCATCACCTCCATGACGAAGACGCTGCCCTTGCTGCCCACCATCGACGCCGTATCGAGCCCCGCCTCCAGCATCGAGGTGGCGAGATAGCGCGCCGCCGAGCCGAAGCCGGGGCAGCAGTCGGTGCCGACGATGTCGTTGTCCACCGTCTTGGGCACGCCCACGCACACCAGCGCATGGCCGCGCCGCGCGGCCTCGGCCTGGATGCGCGCGACCGCGTCCATCGAGCCGTTGCCGCCGTTGTAGAGCAGCCAGCCGATGTCGTGCGCGTCGAACACCTCGAACAGGCGATCCATCGCCTTGCCGCCGTCGTCGTGCGGCAGGTCGAAGCGGCAGGAGCCGAAAGCCCCGCCCGGCGTGCGCGCCAGGCGGGCGAGCGCCGCCTCGTCCAGGCAGGCGGTGTCGACCAGGGCCTCCTCGAGCACGCCGACGATGCCGCGCCACGCGGCAAACACCCTGTCGACCCGGCCCGAGGCGCGCGCAGCCGCGACGACCGCCGCGGCGCTGGCGTTGATGACGGCGGTGACGCCGCCGGAGTGGGCATACAGGAGGTTCTGGTGGCGCATCGGCCGGGCCTCGTTCGAGCGTTGCCGCACGCCGCGCCGGGCGGACACTGCGGCGAGTTCAAAAGCACGCGCGGCCGCCGCCCCGTGGGGGGCGCGGCCGCGCCGGTTGGAGCCGGGCGAGCCCGGCCGGGGTGCTGCTTACTTCAGCGCTGCGAAGGCGTTCGCGGTGATCGCATCCACCGCGCCGAGACCGGAGATCTTGCGCACCTTGGGCGCCTTGGCGTCGCCCGAAGCCGCCCACTTGCCGTAGTACTCGACCAGCGGCTTGGTCTGCGAGTGGTAGACGTCGAGGCGCTTCTTGACGGTTTCTTCCTTGTCGTCGTCGCGCTGCACCAGGTCTTCGCCGGTGACGTCGTCCTTGCCCTCGACCTTGGGCGGGTTGTACTTGACGTGGTAGGTGCGCCCCGAAGCCAGGTGGGCGCGGCGGCCGCTCATGCGTTCGACGATCTCGGCGTCGGGCACGTCGATCTCGAGCACGAAGTCGATCGGCACGCCGGCGTCCTTCATCGCATCCGCCTGCGGGAGGGTGCGCGGGAAGCCGTCGAACATGTAGCCGGCCTTGCAGTCGTCCTGCTGCAGGCGGTCCTTGACCAGGCCGATGATGATGTCGTCGGACACGAGGCCGCCGGCATCCATGACCTTCTTCGCCTCCAGGCCCAGCGGGGTGCCCGCCTTCACCGCGGCGCGCAGCATGTCGCCGGTGGAGATTTGCGGAATGCCGAACTTCTCCTTGATGAAGTTGGCTTGCGTACCCTTGCCGGCTCCCGGCGGTCCCAACAGAATCAGACGCATACTCCCTCCCGTGAATGGCCGGCCATCGAAAATGGCCGTTTCCTTATCGAATAAGCAGCCGAAACTTAACCGACGCGCGCCGGGTGGTCAAACCCCTCCGGCGGCGAAGATCGCGCGCACCCGCTCCAGGTCTTCCTGCGTGTCGACCCCGGCGGCCGGCGCCTGGTCGAGCTCGAGCACGCGGATGCGGTGGCCGTGCCACAGCGCGCGCAGCTGCTCGAGCGCCTCCCAGTGCTCCAGCGGCGAGGGCTCGAGCGCCGCATAGCGGCGCAGGAAGCCGACGCGGTAGGCGTACAGGCCGACGTGGCGCAGCACCGGCAGGCCGGCGGGCAGGTCGCGCTCGCCGCCGCCCCAGGCGTCGCGCGCCCAGGGGATCGGTGCGCGCGAGAAGTACAGCGCGCGCCCGGCGGCGTCGCACACCACCTTGACCACGTTGGGGTTGAAGACCTCGGCGGGGTCGTGGATGGCGTGCGCGGCGGTGGCGATCGCGGCCTCCGCGTCCTGCGCCAGCGCCTCGGCCACGGCGGCGACGATGGCCGGGTCGATGAGCGGCTCGTCGCCCTGGACGTTGACCACGATGTCCTCGTCGGCCCAGCCGCGCGCCAGCGCGACCTCGGCGAGGCGGTCGGTGCCGCTGGGGTGGTCGGGGCGGGTCATCACCACCGCGCCACCCGCGGCCTGCACGGCGTCGCGCACGCCCTCGTGGTCGGTGGCGACCCAGGTCTCGCTCGCGCCGGCATCCCTGACGCGCTCGAGCACGCGCACGATCATCGGCTTGCCGCCGATGTCGGCGAGCGGCTTCGCGGGCAAGCGCGTCGAGGCGTAGCGCGCCGGGACGACGATGCGGAAGTTCGCGGCCATGTCGCCGCTCACTTGCGCAGGGCGTCGACTTCCTCGGCGCTCATCGCGCGCGCCTCCTCGTCCAGCATCACCGGGATGCCGTCGCGGATCGGATACGCGAGGCGGTCGGCCTTGCACACCAGCTCCTGCTTGTCCTTCAGGTGGTCGAGCGGCCCCTTGCACAGCGGGCAGACGAGGATTTCAAGCAGACGTGCGTCCATCTTCGAGTTTCTCCAGGATGCGTTCGGCGGCGCCGGAACCGATCTGCGCCCGCACCGGGTATTCCCAGCAGTCGGCAGGCGCGAAAGCGCGGCATTTTACCGCATCCTTCGCGGTCATCAGGATCGGCGACGCATCGCCGAAGGCAAGATCGGCGGCGACGAAGCGATGATGGTCGGGAAAGGCGTGGGCGACCACCTCCAGCCCGGCGGCCGCGAGCTGCTCGAAGAAGCGCTGCGGCCGCCCGATCCCGGCCACCGCATGCACCCGCCGGCCGCGCAGCGCCGCGAGCGGGAGGCGGCGCGCGGGGTCGTCGAGCGCGACCACCTCCTCGCCGGCGAGCCGCATGTCGAACACCGGCACGTCGCCGATCGCCGTGCGCAGCTCGGGGTCGAGCGCGCCGTGGGCCAGCACCAGGTCGACGTCGGCAAGGCGCGCGAGCGGCTCGCGCAGCGGCCCGGCGGGCAGCAGCAGGCGGTTGCCCAGCGTGGCCGCGTCCACCACGGCCACCTCGAGGTCGCGGCCGAGGCGGTAGTGCTGCAGGCCGTCGTCGGCGACGAGCACGTCGCACTCGGGGTGCAGGCGCAGCAGCTCGCGCGCGGCGGCCGGGCGGTCGTGCCCCACCACCAGCGGGCAGCCGGTGAGGCGCGCGAGCAGCACCGGCTCGTCGCCGTAGCGGCCGGGGTCGCC
>NZ_AMXF01000168.1 GCF_000310225.1 Thauera phenylacetica B4P
CCGCCGCGCGCGCGCAAGTCCGGCGCCGCGTGCGCGCGGGCGCGGGCGGGCAGGACCCGAGCCAGCCTGCCCGAGTCCCGCCCGGGGCCGTCCGAGTTCTGCCCGTTGTGGGATAATCCGCGTCATGGTCTCCGTCACCCACGCCATCTCCCAGGGCGACACCGCCCCTCCGATCGATCTGCTCGCTGCCGGCCTGGAGCAGGGCGAACGCCAACGCATCGAAGCCGCGCTCGAATGGATCGCCGACCTCTACGAGGGCAAGGTGCTCGGCACCGGCGAGCCGACCTGGACGCACGCGATTGGCGCCGCGCTGATCGCCGCCTCGCTGCGCCTGGACGCCGAGACGCGGGTGGCCGCGTTGTTGTTCGCGGCCTGGGAAGAGCTCGACGATCCGGCCGAGGAGATCGAGGCGCGCTTCGGCCCCGCGATCACCACGCTGGTGCGCGGCCTGCACAAGCTCAATGGCCTGCGCGTGCTCACCCGCCTCACCACCAACGCGAGCGCGCCCGAGATCCGCGCGCAGACCGAGGTCCTGCGCAAGATGCTGCTGGCGATGGTCGAGGACATCCGCGTCGTGCTGGTGCGGCTGGCCTCGCGCACCCAGACCCTGCGCTTCTACACCGACCTGCCGGGCGACGCCCGCGTCGAGGTGGCGCGCGAGAGCCTGGACATCTACGCGCCGCTGGCCAACCGGCTGGGGGTGTGGCAGCTCAAGTGGGAGCTGGAGGACCTCTCCTTCCGCTTCATCGAGCCGGAGACCTACAAGCGCATCGCCAGGATGCTCGACGAGCGCCGCATCGAGCGCGAGCAGTTCATCGAGGATGCGATCGCCCGACTGCGCAAGGAAGTGGGCGCGGTCGGGATCGAGGCCGAGATCACCGGCCGGGCCAAGCACATCTACAGCATCTACAACAAGATGCGCAAGAAGCGGCTCGACTTCTCGCAGGTCTTCGACATCCGCGCGCTGCGCGTGCTGGTGCCCGAGATCAAGGACTGCTACACGGTGCTGGGCATCGTGCACCAGATGTGGCAGCCGATCGCGAAGGAGTTCGACGACTACATCACCAAGCCCAAGGGCAACAACTACCAGTCGCTGCACACGGCGGTGCTGGCCGGAGATGGGCGCGCGCTCGAGGTGCAGATCCGCACCTTCGACATGCACAAGCACGCCGAGCTCGGCGTGGCCGCGCACTGGCGCTACAAGGAAGGCGCCAAGCAGGGCGGCGACTACGACGAGAAGATCGCGCTGCTGCGCAACCTGCTGTCGTGGCGCGACGAGGTCACCGACGCCGCGCACTGGGTGGAGCAGCTCAAGCGCGCCTCGCTCGACGATACGCTCTACGTGCTGACCCCGCAGGGCAGGGTGGTCGACCTGCCGCGCGGCGCCACGCCGATCGACTTCGCCTACCGCCTGCACACCGACGTCGGCCACCACTGCCGGGGCGCCAAGATCGACGGCCACCTCGTCCCGCTCAACACCGCGCTCGAGAGCGGGCAGACGGTGGAGATCGTCACCGCCAAGGAGGGCGGCCCCTCGCGCGACTGGCTGGATGCGCGCCAGGGCTACGTCGCCACCTCGCGTGCGCGCAGCAAGATCAAGCAGTACTTCGCCCAGCTCGACGAGGAGGAGATCCTCTCGCGCGGGCGCAGCTTCGTCACCAAGGAGATGCAGCGCGACGGCCACGGCCAGGCCAACATCGACGGGCTGGCCGAGCGCCTCGGCTTCAAGAACGCCGAGGCGCTGTATTTGGCCGCCGGGCGTGGCGAGGTGGGGCCGCGCGCGATGCAGACCGCGCTGCGCGAGGGCAGCGCGCCCGAGCCGGCAGCCGAGGCCGAACCCGAGTTCGTGGTCAGCCGCAGCCGCAGCCGCTCCGGCGACAACCAGGACAAGATCCTGATCGACGGCGTGGGCAAGCTGATGACCTCGCTGTCGCGTTGCTGCAAGCCCGCGCCGCCGGATGCGATCGAAGGCTTCGTGACGCGCGGCCGCGGCATCTCGATCCACCGCGTCGACTGCGCCGACTTCCAGGACCTCGCGCGCAAGCACCCCGAGCGCGTGATCCCGGCCGAGTGGGGCGAGAAGGCGCACGACACGCGCAACGCGCTCTACCAGGTCGACATCAACGTCCAGGCGAGCGACCGCCAGGGCCTGCTGCGCGACATCTCCGAGGTGCTGTCGCGCGAGAAGCTCAACGTGATCGCGGTCAACACCCTGACCAAGAAGGGCACCGCCTACATGCGCTTCACGATGGAGGTCGGCGGCATCAAGCAGGTGCAGCGCGCGATCACCCTGGTGCGCGAGGTGTCCGGCGTCATCGACGCGCAGCGCAAGTAGGGGGCGTGCCGAAGCCGCGGCGGGGACGCGCGCGGCCTTGCCCGGCGCATGCCCCGGGCGTGCCCGGTCAACTGCTCGCCGCGAGTTCCTTCAACAGGATGAGCTGCGCCGCGCGGCGGATGCTGCGGGGGTGCTTGCGGCGGTACTTGCCGTCGGGTTGCATGTCCCAGGCCTGGCAGTTGTCGCCGAGGTAGGGGCGCAGGCCTTCCTTCATGACGCGGCGCTTGAGGCGCGGGTCGAGCACCGGGAAGGCGATCTCGATGCGGCGGAAGAAGTTGCGGTCCATCCAGTCCGCGCTCGACAGGTACATGTGCTCGGCGCCGTCGGCGTGGAAGTGGAAGATGCGGTGGTGTTCGAGGAAGCGCCCGACCACCGAGCGCACGCGGATGTTGTCCGACAGGCCGGGTACGCCCGGGCGCAGCGCGCACGGGCCGCGCACGATGAGGTCGATCTCGACGCCCGCCTGCGAGGCCTCGTAGAGCGCCTCGATGGTCTCGGGCTCGAGCAGCGCGTTCATCTTCGCGATCACCCGGCCGCGGCGGCCTTCGCGCGCGATCACGGCCTCCTGCCGGATCGCCGCCACGACGTTGGGCTGCAGGGTGAAGGGCGCCTGCCACAGGTGGCGCAGCTCGGTGGCCTTGCCCAGGCCGGTGAGCTGCTTGAACACGGTGGCGACATCCTCGCCGATTTCCTTGTTGCAGGTGAGCAGGCCGAAGTCGGTGTAGAAGCGCGTGGTGCGCGGGTGGTAGTTGCCGGTGCCCATGTGCACATAGCGGCGCAGGCCGTCTTCCTCGCGGCGCACGATCATCAGCAGCTTGGCGTGGGTCTTGTAGCCGAACACGCCATACACCACGTGCGCACCGACCTCCTCGAGGCGGTTGGCCAGGGTGATGTTGGCCTCCTCGTCGAAGCGCGCCATCAGCTCGAGCACCACGGTGACTTCCTTGCCCTTCTGCGCGGCGCGGGCGAGGTGCTCCATCAGCACCGAGTCGGTGCCGGTGCGGTACACCGTCATCTTGATCGCCAGCACGTGGGGGTCGTCGGCCGCCGCGCGCAGCAGCTCGATCACCGGGCCGAAGCTCTGGAAGGGGTGGTGGAGGAGGATGTCGCCGCCGCGGATCGCGGTGAACACCTGGCGGCGCTTGTCGAGCACCTTCGGCAGGCCGGGCACGAAGGGCGCGTACTTGAGGTCCGGGCGCTCGACCCAGTCGGGGACCTGCATCAGCCGCACGAGGTTGACGATGCCGGGCGTGCGGTAGAGGTCGCCCGGGGTGAGGTGGAAGTGCTGCAGCAGGAAGCTCGCCATCTCCTCGGAGCAGTTGTCGGCGACCTCGAGCCGCACCGCGTCGCCGAAGTGACGCTGCTGCAGCTCGCCCTTGAGCGAGGTGCGCAGGTCCTTGACCTCTTCCTCGTCCACGAACAGGTCGGAGTTGCGCGTGACGCGGAACTGGTAGCAGCCGAGCACGTTCATGCCCGAGAACAGCTCGCCGACGTGGGCGTGCAGCACCGAGGACAGGAACACGAAGCCATACTCCTGCTCGCACAGCTCGCGCGGCAGGCGGATCACGCGCGGCAGCGCGCGCGGTGCCTGCACGATCGCCGCGCCCGAGTCGCGCCCGAAGGCGTCGCGACCCTCGAGCTCGACGGCGAAGTTCAGGCTCTTGTTGAGCACGCGCGGGAAGGGGTGTGCCGGATCCAGCCCGATCGGCGTCAGCACCGGCATGACCTCGCGCATGAAGTAGTTGTGGATCCACGCGCGCTGGGCCTCGGTCCACAGGCTGCGGCGCGGGAAGACCACGCCTTCCTTCTCCAGCGCGGGGAGGATGTCGCCGTTGAGCAGCTGGTACTGCTCGGAGATGATCTCGTGCACCTCGTCGCTGACGCGCTCGAGCAATTCGGCGGGCGCGATCCCGTCCTCGCCCGACTTGCGGCTGCCGATGCGGATCTGCTCCTTGAGGCCGGAGACACGGATCTCGAAGAACTCGTCGAGGTTGCTGGAGACGATGCACAGGAAGCGCAGGCGTTCGAGCAGCGGTACCGTGGGGTCGGCGGCCTGGGCCAGCACGCGGCGCTGGAACTGCAGCAGCGAGAGCTCGCGGTTGAGGAAGTGTTCGGGCGGGTAGTTCGCGGTCATGCGGTCGGCGTGCATTCGGGATTCCTGTGCGCGGAAGTTCGCTCGGGATTATGTGACATTTCCATTGCGGTTTCATGACTGCCCGGGCGCCGCCCTGGTGCACCGCAAATGCCCTGCCGGCGTGGCTCGGATGCCTTTTGCGGGGTGTTAGAATCCCGCATTCCGGCGCCCCGGGGTGCCAGCTGCCGACACCACAATGCAAGATCTGATCGCCGCAATCGACCTCGGTTCCAACAGTTTTCGGCTGCAGGTGGGCCGGATCGTCAACGACCAGATCTATCCGCTCGACGGCCTCAAGGAGGCGGTCCGCCTGGCGGCCGGCCTGTCGCCCGACAAGATGCTGGATCTCGCCTCGCAGCAGCGCGGCGTCGCCGCCCTGCAGCGCTTCCACGAGCGCCTGCGCGACTTTCCGCCCACCCGGGTGCGCGCGGTGGCGACCAACACGCTGCGCGTGGCCAAGAACGCGCCCGAGTTCCTGATCCGCGCCGAGGCCGCGCTCGGCTTCCCGATCGAGATCATCGCCGGCCGCGAGGAGGCGCGCCTGATCTACGTCGGCGTCGCGCACACGCTCCCGGATCCGCATCGCCAGCAGCTCGTGGTCGACATCGGCGGCGGCTCCACCGAGTTCATCGTCGGCAAGAGCTTCGAGTCGCAATTGCTCGAGTCGCGCTACATGGGCTGCGTGGGCTACAGCCTGCGCTACTTCCCCGAAGGCCGCATCGACAAGCGCGCCTTCAAGGAGGCCGAGCTCGCCGCCCGCCGCGAGCTGCAGACGATCTCGGCGGCCTACCGCGAGGCCGGCTGGGAGGAGGCGGTGGGCTCGAGCGGCACCGCCAAGGCCATCGTCGAGATCCTCGAGCAGAACGGCCTGTCCGCGAGCGGCATCACCCGCGAGGGCCTGGAGAAGCTTAAGGCGCTGCTGCTGCGCGCCGGCAGCCTGGACAACATCGACCTGGCCGGCCTCAAGGGCGACCGCCTGCCGGTGATCCTCGGCGGCTTCGCGATCATGAGCGCGATCTTCAAGGAGTTCGAGCTTGAGCACATGGTGTTCTCCGAAGGCGCGCTGCGCCTGGGCGTGCTCTACGACCTGCTCGGGCGCTACCACCACCACGACCTGCGCGACGCCACCGTGAGCGCCTTCGTGCGCCGCTACGGCGTCGACCTGCGCCAGGCCCAGCAGGTCGCCGACACCGCCTGCCACCTGCTCGCGCAGCTCGAGCCCGAGACCGCCGATCCCGAGCACGACGACCATCGCTTCCTGCGCTGGGCGGCGCTGCTGCACGAGATCGGCATCTCGGTGGCGCACTCGAGCTACCACAAGCACAGCGCCTACATCGTCGGCAACGCCGACATGCCCGGCTTCTCGCGCATGGACCAGGCCCGCCTGGCGCGCCTGGTGCTGGCGCATCGCGGCAAGCTCGAGCGCGTCGCCTCGATCGACCCGGGTAGCGTGGACTGGCTGCTGATCGCCTGCATGCGCCTGGCGGTGGTGATCCATCGCGCCCGCGACGCGCGTGGCCTGCCGCCCGTCACGCTGCGCCGCGAGGGCCGCGGCTTCAGCCTCACCGCCGCGCCGGGCTGGCTGCAGAAGCTGCCGCTCACCGCAGCCGCGCTCGACGAGGAGCAGCGCCAGTGGCAGGGGCTCGGGCGCGCGCTCTACATCCGCGCGCTCAGCCTGCGCTCGCCCGCCACCTGAGCAGCGATGGCGGGGCGCGCGCTCGACGAGGTCTTCGCGGCCGGGGCCGAGGGCATCCGCCTCGCCGGCGACTGGACCCTGCGCGGCCTCGACGCGCACCTGCCCGCGCTGCGTGTCGCGCTCGCCACGGTGCACGGCGACGCGCGCTGGTCGCTGCGCGCGGTGCGCCGCATGGACAGCTTCGGCGCGCTGCTGCTGTGGCAGGCCTGGGGAGAACGCTGGCCCGTGGCCCTGGAGGCCGACGAGGCGCAGCGCGCGATCATCGGCCGCATCGAGCAGTCCGCCGCCCATGCGCTGCCGACCCCCGCGCGCAGCCCCGCCCTCGACGGGGTGGCGCTGCTCGGTGCGGGGCTGCTGGCTTTTGCCGGCCACCTCGCCGGGTTCGTCGCGCTGCTCGGTCGCCTCGTGCTCGACCTCGGCCACCTGCTGCACCATCCGCGCGACTGGCCGCTGCTGGAGATCTCGGCCAACCTCTACAAGGTCGGGGTCCGGGCCATGCCGGTCTCGGCCCTGGTGGGCTTCCTGATCGGCGTGGTGCTGTCCTACCTGTCCGCGCTGCAGCTGCGCACCTTCGGCGCGGACGCCTTCATCGTGAACATCCTCGGCATGGGCATCATCCGCGAGCTCGGGCCGGTGCTGGTGTCGGTGCTGGTGGCGGGGCGCTCCGGGTCGGCGATGACGGCGCAGCTCGGCGTGATGCGGGTGACCGAGGAGATCGACGCGCTCGCGGCGATGGGCGTGTCGCGCAGCCTGCGCCTGGTCCTGCCGAAGGTCGTCGCGCTCACCTTGGCGATGCCGCTGCTGGTCTTGTGGACCTCGGCGATCGCGCTTTTCGGCGGCTGGGTGTCGGCGTGGGTCGAGCTCGACATCGGGCTGCATTTCTTCCTGCAGGCGCTGCCCGACGCGGTGCCGGTCGCCAACCTCTACATCGGGCTGGCCAAGGGCGCGGTGTTCGGCTTCCTGATCGCGCTCGTCGCCTGCCACTTCGGCTTGCGCGTGCAGCCCGACACCGAGAGCCTGTCGACCCACACCACCGCCTCGGTGGTGGCGGCGATCACGGTCGTGATCCTGGTCGATGCGGTGTTCGCGATCGCCACGCGCTCGATCGGGCTGCCGCTGTGAGCGCCCCGGTGCTGGACGATCCCGCCCCGGCCGGCCGCGATGCGGTGGTCCGCCTCGAAGGCATCGTCACCCGCTTCGGACGTAACGTCGTGCACGAGGGCCTCGACCTCTCCATCCACGCCGGCGAGATCGTCGCCCTGGTGGGCGGCTCGGGTAGCGGCAAGACCACGCTGCTGCGTCACGTCATCGGCCTCACCCGACCCGCCGCCGGTGGCGTGGAGGTGTTCGGCGAGGCGCTCGACGCCGGTGGGGCGGCCGAACGCCTGGCGCGGCAGCGCCGCATGGGGGTGCTGTTCCAGCACGGGGCGCTGTTCTCGGCCTTCAGCGTGGCGCAGAACATCGCCTTCCCGTTGCGCGAGCTCGGCGTGATGAGCCGGCAGGAGATCGACCGCCTGGTCGCGCTCAAGCTGGAGATGGTGGAGATGGAGGCGGCGCACGCGCTGCTGATGCCGGCCGAGCTCTCGGGCGGGATGGTCAAGCGCGTGGCGCTCGCACGCGCGCTCGCGCTCGAGCCCGAGCTGCTGCTGCTCGACGAGCCCACCGCCGGGCTGGACCCCGACCGCAGCGCGAGCTTCATCCGCCTGATCCGCGCGCTGCACCGCGAGCTCGGGCTCACCGTGGTGCTGGTGACCCACGATCTCGATACACTTGCGCAGATGGCTACGAGCGTGGCGGTGCTCGCCGAGCGCCGCATCGTCAGCCACGCGTCGCTCGACGAAACGCTCGCCCTCGACCACCCCTTCGTCGCCCGCTTCTTCCGCGGGCTGCAGGCGCGCCGCAGTCGGTCCAACGGCGCAGGAGCAGGCTGAATCATGGAAAACCGTGCCCACGCGCTCGCCGCCGGGCTGTTCGCAATCGTGCTCGGTGCCGGTATCGTGTTCGCGATCTGGTGGTTCTCCGACCAGCGCGTGCCGATGCGCGAGCTCGTGCTCGAGGCGCACGGCGACATCAACGGCCTGGGCGAGCAGTCGCGCGTGCGCTACCGCGGCATGGCGGTGGGGAGCGTGCGCGCGATCGGGATCGACCCTGCTGACCTGCGTACGCTGCTGGTGCGCATCGCCGTGCCGGCCGACCTGCCCCTCACGCAGGGCACCACCGCCACGCTCGGCACGCTGGGCGTGACCGGACTCGCCTTCGTGCAGCTCGACGACCGCGGCGAGGATCGCAGGCCCTTGCTCGCGGCCGACGGCGAGCCGCCGCGCATCGCGCTGCAGCCGGGCCTGGTGGAGGCGCTCTCCGGGCGTGCGCTCGCCGCCTTCGACCAGTTCCAGGCGCTCGGCGAGCGCCTCGCACGCCTGGCCGACGAACGCACGATCGAGCGCCTGCAGGGGGCGCTGGCCAGCCTGGAGTCGGCCGCCGCCGGTGTGGATCGCGGCGTGGCCGAGCTGCCGGCAACCCTGGCCGCGCTGCGCGCCACGCTGAGCCCGACGAACATCGCCCGCATCGGCGGCGTGCTCGCCAAGCTCGAGCGCGGCGCTGCCGAAGCCGCACCGGCCGTGGTCGAGCTGCGCCGCCTGATCGCCCGCATCGACCACGCGGCCGCACGGCTGGAGCACAGCGCAGGCGCCGCCGGGGAGGATCTGGTCGAGCGCACCCTGCCGCAGCTCGACGTCCTGCTCGGCGAGCTCACCACCACCTCGCAGCGCTTCGGTCACCTGGTCGAGGAGCTCGACGCCTCGCCGCAGCTCCTGCTGACCGGGCGCGGCCGCCCTCGGCCGGGGCCGGGCGAGGCGGGCCACGAGGGTTTTGCCGGGGACGACCGATGAGCACACGAGACCAACGCACGTCGCCGGCGGGCCGCGGTGGCCGCCGTGGCCTGCCGCGATGGGCGGCGTGCGCGGCGTGCGCGCTGCTGCTGG
>NZ_AMXF01000169.1 GCF_000310225.1 Thauera phenylacetica B4P
GGCGCGGGCTGCGGGCCGCCGGAAGACGGGGCGCCGCGGACGAGGGCGTCGACGATCGCGGCGCGCGCGGCGCGGCGCTCGGGCGTCTGCTTGCGGCGCTCGTCGCTCTTGTACGAGGCCGACGTGATGCGGCGTGCGAGCAGCCCGGGGTAGGCTTCGATCGCGACCCGCGTCGCATCGCCCGCGTGCATTCCGGGCACGTGGACGCCGGCGGCGAGCAGGCGCGGCGCGCCTTCGAGGAACATCAGGCCGACCGGCGGATTGACCAGCTTCAACGGGCTGTGCGAACGCGCGGGCAGGTCGGTGCTGCGGTGCGCGTAGCGGCGGCCGGCGGGGCGGGTCTCGCGGTAGGCGTCGAGTGCCGCGCGGAAGGCGGGCTTGCCCATGACGGCGCAGTGGCGCACCAGCTCCTGCCAGGTCTGCGGCCAGCCCAGGTCGACCACCGCCTCGCGCGGCAGCCCGAAGGGAAAGTCGAAGGCCCCCAGCCAGGGACCGGGGCGTCCGAGCACCGCCTCGAATCCCGCCCAGTCGGGGCAGCGCTCGATGTCGTCGAGCACGACGCGCGCACCGTCGAGCCGGCCGTGGGCGACGGTGATTGGCTTGGCGCGGCGGGGGGTGGAGGTGAAGTCGATGCCGAGGAGCAAAGTCACGAGCGCTCAAGCCTCCCGCATCGTCCGCGCCGCGGTGCAGATGGTGTTGAAGTGCACCGTCACCGTGTCCTCGATCGGCTGCGCATACCCACCCGCCATCGCCACCGCGACCGGCACGCCGGCCGCCCGGCAGGCGCCGAGCACGCGCTCGTCGCGGGCCTGCAGCCCTTCGATGCTGAGCGCCAGCCGGCCGAGGCGGTCGCCGGCATAGGGGTCGGCGCCGGCGAGGTAGATCACCAGCTCCGGGCGGGCGCGGGTGAAGACGGTGTCGAGCGCGGCATCGAGCGCGGCGAGGTAGGCCGCGTCGCCGGTGTCGTCGGGCAGCTCGACGTCGAGATCGCTCGTCTGCTTGCGGAAGGGGAAGTTCTTTGCGCCGTGCAGGCTGCAGGTGAACACCTCGGGGGTGTCGGCGAGGATGGCGGCGGTGCCGTCGCCCTGGTGCACATCGCAGTCGACGATGGCGATGCGTCCGGCGCGGCCCTCGGCCCGCATCGCCAGCGCGGCGATGGCCGCGTCGTTGAACACGCAGAAGCCCGAGCCGAAGTCGCGGTGCGCGTGGTGGGTGCCGCCGGCGAGGTTGGCGGCGCAGGCCGCGCCGCCTTCGCGATTGAGCGCGCTGCGGCAGGCGGCCAGCGTGGCGCCCGCCGAACGGCGCGAGCGTTCGACCATCGCTGCAGTCCACGGGAAACCGATGCGCCGCACCTCGGCGGCGTCCAGCGTGCCGCCTGCAACGCGTTGGAGGTAGCCGGCGTCGTGGGCGCGCAGGATCTCGGCGTCGCTGGCGGCGTGTGGGACGCGGAAGTCGTCATCGGCGAACAGGCCGCTTTCGTGCAGGCGCGCGCGCAGACGCGAGTACTTCTCCATCGGAAAGCGGTGGCCCTCGGGCAGGGGCAGCACGAAATGGTCGGCGTAGTAGAGCTTCAAGGTGAAGGACTTCCAGTTGATCTCGGGCAGCGCGGGGTCGGCGGGCGCGTCGTTACAGCGCGGTTTGGGAGTCTGCGAGCGGACTTGAGGGCGTCAAGGATAAACCGGCGTCTGCAGCACCTGAGCAACAACTGTTGTCATCACTTTATGATGCCGTGCAACATGGCGCATGTCGATTCCATCACCAAACCAAACCGAGGCCGAAATTGGGTTTCCGCCTGTCCCTGGCAAGCATCCGTGTGGCCATCAATCGCCTCTTCTTCCGCGGCACAACCGCCCCAACCGTGGCAGTCGCCTCGCCGCAGGTCGCGCTCGTGACTGTGCCGGTGGTGCACGAGGTCACGCCCGAAATATCGCGCGAGCCGACGCCCGACCTGCCGCCCGCCGTGCTGCCCGAAGCGGCTGCCCACGCGACTGCCGAAGCAAGTGCCGAAGCAAGTCCCGAAGAGACTCCCGAAGTGAGTGCCGAAGCACCGGCCGGCGTGACGGAGCTCGTTCCGGTGCCTGAACGTCACGACACGACACGCCTCGAGGACGATCCTGTTGCGCCTGCCGCCATCGCCGCCGCGCCCGATCCGGACGCCGAACGTCTGCTCGCGCGCTGTGCCCGTTTGCAGGCGCAGATGCTCGACTTCACCGCCCGTCTCGCCGACATGGAGCAGCAGGTGCGCAGCTACGAGCAGCACCAGTTCCTCGCCCTCGGTGACGTGGTGGGCGAGTGCCTGCGCCTGCGCCAGCAGTACCTGAGCCTCAAGGCCGCGCGCTCGGGATCGACGGCAGATCGGGAACAGGCGCGCCAGGCCGACGCGGACTTCGACGCCTACCGCCGCAGCACCGAGCACACGCCCACGCCGCTGCCCGAGCTCGACGACGACGAGCAGGACGAACTGCGCAGGCTCTATCGCGCAGCGGCCATGCGTTGCCACCCGGACCGCGCGGAGGAGGCCGAACGCGCCGAGGCGCACGACGTCTTCCTGCGCGTGCAGGCCGCCTATCAGGCGCGCGACCTCGATGGGCTGCGGAGCATTACCGCCGAGCTGGCGGGGTGGGCACGGGAGAGCGATGAGGCAAGCCCTGCGCAGGCGGGCACCGTTCCCGCAAGCAGCGCCGTGAGGCGTCGGGTTGCCGAGCTGCAGATCCAGGTCGCCGACCTGATGCTTGCCGTGCAGACCCTGCAACTGGATCCCGCTTACCGCCAGGCCGTTCAGGTCGAGCGCTGGGAGGCGAACTTTGCCGAAGCGCGCGCAGGCTTTGAGGCCGAATGCGAGGCCTTGCGCGCGCAGATCGCGAGACTGGGGTAGCGGCCAGCGTAAGGCTGCGGGCGCGCAGGACCTCAGGCTCTAACGCCAGGCCCGTCATACTCGGTGATGACGTCGCCGACTTGCAGCCCGACGCGCTCGATCTTCGTCCCCGCTTCGACCTTCCGCGCGGCGCGTTAGCGCTTGCCGCGCTCCAGAAGGGCTTTCAGCCCGGCAAACGGGGCATGCGTCGCCAAGTCGGCCGGGCGGGCGGCGGCGGGGCCTTCGGCCTGTGCCTCGAGTTCGCGCTGGTGCTCGTTGTCGTGGCAGTAGATGCACAAGAGTTCCCAGTTGCTGCCGTCGGGCGGGTTGTGGTCATGGTTGTGGTCGCGATGATGCACGGTGAGCTCAGGCAGGTTGGCGAGCGTGAATTCGCGGCCGCAACGCGCGCAGATCCAGAGGTGGATCTTCAGCGCGCGTTCGCGGTATCCCTGGGCACGGGCATCCGCTGCTCGCCTTGCATCGGCGACGATGCGGTCCAGCCGGGCAGTGTCGATCTGCTTCATTGTGATTCTCCGCTCCGCTCCGCTCCCGGTCGTCCGTCAATTCACCTTAGTCGCTGGCTTTCATACGTCCAGCGCGCGCACCTTCACCTTCTTGCCCTTGAGCTTGCCCGCCGACAGCCGGCGCACCGCCTCGCGCGCGATCGCGCGCACGACCGCGACGTAGGTGTTCTGATCGGTGACGGTGATCTTGCCGACCTGCTCGCGGCTGAAGCCCGCCTCGCCGGTGAGCGCACCGAGCACGTCCGCCGGACGGATCTTGTCCTTGCGCCCGCCCAGGATCAGCAGCGTCGTCATCGGCGCCTGCAGCGTCGCGCTCGCGTCTTCCTCCAGCTCGTCGAGCGCATGCCATTCCGGCTCGAAGCCCATCCTCTGCGCGATGCTCGCGACGCGGCGCTTGTCGGCGCTGCTGCACAGGTTCAGCGCCCAGCCCTCCTCGTCGCCGCGCCCGGTGCGGCCGATGCGGTGGATGTGGATCTCGGGGTCGGGGGTGACGTCGACGTTGATCACCGCCTCGAGCTGGGCGATGTCGAGCCCGCGCGCAGCGACGTCGGTCGCCACCAGCACCGAGCAGCTGCGGTTGGCGAACTGGATCAGCACCTGGTCGCGCTCGCGCTGCTCCATCTCGCCGTTGAGGGCAAGCGCCGCGAAGCCCTGCGCGCGCAGCAACTCGACCAGGTCGCGGCACTGCTGGCGGGTGTTGCAGAAGGCCAGCGCGCTCACCGGGCGGTAATGGCACAGCAGCTTCGCGACCGCCTGCAGTCGCGCCGGGTGCTCGATCTCGTAGAAGCGCTGGCGGATCTTGCTGTGCGCGTGCTGCTCGAGCAGCTTCACCTCCTGCGGCTTGCGCAGGAAGCGCGCGGCCAGGCTGGCGATGCCCTCGGGGTAGGTGGCGGAGAACAGCAGGGTCTGGCGGTCCGAGGGACAGCGCCCGGCGACGAAGGCGATGTCGTCGTGGAAACCCATGTCCAGCATGCGGTCCGCCTCGTCCAGCACCAGGGTGTTCAGGCCGTCGAGCACGAGGCTGCCGCGCTCGAGGTGGTCCATGATGCGTCCGGGCGTGCCGACCACGACGTGGGCGCCGTGCTCCAGGCTGTCGCGCTGCGGGCGCATCGGCGTGCCGCCGCACAGCGCCAGCACCTTGATGTTGGCCTCGAAGCGCGCCAGGCGGCGGATCTCCTGCGTGACCTGGTCGGCCAGCTCGCGGGTCGGGCACAGCACCATGGCCTGGACGTCGAGCTTGCGCACGTCTAGCCGGGCGAGCAGGGGCAAGCCGAAGGCCGCGGTCTTGCCGCTGCCGGTCTTGGCCTGGGCGATGAGGTCGTGCCCGGCGAGCGCCAGCGGCAGGCTGGCGGCCTGGATCGGGGTCATCGTTCGGTAGTCGAGCTGGCGCAGGGTGTCCAGCATGGCCGCAGGCAGGGGCAGGTGGTCGAAGGGCAGGGCGGGCTCGGTGGCAAGGGGTGGGGCCACGGCTTCGTCGGGCGCGCCGGTGGGGCACCCGGAGGTATCGTCAGGAATTTCGGTCATGCGCAATTATCAGGCCGGATTCGAGCGCCGCCGCTGAAAACTTTGCCGCGGAGCGAATCGGCTTGTCCCGGGGGCGGGAACTTCGGGCGGATTCGCGCTTCAGACTCGCCAGGGCCGGGATGGCGTTCGGTCGACGCGGTGGCCGTTGCGATAAGGGCAGCGCAGGAGTTGGATCGCATGCCCGCCGTTGCAGCCGTGTTCGCGCCTGCCGGCGCTCCTACAATCCGCCCAGCGGGGACGGTATGTTTTCGCGCATTCCGGAGGCCCGGCAATCCGCAGAGCCGAGCCGGGACGACATTTTTCGCGCCTGCCGGAGCTCCTACAATTCGCCGAGCGGAGACGGTATGTCTTCGTGCCTTCGGGCGCTCCTGCATTCCACGGAGCCGGGATGGTGTTCTCTAGGAGCGGCGGCAGCCGCGAATAGCGCCGTCCAGCAATCGCCCCGCGCTCCGGCAATCGTGCTTCCACGGCCGAAGGGCCACCCCCCTCCGCCTGTACTACACTCGAACACCCGCAACAAACCACAACAACACGGTGCAGCCATGAGCCTCATCGAAAGCGTCCGCCCCCTGCAGGGCAAGCTGACCGCGATCCGCCGCGACCTCCACGCCCACCCCGAGCTCGCCTTCGAGGAGCATCGGACCGCCGAACTGGTGGCGCGCCACCTGGAGTCGCTCGGCATCGAGACCCACCGCGGCATCGGCGGCACCGGCGTGGTCGGCGTGGTGCGCGGCCGCCGCGGCCTGCGTGCGATCGGCCTGCGCGCCGACATGGACGCGCTGCCGATCACCGAGCGCAACGAGTTCGCGCACAAGTCCACCATCCAGGGCTGCATGCACGCCTGCGGCCATGACGGCCACACCACCATGCTGCTCGGCGCCGCCGAGGCCCTGGCTGCGCGGCGCGACTTCGACGGCACGGTGTACCTGATCTTCCAGCCCGCCGAGGAGGGCGAGGGCGGCGCGCCGGCGATGATCGCCGACGGCCTCTTCGAGCGCTTCCCGATGGAGGCGGTGTTCGGCATGCACAACTGGCCGGGCATGGAGGCGGGCAGCTTCGCCATCCACAGCGGGGCGGTGATGGCGAGCGCCGACCGCTTCGACATCCGCTTCACCGGCGTCGGCGCGCACGCGGCGATGCCGCACCTGGGCGTGGACCCGGTGGTGGCGGGCGCGGCCTTCGTGCAGGCGGCGCAGACCCTGGTGAGCCGCGTCCTCGACCCGATCGACGCCGGCGTGGTGTCGGTGACCCAGTTCCACGCCGGCGAGGCCTACAACGTGATCCCCGACCGCGCCGAGCTGTGCGGCACGGTGCGCACCTTCTCCGCCGAGGTGCGCGACCGCCTCGAGCGCGGCCTGCGCCAGGTGGCCGAGGGCATCGCGCAGAGCCACGGCGTCGAGGTCGACTTCCAGTTCCGCCGCGGCTACCCCCCGACCATCAACACCGCCGCCGAAGCCGCGCTGTGCGCCGAGGCCGCGCGCGCGGTGGCGGGGCCGGAGCGCGTGTTCACCGACCGCCGCCCGAGCATGGGCGCGGAGGACTTCGCCTATTTCCTCCTCGAGAAGCCGGGCGCCTACGTGTGGGTCGGAAACGGCCCGGGCGAGGGCGGCTGCATGCTGCACAACCCCAACTACGACTTCAACGACGAGGTGCTGCCGGCGGGCGTGGCCTACTGGTGCGCGCTGGTGCAGCGCCTGCTGGGCGCGGCGCGCTGAGGCCGGCCGCATGATGCGAAACCTGCGTCTCGCCCTGCGCATGATGCTGCGCGACCTGCGTGCGGGTGAGCTGCACCTGCTCGGGCTGGCGATCGTGATCGCGGTGGCCAGCCTGACCAGCGTGGGCTTTCTCGCCGACCGCGTCGGGCGCGCGCTCGACCGCGAGGCCAACCAGCTGCTCGGCGGCGACCTGCTGCTGCGCGCCGACAAGCCCTGGCCCGCCCCCTTCCTCGACGAGGCGCGCAGCCGCGGCCTGCAGACCGCGAGGACCGTGCTGTTCACAAGCATGGCCAGCACCGCCGAGGGCGCGGCGCTCGGTGGTGTCAAGGTCGTGGAGGACGGCTACCCGCTGCGCGGCACCATCCGCCTCGCGCCCGGCCCCAACCAGGCCGACGCCCCCGCGGGCCGTGCGCCCGCGTCGGGCGAGGTGTGGCTGGACGAGCGCCTGTTCGCCGAGCTGGGCGTGAAGACCGGCGATAAGGTGGGCCTGGGCGAGCTCGAGTTCCGCGTCGGCGCCATGGTCAGCTTCGAGGCCGACCGCGGCGCCAACTTCTTCAGCCTGCTGCCACGCGCGATCTTCAACCTGAAGGACCTCGACGCCACCGGCCTGATCGCCGAGGGCAGCCGGGCCACCTGGCGCTTGCACGTGGCCGGCACGCCACAGGCGGTCGAGGCCTACGAGAAATGGGCACGCGCCAACCTGGGCCGCGGCCAGCGCGTCGAGACGGTCGATAACGCCCGCCCCGAGGTGCGCGCCGCGCTCGACCAGGCGCAGCGCTTCCTGCGCCTGGCCGCGCTGCTCGCGGTGATCCTCGCCGCGGTGGCGGTGGGCCTGTCGGCGCGCCGCTTCATGGCGCGCCACCTCGACGGCTGCGCGGTGATGCGAGTGCTCGGTGCGCGCCAGGCGCAGGTGCTGGGCATCGTGGTCGGCGAGTTCCTGCTCTTCGGCCTGGCCGCGGCGCTCGTCGGCACCGCGCTCGGCTGGGCGGTGCAGTGGGGGCTGGCGGGCGGGCTGCGCGAGCTGCTCGCCACCGAGCTCCCCGCGCCCTCGCCGCTGCCGTTCGCCCATGGCCTGGTGGTGGGCATGGCGCTGCTCGCCGGCTTCGTGCTGCCGCAATTGCTGCGCCTGGGCAAGGTCAGCACCCTGCGCGTGCTGCGGCGCGAGTTCGAGTTCGCCGAGCCGGTCTCGGGTGCGGCCTGGGGGCTTGGGCTGGCGGCGCTGCTCGGGCTGATCTTCTGGATCGCCGCCGACGCGCGCCTCGGTGTCATGGTGGCGGCGGGCTTCGCGGTGGCGCTCGGCGTGTTCGCGCTTGCGGCGTGGGGTGTGCTGAGGCTCGCCGGCCGGCTCAAGGGCCAGGGCAGCCTGCGCGGCGGCGGCTGGCGCTACGGCATCGCCGCGCTCGGGCGGCGCATGGGCAGCAGCGTGATCCAGGCCGCCGCGCTCGGCCTGGGCATGACCGCGCTGCTGCTGCTCACCCTGGTGCGCGCCGATCTGCTCGACAACTGGCGGCGGATGGCGCCGCCGGACGCGCCCAACCGCTTCGTGATCAACATCCAGCCCGACCAGCGCGCGGGCATCGCCGCGCTGTTCGCCGCCGAGGGCCTGCCGGTGCCGCCCATCCAGCCGATGATCCGCGGCCGCATGGTGGCGATCGAGGGCAAGCCGGTCGACCCGTCGGCGTACGAGGACGAGCGCACCCGACGCCTGGCCGAGCGCGAGTTCAACCTCTCGTACGGCGCCGAGCTGCCGCCGGGCAACGTCGTCGAGGCCGGGCGCTGGCACGCGGAGGCGGCGCAGGCGCAGTTTTCGGTCGAAGCCGGGCTGGCGAAGACCTTCGGGCTGGCGCTGGGTGACCGTGTGACGTTCGAGATCGGCGGCCGCCGCGTCGAGGCGCCGATCAGCAGCGTGCGCAAGCTCGACTGGGACTCGATGCGGGTGAACTTCTTCTTCATCGCCTCGCCCGGCGTGCTGGAGGATTTCCCCGCGACCCTGATCACCAGCTTTCACCTGCCGCCCGCACGCCACGACTTCACCACCAGGCTGGTCGGCGAGTTCCCCAACCTCACCGTGATCGACACCGCCGCGGTGATCGCGCAGGTGCAGTCGATGACCGACAAGCTGATCGTGATCGTGCAGTTCGTGTTCGGCTTCGCGGTGCTCGCCGGCCTGGTCGTGCTGTATGCCGCGCTGCAGGCGACCCACGACGAGCGCGACTACGAGCTCGCCATGCTGCGCACCCTCGGCGCGCGCAACCGCCAGGTGCGCCAGGCCTTGTTCGCCGAGTTCCTGGTGCTGGGCGGGGTCGCCGGCGTGCTCGCGGGCGTGGGCGCGAGCGCGATCGGCTGGGTGCTGGCCGAGCAGGTCTTCCGCATGCCCTACGTGCCGGCGCTGGCCCCGGTGCTGGTGGGGGTGGCGCTGGGCGCGGCGGGGGTGGTCGCCGGCGGCTGGCTGGGCACGCGCGCGCTGCTGAGCCGGCC
>NZ_AMXF01000170.1 GCF_000310225.1 Thauera phenylacetica B4P
CCTCGCCGCCCTCGCCCTCGACGCGCCCCGCATCGCCGCCGGCCTCGCCGGGCTGGGCCTGCGCGGGCCCCACGCCGCCCCGATCGGCGCCACTGTCGACCACGCCCTCGACACGCTGGTGCGCAGCGGCCGCCCGCTCGGCTTCGACTGGTTGGTCGAGCTGCTCGATGCGCTCGCGCTGCAGGGCGCGGGCGGCTTCGGCGAGCAGCTGGCGGTGTTCCGCAAGAGCTGGCTGTCGCTCGCCGGCGTGCTCGGCGACCTCGGCGCCGGCCGCGACACCGACCTTCCGCTGCTCGGCCTCGGCCTGCAGCGCTTCACCGCCGAGTGGCCGGCACGCCTGCTCGCCCCGGCCGACTCGCGCGCCTTCTCCACCCACGTCTCCACCGCCGACCTGCTGCGCGCAGCCGCGGACACCTGGCCCGCCGGCCTGCGCTACTGGCTGCGCCTGCTCGGGCAGGCAGGCTGAACCCGCCCCGGTGGCCGGAGGGTTCGCGCCATGCTCGCGCCTGCCCGCACCTGTCTGCACGCCTGCACGCCTGCACGCCTGCACGCCTGCACGCCTGCACCGGCAGCATCGCGCTTGCGGCGTCAGCGCTTCTTGCGCTTGCCCTTCTCCACCGTGGGCAGGGCGGCGACCAGGCGGGCGATCTCGCCGGTGTCGCGCGCAGCCAGCAGGGCCAGGCCGGCGCGCAGCAGCTCGGACTTGCTCACGAGCACGCCCTCCTTGCCGAGCGCCTCGCGCAGCGCCTTGATGCGCTTGTGCTCGCGCGCCGGCATCGAGAACGAATCGCGCTCGACCTTCTCGTGCTTGTCGAGGCGGTCAGCCTCGCCGGGCGGGGCCGTGTCGAGCGCCGGGGCATCGGCACGCTTCTCCGCGTCCGGCTTCGCCACCGCCCGACCGCGCTCGGCGAGCGCGGCGTCTTCCTGCTTGAGGGTCTCGCGCAGCTTCGACTTCAACCCGCCGGTGGTGGCGCTCATGCTCACTCCTCGATCAAGCGGACGACCGCCGCGACCAGGCGCGCCACCTCTTCCTGCGCCGGCGCGGCGGCACGTCCGAGGCCGAACACCGAGGTCCCGCGCACCGCGCTCAGCGCGTAGGCGCTGCGCTGCGACAGCGCGGCGTCGAGCACCGGCAGGGTGAAGTCGCGCAGCACCTCGAGCACGTCGGCCGACAGCGCGGTGCGGGTCACGCGGTTGGGCAGCAACGCGCCGCGCAGGCCTGGGCGGCTGCCCTTGCGGTCGAGGATCAGGCGCTCGATGCCGCGCGTCGCCCACAGGTCGGTCGGCCCCGGCACCACCGGCACCAGGGCGATGTCGCAGAGCTCGAGCGCGCTCATGGTGTGCGCGTGCTCGATCGACGGCGGGCAGTCCATGACCACCACGTCGACCTTGTTGGCGACCGGGCGCAGGGTCTTGGCCATCTTGTCGGCGCTGCCGGCGAGGCGAACCACCTGGGCGGGGAAGGGCGCGTCGGCGGGCGCGGACTCGGCCCAGCGCGAGGCGCTCTCCTGCGGATCGAGGTCGGCGAGCGCGACACGGTAGCCTTCGAGGGCGAGGCCGGCGGCGAGCTGCATGGCGACGGTGGTCTTGCCCGAGCCGCCTTTCTGGGAGATCAGTGCGATCAGCGTGGGTGCGCTCATGGTCCATCCCGTGGAGGTGATGACCGACAGTCTAGCCAATCGCCCGCCCGCCGTGGCTCCGCCCCACGCTGCGAGGGAAGGCGCGGAATGGACGGGCCGGGGAAATATTGCATCGCAACAATCGCGCTGAAATCCTTTGCTACAATTCGGACCTTCAGCAACAGGGTTTCCAGCCATGGCGCGAGAGATCGAGCGCAGGTTCCTGGTCCGCGACGTGCGGATCCTCGACGGACGCAGGGGCGAACACATCATCCAGGGCTACCTCGCCAAGGAGGTCGGCTCCATGTCGACACGGGTCCGCATCCGCGGAGAGCGTGCCTACCTGACGCTGAAGTCGCCCAAGCTGGGTTTCAGCCGCGACGAGTTCGAGTACCCGATCCCGGTCGACGATGCCCACCAGATGATCGTCCGCCACTGCGCCGGACGGGTGGTGCGCAAGACGCGCTACCTGGTCGACCACGCCCACCACGTGTTCGAGGTCGACGTCTTCCAGGGCCATCACGCCGGCCTCGTGGTCGCCGAGGTCGAGCTGCCGCACGAGGAAACCCCGCTCAGCCTGCCGCACTGGGTGGGCGACGAGATCACCCACGACTCGCGCTACGGCAACTTCACCCTCGCCGAGCAGGCGGCCCTGCTGCACGCTGCGCCGAACGGTACCCACGCGGCCCCCACCCCGGTCCTCGTCGCATCCCGCGGCCTGCCTGCAGCGCACTGAGCCGACGGCCGCTCCACCACGACGCGGCGCCGCAGCCCGCGGCCGCAAGCCGCCCCCTTCACGGCGCCGCGGCGCTCACCGCCAGTCCGCCCACGCACTGCGCGGCCAGCCAGGCGCTTGCCGCCCGCGCATCGAGCGGGCGCGCGAACAGATAGCCCTGGCCCTCCTGGCAGCCGAGCACACCGAGCGCCGCCTGCTGCTCGGCGTGCTCGACCCCCTCGGCCACGGTGCGCAGGCCCACGCTGTGCGCCATGCGCAGGATCGCCTCGACGATGGCCGCGTCCTGGCGGTTGCTGGCGAGCTCGGCGACGAAGCTGCGGTCGATCTTGAGCGCCGAGATCGGCAGCCGGCGCAGCAGGGTCAGCGATGAATAGCCCACCCCGAAGTCGTCGATCGCGATCGAGGCGCCCATGCGGCGCAGCGCCTGCAGCAGGCCGTTGGCGGCCGGACCGTCGGCGGTGAGCGCGCTCTCGGTGAGCTCGATCTCCAGCCGGCAGGCGTCGATGCCGTGGCGCTCGAGGATCTCCACGATGCGCTCGACCAGCTCCGGACGCAGCTGCGCCGGCGACACATTCACCGCGATGCGCGGCACCTGCAGCCCCGCACGGTCCCAGGCCGCGAGCTGGGCAACGGCGAGGTCCATCACCGCGAGGCCGAGCTCCCAGATCAGCCCGCAGTCCTCGGCCAGCGGCACGAAGCGCCCGGGCGCGAGCAGGCCGAGGCGCGGATGGCGCCAGCGCACCAGCGCCTCCATGCCGGCGAGGCTGCGGTCGTCCAGGCACAGCTGCGGCTGGTAGTGCAGCTCGAGCTGGCCGGCCGCGATCGCGGCGCGCAGCTCGGACTCGACGGTCATGCGCTCGACCGCGCGCGCGTTCATCTGCTCGGAAAAGAGCTGGTGGCCGTTTCCGCCCGACTCCTTGGCGTGGTACATCGCCAGGTCGGCGTGGCGCAGCAGCGACTCCTCGTCGTGCGCCTGGAAGGGGTACACCGCCACCCCCACGCTGCAGCCCACGCGCAGGGCATGCCCGCGCACCTGCAGCGGCCGGGTCACGATGTCGACGATCTTGGCCGCCACCGCCTCCGCGTCCGCAACCTGCCAAAGATCGCCGAGCACGATCGCGAACTCGTCGCCACCGAGGCGGGCCACGGTGTCGGACTCGCGCACCGCCCGGCTCAGGCGCAGCGCCATCTCCTGCAGCAGGGCGTCGCCGAGGTCGTGGCCGAGGGTGTCGTTGATCCACTTGAAGCGGTCGAGATCGAGGAACAGCACGCCGAGCAGGTTGCCGGTGCGCTGCGCGCTGCGCACCCCGTGGTTGAGGCGGTCCATCAGCGCGGCACGGTTGGGCAGGCCGGTCAGCGCGTCGCGGGTGGCGAGCTGCATGATGCGCGCCTCCGCCTCGTGGCGACGGGCGACCTCCTCCTCGAGCTCGCCCACGCGCTGGCGCAGCTCGAGCTCGTCGATGACGCTGCGCGCCAGCACCGCGAGCGCCTCGCGCGCAGTCTCGCCGAGGCGGCACGGCCGCGAGTCGATCACGCACAGCGTCCCCACCGCCTCGCCGCCCGGCATCACCAGCGGCATGCCGGCATAGAAGCGCACCCCCGGCTCGCCGCGCACCAGCGGGTTGTCGGCGAAGCGCGGATCGGCGGCAGCGTCCTCGACCTCGAAGAGGCCTTCGCCCAGCAACGCATGTGCGCAGAAGCTCACCGTGCGCGAGGTCGTCTGCACTTCGGTGCCCACATGCGCCTTGAACCACTGGCGGTGCGAATCGACCAGGCTGATCACCCCCACCGGCGCCTCGGCGATGCGCGCGGCGAGCCGGACGATCGCGTCCAGCGCCGATTCGGGCTGGGTGTCGAGCACCTGCAGCTGCTGCAGCCTGCGGCGGCGGCGCAGCTCGTCGAGCGGCAGCGGCGGCATCCAGCTCGCGAGCTGGGCGAGCAGCAGCCGGGTGTCCTCGGCCTTGTCGAGGAAGACATCGGCCCCCGCCTCCCTGCACACCGCCTCCCAGGGATCGGCCGACCGGCTGCTCAGCACCACCACGCGCGGCGCGAGGCCGGGGGTGGCGCGCACCCGGCGCAGCACGTCGAGCCCGCTGCCCTGCGCGAGCGAGAGATCGAGCAGCACGGTGTCGGGGCGCTGCGCCTCGATCAGCGCGCAGGCCTCGTCCTCGCCGGCGGCAGTGCCGACCACGCACAGCTCGGGATGCTCGGCGAGCAGCCGGACCAGGTTGTCCCGCAGGAGCGGGGAGTCTTCGACGATGACGATGCGCATGATGGCGGTTCCACGTGGGGATCGAACGCCATCCATGTTCCGCTCCGGCGCCCCACCCCCACAGCGGCACCTCGCCGATGAAGGGGTCGGCGGCCCGCCGATCATGATGTAGGGCGAAGACCTACAAAGAGGAGCACGGGCGCCGAGCCTGGCGACCGCACAGTCCGCAGGCGGCGACCCCGAGTCCCGCCCCGCCGCCGGCTTTCGCACGCGACATCTCCCGCCCTCGCCCTCAGCCCCCCCGATCCACCAGCCCGTGCTCGGAACAGTAGCGCGCCATCTCCGCCGTGTTGGCGAGCCCGGTCTTGTCGATGATGCGGCTGCGGTAGGTGCCGACCGTCTTCACCGACAGGTGCATGGCCTCGGCGATCTCGCTGGCGCTGCGGCCGGCGGCGATCAGCAGCAGCACGCGGTACTCCTGCGCCGACAGGGTCTCGTGCGGCGCGCGCGCCGGCGCCTCACCCGAGAGCAGGTCGGCGAGGCGGGCGGCGAGGTCGGAGCTGATGTAGCGCTGGCCGCCGCGCACGCGCTCGATCGCGGCCACCAGCTCGGTGGTCGCGTGCTCCTTGGTCAGGTAGCCGGCAGCGCCGAGCTGCAGCGCGCGCGCGGCATAAGCGGCCTCGTCGTGCATGCTCAGCACCAGCAGCCGGGTGCGCGGCGCGGCGCGGTGCAGCCGCACCAGGCCCTCCAGCCCGCTGGTGTCGGGCATCGACAGGTCGAGCACCGCGAGCTCCCATTCGGCCGCACGCGCCTGCTCGAGCGCCTGCGCCAGGCACGAGGCCTCGCCGATCTCGGCGTCGGGCCAGCGTTGCGTCACCAGCTGGCGCACACCGAAGCGCATCACCGGATGATCGTCGACGATCAGCAGCTTCATCGGTCCTCCCCCTCCGCAGCGAACGGCACCCTCGCCTCGACCCTCACCCCGCCCGCGGCGCCGGGCCCGATGTGCAGCTCGCCGCCGGCGAGCGCGGCACGCTCGCGCATGCTCGGCAACCCGAGCGAGGAGCGCGCCTGCGGCTTCATGCCGACGCCGTCGTCCTCGACCGCCAGGCGGTATTCGCCCCCGACCACCGCGCCCTCGATCCTTACGCGGGCGGCCTGCGCGTGGCGGGCGACATTGGTGAGCGCCTCCTGGGCGATGCGGTAGAGCTGGTTGGCCTGGTCGGCATTCAGCCGCCCGGCGTCCGCGAGCTCGACCTCGCAGGCCAGCCCGGTGCGCTCGGCGAACTGGCGGCCGGCGAGGCCGAGCGCCGCCTCCAGGCCGAGATCGTCGAGCAGCGGCGGACGCAGCGCCGCCGAGATCCGCCGCACGGTGGCGATGCCCTCGCCGAGCACGGCCTCGATCTGCGGCCAGTCCTGCTCGCGTCCGGGCGCGCCCTGCAGCGCGCGATGCACCATCATCTTGAGCGCGGTGAGGAGCTGCCCGAGCTGGTCATGCACCTCGCGCGCGAGCCGCCTGCGCTCGTCCTCGATGCTGCGGTCCAGGCCGTGCGCGAAGGCCTCGATCTCGCCGAGCGCGTGCTGCAGCTCGGCAGTACGCTGGGCGACCGTGTCCTCCAGGCGGGCGTTCGCGGCGAGCAGCGCCGCCGCCGCTCGCGCTGCAGCAGGCTCCAGGCGGCGAGGATCAGCGCGACGCCGCTCATCGGCAGCAGCACGTTGAAGATCGACGCACGTACGCGCAAGGCCTCGAGGCTGCGGTCGCGCGCCTCGATCTCGGCGCGCAGCATGCTCTCGATGGCGGCGAAGCGCGCGCGGATGCGGTCCATCGTATCGCGGCCCTCGTCGAGGCGCTGCCTCCACGGCGAGCCCTCTTCCGCGTAGGCGCGCCGATCGGCGATGTTGCTCTCGGCGAGCACGACGCGGCGATCGATCAGGGTCCACAAGGTCTCGAGGTTGGCCTGGGGCCGGTCGGCGAGCATCCTGCGCAGCGCCTTGAAGGTCTCGTCCAGGCTGCGCGTGCCAGTCTCGAAGGGAACGAGATAGTGCTCGTCGCCGGTCAGCACGTAGCCGCGCTGGCCGGTCTCGACGTCCTTCAGCGCCGACATCACCTCGGCGGCGAGCAGCAAGCCGCTGCGCGAGCGCGAGCGCGCATCGGTGACCGCCTCGAGCTCACGCAGGCTGGCGTGGCTGGACCAGGCGAGCGCCACGAACAACGCGAGGCCGAACAGCATCAACAAGGTCGCAGCGGGGAGTGCGAGGCGCTGACGAGAGACAGGAGGCATCGGTAAAGGATGTGGCACGGGCCACGCGCGCGACCCTTCGGCAGAGGGAACATGTTAAACGAATCCCCCTCGCCCACGCACACCCGATCTCGCCTGCCCGCCCCGTTGCGACGACAAGGAGTCTCAGACCAGAACCCGGTAATAGCCGTAGATGTTCCTCGAGGCGTAATCCGGACCATCCTTCCACGAATAGCGGATCTTCTTGTCGCGCTGGCGGATGTACTGCCCCGTCGTGTTGCCATCGACCGACTCGAGCTGGTTGTTGTCGTAATCGATCGCGGTGACCACGAAGTGATGGTGCGCCTTCGGCACCACGGCGACGTCGCCCGGGCGGATGTTGCGGTCCCCGGGAACGTACTGGATCTGATACCCGCTCTTGCCCTTCATCCTTCCGCCATGCAGGGTCCAGCTCACATCCACGCCCGCGTAATGGAGCACGTGGCAGGCGAAGATGCCGCACCAGTGCCGAATCCCGCCGCCGACGAAGGCCCCGCTGCCGAGCGTGGCCAGCGTCTTCTTCGCCTCCGCCAGGGTCGGCACGATCTCGGTACCGGCCTCCTCGAAGAAGAAGATCAGCTCTTCCGGCCAGGGCTTGTATTCACCGGGCGAGGCCCACCACCGGGCGACGTACACGATATCGCTGCGTATTGTCATCGCGGCCTCCCGAACTGCAAGGTCGCCGCCATGCCGACGGTCGGGCCGGATGCCGTACCGGATCAAGCTCCGCTGCTGCACCCGAAGTCAGCCCCGCCTCCACCACCCGGGTCCGATTTCACCATAGCCCATGGGGCGGAGCCTTCAAGGCGCGCGCACGGAGTCCGCGCCCCTCGTCGCTCAGCGCGGGCCTTCCGAGCGCATCGCCTGCTCGCAATACGGCGGCGACATGTCCTTGCGGCAGAAGTCCTTGAGCTTGCCGAGCGACTCGCGATAGAAGGCATCCCACTCCTCCTGGGTGGTGAACCGCGCCGACAGCGCGTAGTTGCAGCGCGCATGCAGGTGGTTGAGCGCGCCCACCTCGAGGCCGAACTGCTCGCTGAACACACGGCGCAGCTCCTGCGCGGGGATGCGGGTGTTCATCGCCGCGGCGTCGTAGAGCGAGAACTTCTCGAAGTCCGCGTCGGTGCACGGCGGTTGCGCAGCCTGCGCCGTCCCTGCGAGGGCGAGCAGGGCCAGGATTCGGGCGGCGGATTGCAGCGGTTTCATGACGGATCTCCAGGGAACAGCATGGCCCGGCCACATGGCAGGGCAGGAAGGCAGGTCGGCCGGCAGGCGGCGGTGCTCATTCGCCATGGGCGGCGAGCACGCCCGCGGCCTCCCGCCGGCGCGCGACGAACACCAGGCCGAGCGCGCCGAAGTTCATCGTCAGCGCATACACCACTGCGCCGACCGCGAGCTCGGGCTGGCGCAGCAGCACGATGGCGACGAAGATCGCCAGCCCGGCGTTCTGCAGGCCGCACTCCATCGCCACCGCGACCGCGTCCCTGCGCTCGGCGCCGGCCAGCGTCACCAGGCCGTAGCCCAGGCCCATGACCGCGAAGTTGAGCACCAGGGTCGCCGGCCCCACCGACAGCAGGTTGGCGAGGATCGTGTGCTGGTGCGACACGAAGGTGGCGACCACGATGGCGGCGAAGAACAGCGTGGCGACGCGGGCGATGCTTGGCTCGGCGCGCGCGGTGAAGGCGGGCGCGCGGCGCCGCAGCAGCATCCCGGCGACGATCGGCAGCGTCGTCACCACCAGCACGCTGCCGATCAGGCGGCCGACCGGCAGCTCGGCCAGCACGCCGCCGTCCGCGCCGAAGACGCCGTCGCCGAAGGCGGCCAGCACCGCCTTGATCAGCAGCGGGAAGGTCAGCAGCGCGGCCAGGCTGCTGATCACGGTGAGGCTCAGCGACAGCGCGGCGTTGGCGCGCGCGAGGTGGGTCAGGAAGCCCGAGCTCGCCCCGCCCGGGCAGGCCGCCAGCACCATCAGCCCCATGCCGAGCAGCGGCGGCAGGTCGAAGGCCAGCACCACCGCGAGCGCGACCAGCGGCACCAGCACGAGCTGCCCGACGAGGCCGATCAGCAGCGCGCGCGGGCGCAAGAACACGCGGCGGAAATCCGCGCCCTGCAGCGCCAGCCCGACCGAGAACATGATGAAGGCGAGGGCGGCGGGCAGCAGGACGTCGATGCTCATCGGCGCGACCTAGCAGCCTGTCGGACTTGAAGCCGGCGGACGGCGTACCGGCAGGCGGG
>NZ_AMXF01000171.1 GCF_000310225.1 Thauera phenylacetica B4P
GCGGACGCGGCGTGCGCGGGCCGCGCGGGTCGGCGTTGAGGTGCGCGTCCTTGTGGCTGGGCTGGGCGTCCCCGTCGCGCGGCGCAGCCTCGCCGCGCTGGCCGCCGCGGGACTCGCGCGGGTCGCGGTCGAGGATCTCGATCGCGTCAGACTTCTTCTTCAGGGGCGGGCGCAGCGGCCGGTTCGGTTTGCGAGACATCGACTAGATCCATGATTTTTTCGAGTTCGGTGAGCGCCGGCAGCTCGGTCAGGCTGCGCAGCCCCATCTCGTCGAGGAAGCGCCGGGTGGTGGCGAACAACGCCGGCCGCCCGGGGGTGTCGCGGTGGCCGACGATGTCGACCCAGCCGCGCGATTCGAGGGTTTTCAAGATGTTGGGCGAGACCGTCACGCCGCGGATGTCCTCGATGTCTCCGCGCGTTACGGGCTGGCGATAGGCGATGATCGCCAGCGTTTCCATGACCGCGCGCGAGTAGCGCGGCGGCTTTTCTTCCTTCAGGCGGTCGAGGTAGACCTGGTACTCGGGCCGCGTCTGGAAGCGCCAGCCGCTCGCCAGCTGCACCAGCTCGACCCCGCGCCCGGCCTCGAACCACTGCGCGCGCAGCTCGTCGAGCAGGCGGCGCACCAGATCCGGCCCCGGATCCTCGTCGAAGAGCTTGCGCAGCTCCGAAACCGGCAGCGGCCCCGGGGCGGCGAGCAGCGCGGCCTCGACGATGCGCAGCCAGGTCTCAGGCGTCGTTGCGGGTGCCATCTGCCAGCTTCACGTAGATCGGCGCAAAGGCCTCGTTCTGGGTCACATCGACCAGTCTTTCCTTCACCAGCTCGAGCACGGCGAGAAAGCTCACCACCAGGCCTGGCGGGCCGAGCTCGACGTCGAACAAGGTGTCGAACACCACGAAGGCGCCGTCGCCGAGCTTGCGCAGGATCGCCGTCATGTGTTCGCGCACCGACAGCTGCTCGCGACCGACGCGGTGGCTCTGGTTGAGCCGCGCCTTCTTCATGATGCGCAGCCAGGCGAGCTGCAGGTCGTGCAGGCTGACCTCGGGCAGGCGCTCGACCACCTTCTCGGCGACGAAGACGCCCACCCACTCGAAGTCGCGCTCCACCCGCGGCAGGGCCTCGAGCCGCGCCGCGGCGAGCTTCATCTGTTCGTATTCGAGCAGCCGGCGCACCAGCTCGGCGCGCGGGTCCTCTTCTTCGGCGTTTTCACGCGGCGGCCGCGGCAGCAGCATGCGCGACTTGATCTCGAGCAGCACCGCGGCCATCAGCAGGTATTCGGCGGCGAGCTCGAGGTTGGTCGCCCGCATCGCCTCGACGTACTCGAGGTATTGCGCGGTAAGCGGCGCCATCGGCACGTCGAGGATGTCGAGGTTGGCCTTGCGGATCAAATACAGCAGCAGGTCCAGCGGCCCCTCGAAGGCTTCCAGGAAGACCTGCAGCGCGTCGGGCGGAATATACAGGTCTTTGGGCAGTTCGAGCAGGGGCTCGCCGTAGATGCGCGCGAGCACATCGAGCGGCGCGCCGGCGTCGACCGGCGCCAGGGCCAGCGGCAGGTTCATGGTGCGGCTGCGATCGGGAGGGCGGCGTGCGGCGGGCTCAACCGTAGTCGAGGCCCATCGCCTCGCGCACGTCGCGCATCGTCTCCTGCGCGAGCCGGCGCGCGCGCTCGCAGCCGTCGGCGATGATGCTGCGCAGCAGCGAAGGGTCGTCCAGATAGGGCTGGGCGCGCTCGTGCAGCCCCTCCTGCTCCTTCAGGATCGCCTCCAGCACCGGCTGCTTGCACTCCAGGCAGCCGATCCCCGCGCTGCGGCAGCCCTGCTGCACCCAGGCCAGGGTGTCCTCGCCGGAGTAGATCGCGTGCAGCTGCCACACCGGGCAGCGCTCGGGCTCGCCCGGGTCGGTGCGGCGCATGCGCGCGGGGTCGGTCTGCATGGTGCGCACCTTGCGTGTGACGCTCTCGGCGTCCTCGCGCAGGTTGATCGTGTTGCCGTAGGACTTGGACATCTTCTGCCCATCCAGGCCGGGCATGCGCGCGGCCGGGGTGAGCAGCGCCTCGGGCTCGACCAGGATCATCTTGCCGCTGCCCTCGAGGTAGCCGTACAGGCGCTCGCGGTCGCCGAGCGACAGGTTCTGGGTCTCGTCGAGCAGGGCCTTGGCCTGCTCGAGCGCGTCGTCGTCGCCCTCCTGCTGGAAGCGCGTGCGCAGCTCGTGGTACATGCGCGCACGCCTGGCGCCGAGCTTGCGCACCGCGTCCTTCGCCTTGTCCTCGAAGCCCGGCTCGCGGCCGTAGAGGTGGTTGAAGCGGCGCGCGATCTCGCGCGTGATCTCGACGTGCGGCACCTGGTCCTCGCCCACCGGCACCTTGTCGGCGCGGTAGATCAGGATGTCGGCCGACTGCAGCAGCGGGTAGCCGAGGAAGCCGTAGGTCGACAGGTCGCGGCCCTCGATCTTCTCCTGCTGCTCCTTCCAGGTCGGCACGCGCTCGAGCCAGCCGAGCGGGGTCATCATCGACAGCAGCAGGTGCAGCTCGGCGTGCTCGGGCACCTGCGACTGGATGAAGAGCGTGGACTGCGCAGGGTCGACCCCGGCGGCGAGCCAATCGACCAGCATGTCCCAGACGTTGTTCTCGATCACCTCGGGGCTGTCGTAGTGCGTGGTGAGCGCATGCCAGTCGGCGACGAAGAACAGGCAGGGGAACTCCTCCTGCAGCTTCACCCAGTTCTTGAGCACGCCGTGGTAGTGGCCGAGGTGGAGCCGGCCACTGGGGCGCATGCCGGAGAGGACGCGTTCAGCGTACATGGAGGATCAGAATCCGAAGACGAGGGAGAGCAGGTAGCGGAAGCCGGCGATCAGCGGCCACAGCAGGGTGCCGAGCACGCCGGTAAACAGCAGCACGAGCAGGATCGGGAAGCCATAGGGTTCGAGCCGGGCGTACTGCCAGGCGAGTCGGTCGGGCAGCAGGCTCACCGCGATGCGGCCGCCGTCGAGCGGCGGGATCGGCAGCAGGTTGAGCGCCATCAGCACGGCGTTGATCTGGATGCCGGCGTCGGCCATCTTGAGCATGGGCAGGGTGTAGGCGCCCGGCTCGGCGGAGGCGGCGATGCGGAACAGCACCGCCCAGCCGATCGCCATGACGAAGTTCACGAAGGGCCCCGCCGCCGCCACCCACAGCATGTCGGCCTTGGGGTTGCGCAGGCGCGAGAAGTTGACCGGCACCGGCTTGGCCCAGCCGAAGAGGATGCCGCCCGCGCCGGCGAGCGAGCTCAGCGCGAGGATGCCGGCCGGCACCAGGATGGTGCCCACCGGGTCGATGTGGCGCAGCGGATTGAGCGTGATGCGCCCGGCGAGGTGGGCGGTGGGGTCGCCGAAGTGGCGCGCGACGTAACCGTGCGCGGCCTCGTGCAGCGTGATCGCGAGCACGACCGGGAGGGCCCAGATGGCCAGGGTGGAGATCAGCGAATCCATCGCGGGCTCGGTGGCAAACCCCGGATTCTACAGGCCGAAGGGCTCGAGCGGGCCGCGCCCGGCGCGTACCAGCTCGGGCGCGCCCGAGGTCAGGTCGATCACCGTGGTGGCCTCCGGGCCGCAGTAGCCCGCCTCGATGACCAGCTCGACCTGCTTGCCGAGGCGGTCGCGGATCTCCTCGGGGTCGGTGAGCGGGAGTTCCTCGCCGGGCAGGATCAGGGTCGAGGTCAACAGCGGGCCGTCGATCTCGGCGAGCAGCGCCGACACCACCGCGTGCTCGGGCACGCGCAGGCCGATGGTCTTGCGCTTGGGATGGAGCACGCGGCGCGGCAGCTCCTTGGTGCCTTCGAGGATGAAGGTGTAGGGACCCGGGGTGACCGCCTTCAGCAGCCGGTACTGGCTGTTGTCCACACGGGCGTAGGTGCCGATCTCGGAGAGGTCGCGGCACATCAGGGTGAAGTGGTGGCGCTCGTCCACCCCGCGGATGCGGCGGATGCGGTCGAGCAGCGCGGCGTCGCCCACCTGGCAGGCGAGCGCGTAGGCGGAGTCGGTGGGCAGCGCGACGAGACCGCCGCCACGCAGGATCTCGGCGGCCTGGCGGACCAGCCGCGCCTGCGGCTGTTCGGGATGAAGGGAGAAATACTGGGCCATGATCGGATGCTCGATATGCCGCGCGCCCTAGCGCACGGAGGATGCGGCCGCCGCGAGCGCCGCGGCGGTGGCCGGCAGGCGGCTCCACACCGGCTCGAGGTCGGCGGGCAGGGGGTTGCAGCGGCCGACGTCGACCATGCTCTCCTGCACGCCATGAAAATCGGACGCGCGCGACGCGAGCAGCCCGCGCTGGCGCGCGAGGCCCGCGAAGCGGCGCATCTCGTCCTCGGTATGCGCACCGGCCACCACCTCGACGGCCTCGCCACCGGCGGCGATGAAGCGGTCGAAGAGCTCGCCCAAGGCGATGGAGGACAGCCGGTAGCGCGCCGGATGGGCGACCACCGCGACGCCGCCGGCAGCGCGGATCCAGCCCACCGCCTCCTCCAGCGCCGCCCAGCGGTGCTCGACGAAGCCCGGCTTGCCGCGCACGAGATAGTGGTCGAAGACCGTCTTCACGTCGGGCATCACCCCGCTCGCGACCAGATGGCGGGCGAAGTGCGCACGGCTCACCAGCGCGGGGTTGCGCGCGAAGCTGCAGGCGCCGGCGAAGGCGTCGGGGATGCCGACCCGGGCGAGCTCCTCGCCCATGCGCCGCGCGCGCCCGTCGCGTCCGGCGCGCAGGGCGGCGAGGCCCGCGCGCAGCTCGGCGCACTCGGGATCGACGCCCAGGCCCACGATGTGGACGGTCTCGCCGGCGAAGGATACCGAGATCTCGACGCCGGGGACGAAGGCCAGCCCGTGCGCGCGGGCGACGCCCTGCGCGGGTGCGATGCCGCCGAGTTCGTCGTGATCGGTGAGGGCGAGCAGTTCGACGCCGTTGGCGATCGCGCGCAGCACCAGCGCCTCGGGCTCGAGCCAGCCGTCCGAGACGGTGGAATGGCAGTGCAGGTCGACGTTGAGGGCGTGCAGCCGTGAGGCTGACGGGACGCTCATGGGACTCCGGAGGGGGAACGGCAGAATTGGAATGATATCAAACCCACCCGGGCTGCGCCGCCAAGTGCACGCAGCAAGCCTGCCGACGAAGACCTGCGGGGCGACGCCCGGCGAGCCGCCACGCTCGTGCGCCGCACTCCGTGCGCAACGCCCGCCGTATCATTGCGCCGCCAGGCCAACCGACCCGATGACCGCCACCGCCCCACCCCAACCGCCCCCCGTCGCCGAGCTGCGTCGCTGCCCCACCTGCGACCGCTGGGGCGGATGGCGCCGCGTGGGCGCGGACGGCAGCACGGTGGAGCTGGACCCCGCCGCGCCGCGCGGCCCCTGCCAGGAAGGACCCTGGCACGGCTCGCTGCGCGGGCCGCGCAACGCCTGCGGGCAGTGGCTGCGCTGGAGCGAGATCGTGCCGGAGACGGCGGATCAGTCGCCGCCCTCTCCTCCCGCACCGCCCTCCCCCGCCGCATCCTCCTCTCCGGCCTCCCCCGCGGCGGCCACCTGATGAGCCGCGGCCGCCTGCGCAGCGGCGATCATGCGCGCGCGCGTCTCCGGCGTCTCAAGGCTGATGCGCCCGAGCGCGCCGTCGCGATAGTCCTGCAGCAGGATCTGCGCCGCCTTCTCCAGATCCAGCCCGCCGCCCTTGACCAGGCAGCCGCGCCGCCGGCCCACCGCCTCGACCAGTGCCGGGCCGTCCAGCCCCGCCATCGCGGCGGCGTCGAGCCGATAGCGCGCCGCCAGCCTGTCCGGGTAGCGCGCGATCAGGATCTCGCCGAGGAAGGCCGCCACCTCCTCGTCGATCACCGCGTTGCGCCCGATGGCGTGGCTCGCGGCCAGCATGTAGCCGTCGGCGTCGTGGTCGATCTTCGGCCACATCATGCCGGGCGTGTCCGTGAGCGTCATGCCGGGCCCGAGGTCCAGCGTCTGCTGGTGCTTGGTCACCGCCGGCTCGTCGCCCACCTTGGCCACCTTGCGCTTGAGGAGCGCGTTCATCAGCGTCGATTTGCCGACGTTGGGGATGCCCATGATCATCATGCGCAGCGGCTTCACGCCGTCGTCGCGGTGCGGCGCGAGCTGGCGGCACAGCGTCGGGACGCGCGCCGCCTCGGCCGGGTTCTTGGCCGAGATCGCCACCGCCTTGACGCCGGGCTGGCGGTTGTAGAAGTCCATCCAGGCGCGCGTGACCTCGGGGTCGGCAAGATCGGACTTGTTCAGCAGCTTCAGGCAGGGGCGGTTACGGAAGCGGCGCAGCCCGACGATCATCGGGTTGCTGCTCGCCTCGGGCAGGCGCGCGTCGACGACCTCGATGACGACATCGGTCATGGCCATCGCCTCGGCCGCCTTCTTGCGCGCCGAGGCCATGTGTCCGGGGAACCACTGGATGGGCATGGAGAAACCTGCGTTGACTGTCGGGGGGCGGATTATCCCACCGCCGGACGCCGGCACGCGTCCCGCGCACGCGCCGCATGCGATCGAACTGAAAAATAAATTCACGCATCCGCGCAAAAGCGTGTATCTTGCCGCTCGCAGTCGATTCAAGCAGTGGTTGTTGGTGTGGTTGCCAGCGTGTTCCAAGAGAACGCGTGTCGGTTTGATGCCTCCCTGATTACGTTTCTTGATCGTTCCTGCACTTCGGGGCGCAAGCCCGCAATTCTCCATATGGAACGCAAAATGAGCACTCAAACCGGTACCGTGAAATGGTTCAACGACGCCAAGGGCTTCGGCTTCATCACCCCTGAAGGCGGCGGCGACGACCTGTTTGCCCACTTCTCGGAAATCCAGAGCAAGGGTTTCAAGAGCCTGGCCGAAAACCAGCGCGTGGAATTCGAAGTCAAGACCGGCCCGAAGGGCCTGCAGGCGGCCAACATCCGCCCGCTGTAATCGACCCGACGTCGCGGACGTCGATCGGTTGACCCAAAACGCGGCCCTGCGCCGCGTTTTTGCATTTTCGGCGGCCTCGGGCCGCCCTTCCGCACCAGCGCAACGCACCAAGCGCCCAAGCCTGCGGCCACCCGCCGCTACGCCGCGGCCACAAGCCGCCCCATCCCCCCGCCGCGCCGCAATCGCCCGCCTCCGCGATGTTGCAGCGCCGCTGCCCATCGCCGCCCCGCGGCCACGACGCCATGACCGAAGCCTCCCGCCCCGAATCCGCCCCCGCCGAAGCCGAACTGCGCTTCGCCGACCTCCAGCTGCCCGCGCCCCTGCTGTCCGCGCTCGCCGACGTGGGGTACGAGACCCCCTCCCCGATCCAGGCCGCCTGCATCCCGCAGCTGCTCGCCGGCCACGACATCCTCGGCGAGGCGCAGACCGGCACCGGCAAGACCGCCGCCTTCGCGCTGCCGATGCTGGCCAAGCTCGACCTCGCCGACACCCGCCCGCAGGTGCTGGTGCTCACCCCCACGCGCGAGCTCGCGATCCAGGTCGCCGAGGCCTTCGCCAAGTACGCCCATCACCTGAGGAACTTCCACGTGCTGCCGATCTACGGCGGCCAGAGCATGGTGGTGCAGCTGCGCCAGCTCGCGCGCGGCGCCCAGGTCATCGTCGGCACCCCGGGCCGGGTCATGGACCACCTCGAGCGCGAGAGCCTCAAGCTCGACGCGCTCAAGGCGATCGTGCTCGACGAGGCCGACGAGATGCTGCGCATGGGCTTCATCGACGACGTCGAGTGGATCCTCGAGCACACCCCGGCCGAGCGCCAGACCGCGCTGTTCTCGGCCACCATGCCGAACGTGATCCGCGACGTCGCCCGCCGCCACCTGCGCAACCCGCAGGAGATCAAGATCCGCGCCGCCACCTCGACCGTGGCCAAGATCAGCCAGCGCTACTGGCTGGTGCGCGGGGTGGACAAGCTCGACGCGCTCACCCGCATCCTCGACGCCGAGGAGAGCTTCGACGCCGCCCTCGTCTTCGTGCGCACCAAGATCGCCACCGAGGAGCTCGCCGACAAGCTGGCCGCACGCGGCTACGCCGCCGCCGCGCTCAACGGCGACATGAACCAGGGCCTGCGCGAGCGCGTGATCGAGCAGCTCAAGAACGGCACCCTCGACATCGTGATCGCCACCGACGTGGCCGCGCGCGGCATCGACGTGCCGCGCGTCTCGCACGTGATCAACTACGACATCCCCTACGACACCGAAGCCTACGTGCACCGTATCGGCCGCACCGGCCGCGCCGGCCGCGAGGGCGTGGCGATCCTGTTCGTGGCGCCGCGCGAGACGCGCATGCTGAAGATGATCGAGCGCGCCACCCGCCAGCCGATCACCCCGATCGCGCTGCCGAGCAGCGAGGAGGTCACCAACCTGCGCGTGGCCCAGTTCAAGCGCCAGGTCGCCGAGACCATCGCGGGCGCGGAGCTCGGCTTCTTCATGGGCGTGGTCAACGACCTGATCGACGAGAACGAGCTCGAGGTCCACGAGGTCGCCGCCGCGCTGGCGCTGCTCGCCCAGCGCGAGCGCCCGCTGCAGGTCGAGCAGTCCGGCCGCGGCTGGGACATCGCCACCACCACGCCGAGCGAAGGCCGCGCGCCGCGCGCCGAGCACTTCACCACCGGCGCCGCGCGCGAGCGCACGCCGCGCCCCAACCGCGACGAGATCCTTGCCCGCCGGCGCTCCTTCTCCGAAGGTGCGCTGGTGCGCTACCGCATCGAGGTCGGCCGTGCCCACGGCGCCAGCCCCAAGGAGATCGTCGGCGCGATCGCCAACGAAGGCGGCATCGAGGGCAAGTTCATCGGCCAGATCCACCTCTTCGACGAGTTCTCCACGGTCGAGCTGCCCGCCAACCTGCCCGAGGACCTGCTCGCCACGCTCAAGCGCACCCGCGTTCGCCAGATGCCCTTGTCGATCCGCGAGCTGAGCGCGGCCGAGGCGGCCTCGGTGCCCGAACGCCGCCGCCCGGCGCGGCCGGAAGGCGGCACGGAAGGCTTCCGCGCGCAGGATGGCGAGCGCCGCCCGCGCGACTTCAGTGGCGCCCGCCCGCAGCAGCCCGGCGCCGGCTACGGCAAGCCGGGCGGCGGCTTCCGCGGCCACGACGAGC
>NZ_AMXF01000172.1 GCF_000310225.1 Thauera phenylacetica B4P
AAGGCCAGGCCGAGGATCAGCAACACGGCGAGTGCCAGGAGTTTTCGTGTGTTCATTTACGGGTCCTTATCAGATAAATCGTCAAGGCGGCGGCGATGGCGAGGAAGGCCGCCAGCGATAGCCAGGGAATCTGGATGTCGCCAAGGATGACCAGGGCCTGCTGGCTGCACGAGGGGCCGGTGCCGCACGGCACCCACCACTGTGGCACCCAGCCGGCGATCAGCGCGCTGTGATAGGCGCCCAGCGCGAGACCAGCGAGCGCGAATGGGAGCGCATACACCGCACCGCGCCGGTCCTCGGCGAACACCGCCATGCCCAGGATGATCGCGAGCGGGAACATGGCGATGCGCTGGTACCAGCACAGCACGCAGGGCGTCATGCCCATCACTTCACCGATGAAGAGCGCACCCAGCGTGGATACCAGGGCCACAGCCCAGGCGGCCAGCAGCCACCACCATTGGGTTGGTTTGTCGTGCATCGAGTCGATCTCGAGGGTTGGCTCCCGGGCTGCGGGAGGGGCGGACGCCATAGGCAGCGCCCGGACGTCCGCAATGGAGCACACCGTCGCGACCGTGCGGCGCGCACTCGAAGAAGAGGGGAAGACAGGGGTGGGCTGCCGCTCAGGCAGCGAGGCGCCACTTGGGGCGTTCAGGCTCGGTGACCAGCGCAGACGCGTTGAAGTCCCGCCCGGCGTCGACGAGGACATGGCCCAGTCCTGTCAATGGCAGACGACCCGCATCGAGCAGTGCAGCGCTCGCAAGGATCTGGCAGAAACCGCAGTCGGCGTGAAGCTGCCCTTTCATCCCTTCATCGCCTTCATCCACCTGACAGGTATGTGGATGGTGGTCGCCGTGGCTGGTCGCGAAACCGGCCGATTCCAAGCAGTACGCCTCCAGGCCCGCCGACGCGAACTGAAGCGGAACGAGCAGCAGGAAGAAAATGGCAAGCCAACGGTGCATGGGCGACGATTTTAACCCCAGCCCGTTGGCTGACGGCGCATATCGCGACCATGAACGTACCGGAGCGCTCGCACCCCACATTGTGGTCACTCCGCCACCGAACCGCAGATCATTGCGCATGCTCATCGTGGCACACACAGACATCCCCCCGCGTCGGCGCCTCGAGCTCATGCAGGATGCCGCATTGCGCCGCACGATCGGGGGCACCGCACTGGCTGCGCAGGGCGACGAGTTGGCGCTCGAGCATTTGCAGGGTGTCGAGACGCGCGCGGACACGGGTGAGTTGGGAGTCGATCAACGCGTCGACCTCAGCACAGTCGGTTGTGGGGTCGTCCACGAAGCGCAGCAGTTGCGCGACGTCGACCAAGGCAATGTCCAGTGCCCGGCAGTGGCGGATGAACGCGAGGCGCTCAAGGTGCCCACCCGCGTAGGCCCGATATCCATTGGGGCTGCGGGAAGGCGCCGGGAGCAGACCGATCCGTTCGTAGTAGCGGATGGTTTCGACCTCGACGTGCGCGGCCTTGGCCAATTCACCGATCTTCATCGCCTGCATCTCCTCATTGCAACCGCCCAACAGCTTAACCGCTTGACCCTGTAGTGGCTACAGGGTGTGTGATGCACCCCTCGCCCACGTAAAGGAGAAAACCATGGCCGGCTGTTGTTCCCACTCCACCTGCGATGCCAGCGCAGCGAGCCCGCGCTTCCGCCAAGCACTGTGGATTGCATTGATCGTGAATGCGGCGATGTTCTTGGTCGAATTCGTCGCCGGCCTTGCAGTCGGTTCGGTCGCCCTATGGGCCGACGCCCTCGATTTCGCAGGAGATGCCGCCAACTATGCGCTGTCGCTGACGGTGCTGTCGTGGGGATTGATATGGCGGGCACGCGCGGCCTTGCTCAAGGGCGTGGCGATGGTGCTTTTCGGCGCCGTTGTAATGGCACGCGCCCTGTGGGCCTTCCAGCACGGCGTGACGCCTGAGCCGATTACGATGGGCGTGGTCGGCATCCTCGCACTGCTCGCCAACGCAGGGGTGGCGATGATGTTGTATCGATTTCGCGCGGGCGACGCGAACATGCGTTCGGTGTGGCTGTGCAGCCGCAACGATGCGATCGGCAATCTCGCGGTGATCCTGGCGGCGGCAGGCGTCTTCGGTACCGGAAGCGCATTGCCGGACCTTGTCGTTGCACTGGTGATGTCCGGGCTCGCGCTGTGGTCGGGGCTTGTCATCGTCGCTCACGCCCGGCGCGACATCGGCGACGCACGACAAGTCCATCAGAAGGGATGAGGACAGCGGAGCGACGTGCTTGAGGCAATGACAGGTTTCGAGGCCCAGCGGCCATCAGGATGGCAGGATTGTGGAGAGGAGGACGGGCAGCTCATGGCCGACAGTACCCTCTCAACATCATCGCCGTAAGCAGCCGCCCGCTGGCCAAAGGTGCTCGGCGGGCAGCCGCTCCGGGTTCAGATCTCGATCTGCTCAGAAATCTCCAAAGCGTCATCGACCTCGATGCCCAGGTACCGCACCGTCGACTCAAGTTTGGAGTGGCCCAGCAGCAGTTGAACCGCCCGCAGGTTCTTCGTGCGCTTGTAGATCAATGTCGCCTTCGTGCGCCGCATCGAGTGCGTGCCGTAGGCGGACGGGTCAAGGCCGGCGGCCACCACCCAGTGCTCGACGATTCTCGCGTACTGCCGGGTGGAGACATGGGGGGACTCGTGCAGCCGGCTCGGAAAGAGGAAGCCTTCGGACCTCAGGCCGGCCTTCGCGATCCAGGCGGCCACGGCCGTGCGCGTCGGCTCGGTCAGTTCGAACTGCACAGGCCGCTGCGTCTTCCTTTGCACGACCATGGCGCGTGAGAGCACCTGGTTTCCATGCGTCACGTCGCGCACCCGCAGGCTGACGAGGTCACACCCTCGGAGCTTGCTGTCGATCGCGAGGTTGAACATGGCGAGGTCGCGCACTGCATGAGCGTTTTGCAGATGGATGCGGATGGCCCAGATGTCTTTGGGTTTGAGCGGCGCCTTCTGGCCAACCAGCTTCCCCTTGTTCCAGGCTTCCCGATGTTCGCGGGTTTCCATGACGGACTCCTTGCTGTTGATCGGAGCCTGATTCTTGAACTCGTGGCGTTAAGCTGCCATCGGGGAAGATGCCCACCGCGTACGGCTCGGCCAGAGGGAGGTTGATTTTGACCACCAGCGAGCAGATGAGCGCTTCCTCTATATCGGCGCGTTACAACGCATGATGCCCATCGTGCGTCCTCAGTGCCTTGGCCAGTTCCAGATCGCGGGAACATCCCGGGCGTGGTGCAGGACGCGCGCCACCGTGATCCCATCGGCCTCGACGCTGTCCTCGGCGACGAAAAGCCAAGCCTCGAGCAAATCGCTTTCCGCACTGGCGGAATGTCGAAGCTTGCTCACGCCGTCGCTACGCCGGTCGCCGAGTTGCCAGTGTGGCCCGGCCGCGTTGCTTGATTTCGTTCATGTCGAGCTCGCGCACCCGACCCGCCTCGATGTCGGCGACGCCTTGTGCGATGTCGGCAATCAAGCTGGCCAGGTTCGCCGCCTGCACGCCCTGGTAGGCCTCGAACAATCGCAACGCTTCGCGGATGACTTCACTCGCAGAGCTGTAGAGGCCAGACTCCACGTGCTGGCGCACCCGGTTTTCCAGCTCTGGGGGTAAGGAGACGTTGAGGGACATGGCGTGCTCTAGGCAATGTCAGGTAATGGCATAGTCTGCCATTAATCCGGCTGCCTGTGCGCTCGGAGTCACGTTCCTGCCGCCTCAGAGGCGGCATCGACAACGACCCGGATCACGACCCGCCGCGCAACTTGTAATACTCGGCGATGGCAGGAGTCCCTGCGATCCGGTCGACAAACGCCGCCAGCTTCGGCGCCACCGCCTCCACCAGGTCGGCTGGAATGTGGTCCAGCTTGCCCGAGCCAAGCCAGCGCAGTATGACGAAGGCCTTGAGGTCGGCGATGGTCAGGCGATGGTCTGCAAAGAATTCGCCGCCGTGGGCTTCGAGCTGGTTCTGCAGCCAGCGCAGATAGCGCGGCAATACTTCTGCCGCCAGGGCCTCGCGGGCGTGCTTGAGCGCATCGCCGGTCATGCCGAAGGTCGCCCCGATCTTTGTGTTGATGTCTTCCAGGGCGCCCATCACTTCGTCGCAGAACAAGGCCTGAAGGTCGTCTTCGGGGTAGAGTCCGGCCCGCTTTCCGGCATAGCGCGTAATTGCGTCGCTCTGGGTGACCTGCACGTCATTGACGTGAAGCGTCGGCACCTGGCCCAGCGGTGTGGTCTTGCGGACCTCGGCAAAATCACCGAACGCAAACCGCTTGTCGTCGAATGGAATTCCGCCGATGTGCAGGGCCAGCCGTGCGGGCTCTGCCCGTCCGCCGGAAAAGTCGAAATAGGTGAGCTTGAGTTCGTCCATGGGTCCGTGTCCTGCGAGCGTGCGGCGTTGTGGGTCGGGGAGTCTTGCGACTGGGCCAGCGCAAGGTGGGTACTGCAGGACACACGTATAGGCTACGCGGCGGGGGCATGCAAGGGCATGCCGCTGTCGCAACCGGCCAATGATCAACCCACCAGCGCCATCACCTTTGCACGCACTTCTGCCAGCTCGGCGGCGCTGATACGGCCCTTCAGCTTGGCGCGCCGCACCCGCCAGTCGAGGCTCTTGACCTGATCGGCGAGTACGGCGCTGTCGGTATCGCCGGCAATGCGCACCTCGAACGGATAGCCCTTGATCTGCGTCGTCATGGGACAGCACAGCATCAAGCCCGTCTTGCCGTTGTAGGCCGCGGGACTCAGCACCAGCGCGGGCCGATGTCCTGCCTGTTCGTGACCTGCCTGCGGGTCGAACTGCAGCCAGACGATGTCTCCGGCATCCGGCACGAAGGTACGCGACATCACCAGACCTCGTTGCCGACCGCCGGGCCCGTGCCCACCTCGGCGTGCAGGTTGTCGGCGGTGATGCCGGCGAGCAGGACATCCAGGTCGTAACGCTTGTGCGCCAACGGTTCGATGATGATGCGGCCGTCTTCCTCGCGCACATCCACTGCGGCGTCGAGCTTCAGATGTGCCGCCTCCATGATGGCGGCGGGGATACGAACGGCCGCGCTGTTGCCCCATTTCTTCACGGTGAGTTGCATGTTGCCTGCTCCAGAATAGATCTACATTGTAGATACTTTATTCGAGCAGTTGTGCGTGATTCTGCAGATCTCGCTCACGCTGCTCGACCCGGCGCTGGTAGCTGGCCTGGTTTTTGGTGCAACGCAGCTCGTACGGGCGGGTGTGGCGGAGGGTCTCCGTGTCGACATCGCAGGCGTCGCGCCGGATGGAGTCCTCGACATGGCTGCGCTGCGCCTCGGCGGCCTTCAGGACCCACTGCTTGCGCGTCGGGTCCGCCAGGAAGTGGGCGAGCTGGAGGCAGTTCGGGCAACGGCAGCGGACCTGGCTGGGACGTGAGAAGTCGGCGGGCGGCTGCAGCGGCTCGGCGATGCGCCGGGCCAGGTGATTGCGGCATGCGCCCCTCAGTTCGCGGATCGGCGGCCAGGACCGCTGCGCTTCGGTCCCCGTGAGCAGCGCCAAGGCCGCAGGGACGAGAATCTCGTCCGCCGGAAAGACGTCCGGGTGGGCAAGGACATCCGCCACCAGGCGGTGGCCGACGCCATCCGCCACCAGGCGGTGGCCGACGCCATCCGCCTGCAGGGCGAAGCTTGCCTGCATCAGATCGACCACCAGCGCAGACGTCGGTCGTACCTGCCCGGATGCGCCGCGGGCAATCGCCGCCGGCTGTCCGGGCAGCGCCGCGATCAAGTCCGCTGCGGCCTGCTGCAAGGCAGCGGTGGCCCCCGCACCGTGCGTTGCACCAAGGGCCACGCTCATCATGCGCAACAGCTCGGCACAGGCAGCAGGATCGCGCGCGGCATTGGCGGTGACGATGCGGTGCACCGTCTCGGCGGCCTCGAGCGGAGGCAGCAGCGCGAGGGCGGAGACGAGGCCAGCGTTGTCGCCCTGTTCGTAGTCACCGCCGACGGTCACCTTGTCGATGAAGGCGAGGAGGACCTCGCGATCCTCCAGCACGCGGACCGCTTCGAGGAAGCGGCTCGCATATTCGCCCGCCCGTCCCCAGTTCGGCCGCTCGGGCCAGCTGCGGACAATACGGCCGGCAAGCTCGTGCGCCTGGCGCCACAAGTCGGCCACCACCTGCTCCTCCGAACCGCCCTGCTGCCAGCGCCGCGCCAGATCGGCCAGCCAGGGCAAGGACACATCACGCCCGGCCGCCACGATCAGGTCCAGCCGGCGTTCGCTCGGCCACAGCACCAGCGCCGCACGACGGTAGCTGCGCTCGAAGGTGGCGCCGGCATTGCCGGTGGCCTCGAAGAACTGCACCTCGTCCGGCTCGGCATCGGCGAACACGTCGGGCGGACAAAGCTCGTCCTCGGTGAAGAGCAAGCGCTCGAGCACGGCACGGGCGTCGTCCGCTGCACGCAGGCCGGTCAGCACGAGCCGGCGCTCGAAGACCTCGCCCACCTCGAATTCTTCGCTGTCGCTGTCTCGGTAGTGGTGGCGACTGCGGCGGTAATAGACCTCCTCTGCGCTACCCGTTTCATCGATATTGACCAGCGCCAGGCTCAGGTCGCACTGCGCTTTCCGCGCGGCTTTCACCAACAGGGCGCCGACCGCCGCATCGGCGTTCTTCAGCGTCTCGAATGCGATCTCGGCCGAGGTATAGACGTGCTCGAGCGGATAGATCAGCTTTTCCGGCACCTGCGCCGATCCGGCCGCCAGCTCGCACCGCCATTGCGCGAGCAGCGCGGCGACCTGGTCGACCTCGGCGTCATAGGCCGGTGGCTGCAGGCGCTTGCCGCGCCCCGGCCGGACCAGGTTGTAGATCAGCGCCAGGCGGCAGCCGGCGGTGATGGGCCGGACCTCGTGCCAGCAGTCGGCGTAGAAGGCGGCAAAGGCGACCTCGGCGGCGTCCTCGCTGCGGAGCGCGAGACACACCTCGCGCCCCTGATGGCGGATCAGCAACTCGCCGCCCGCGTACGCCGAGGGCAGCACGACGACCAGGGTGGCGAACATGCCCGGCAGCTTCTCGGTGTCACGATGGCCGAGGAAGAAGCTGCCCTCGTCATACACCAGCATCTTGTAAAGCTCCGCGCTGACCGGACCCTCCACGCCGAGCCCCTCGGCGCAGCGCGACACGATCGCCTGCAGGTTTGCCGCCCAGTGTCGGCCACTGATGTGGACCTGCTCTGCACCGATCTGCCAGGTGCGTCGTACCTCGGTATCGACCAGGGTGTCGGGGCCACGCCCATAGGGGGCCCGCTCGGCGACCGCAGCCAGTTCCGCCGCCTGCTGGGGCAGCAGAGGCAAGGCGACCGTACCGACACCATCGACGCTGATGCTCGGCGCGAAGATCTCCTGTCTGCCCGAAACGTAAAAATCGCCTGGCCGCTGGACCGTGCCCAGCACCTCGGCAAGTGTTTGGTTGATACCTGACATCGAGCAGACCCTCCCAACGCGTTCTGGACCGACGCGAAGTCTGCCATGCGATCGGTTTTGCCGACTGCTTGATCAACGCCATTGGCACTGATGTGGCGCGATTCGGCGATTGCGCCGAGACATGCATTGGCTGCTGCGGCTGCGGGCGACGACGAGTAAGCCGCAGCGCTCATCCGTCCGTCAGTAACCCGCCTCTTTCTGGTGACGGAAGGCCAGCACGTACACCGCGTCGTCCGCTGGCTCGTGGCGGTAAAGGGCGACGTATCCGGAGTCCCCGAAGGCAATCACCAGCTCGCGCAACTCGGGTATTTCCGGGAACGGCCGGCCAATGTCGGGGGCCGTCTCCAGCAACAGGAGCGGGCCCGCGATGGCCTGTGCTGCGCGCCGGGCGGCTTCGGGGGCCCGCGCAACCAGGAAGCGCCGGCAGCGCTCCAAACCTTGCGCTGCGCGCTCGGTGACGATTACTTGTGGCACTCGGGCACAGCACTTTCGTCAGCGGTGCCCCAGGTGTTCAACCAGATGCGGACTTCCTGACCGCTCAGATGACGGTCGGTTTCCTTGTACGCTGCCCAGGACGCCAGGGCCTCCTGGGTGAAGCTCTCGCGGGCTTCCTCGCGCTCGACGTACTGTTGGATGGCTTCGAGCATGATCCAGTGCGCCGAGCGGCGGCGCTGTGCGGCCAGGTGCTGAACGCGGCTCTTCAGCGCGTCGTCGATCTTGAGAGACGTTGCCATGGTCGGCCTCTTATCACGTGGTGATACCTTTCGATACTCTAGCTTTTGACCGGTTCCGAGTCCATCCGGACTTCGACGTTGAAGTGCCGCTGAACGGACGCGCCGATGAGCTCAATCTCGCGGACCCTCGTAGCCATGATGTCCACGCCGGCTACGGCAACGACACCGGCCACGATGTCGCGCCGGGAGCGGGGTCGAGGAATCGTCGGCATTACGTTCCGTCCGTGAACCGATCGGAGTCTAATCTCGCCATGGAACCTCACTCTTCATCCTCCCTGTCGCCCCGATCGATCGTCTTCATCGGCCTCGTCGCGCTCGCCATCGCAATGGGCATCGGCCGCTTCGCCTTCACGCCGATGATGCCGCTGATGGTGCGCGACGGCAGCCTGGACGCGGTGACCGGGACGGAATGGGCGACGGCGAACTACGTCGGCTACCTGCTCGGGGCGATCAGCGCGTCGTGGTTTGCGCGCAGCCCGCGGCGGGGCTTGCAGGTCGGGCTGGTGGGCGTCGCCGCGACCACGCTTGCGATGGCCTGGGGCAACGCCGCGCTGCCGTGGGTGGGCATGGCGCTGCGGGGCAGCGCGGGCGTCTTCAGCGCGTGGGTGCTGGTGTGCGCGAGCAGTTGGTGCCTGCCCGAGCTGGCGCGCCGGCACGCGACCTCGCTGGGGGGCTGGATCTACACCGGGGTGGGGCTGGGCATCGCGGCCACCGGCGTGCTGACCTGGCTGGGCGGCGCGCAGGCAGCGAGCGTGCTGTGGGTGGAGCTCGGGCTGCTCGCCACGGTGGGCGCGGTTCAGGTCATGCGGCGTCTGCCCGCGCAGCCCGCCGCCGCCGCGGTTTCCGGCGTGGCGGGCGCGCCGCGGCCCGCAG
>NZ_AMXF01000173.1 GCF_000310225.1 Thauera phenylacetica B4P
CCGCCCCCGCCCGCACCCGCCTCGACAAATGGTTGTGGGCAGCGCGCTTCTTCAAGCACCGCACGGCGGCCACCGAGGCGGTCGACGGCGGCAAGGTCAAGCTCAACGGCATCACGGTGAAACCCGCACGCGACGTCAAGCCCGGCGACCGGCTCGACATCACCATCGGTGAGGAGACGCGCACGGTGCTCGTGCGCGCGATCGCCGACCGGCGCGGCTCGGCCACGGTGGCGCAAACACTGTACGAAGAGACCGCCGAGAGCATCGCGGAGCGCGAGCGCGCCCGCGAGCTGCACAAGCTCGCCGCCACCCCGGGCGCCGACCTGCACGGCCGCCCCACCAAGCGCGACCGCCGGCGCATGGACCGCTTCGGCGGCCATTGAGGTCCTTACACCGGGACGGCCAGTGCCGCACAGGAGGGCGGGTGGAATGCATGGTGACGGGCTCCCGGGCCGCGGCGCTCGCCACTTGCGCGCGGTTAAAAAGTCGGCGTGCTTGAGAACTCGGGGATGGCTTCTACACTCCGATTGAAGAGCCGTGGGCCATCCGCCCGCGGGCTGCGACGGAGAGACTGGAATGCCCGCTCCTCCCCCCTCGGCGCTGCGCACTTCGACGAGCGCCATTCTGGCCTTGATCGGCTTGGTGCTGCTCCTGCTCGCATCGCAGGCCGGGTCGAGCGCGGCGGGGGCGCTGGTGCTGCGGGTGGACGGCGCCATCGGCCCCGCCAGCGCCGACTACATCCACAAGGGCCTGACACGCGCCGCCAGCACGGGCGCGCAGCTGGTGGTGATCGAGCTCGACACCCCGGGCGGGCTCGACACCTCGATGCGTTCGATCATCAAGGACATCCTCGCCTCGCCGGTGCCGGTGGCCACCTTCGTCGCCCCGGAGGGCGCGCGCGCGGCCAGCGCCGGCACCTACATCCTGTACGCGAGCCACATCGCCGCCATGGCGCCGGCCACCAACCTCGGCGCGGCCACCCCCGTGGCGATCGGCATCGGCGGTGCGCAGCCCGGACGCACGGCGCCGCTCGGCGACGAGCCGGCAACGGCCGAAGATGCAGGCACGGGGGGGCGGGATGGGTCGGGCTCCACGTCGGGCCCATCACACCCCCCCTCAAGCGCCCAATCGCAGCCCGCCAGCGCAAACCGCAGTCCGGAAACCACACCGGAGATCAGGGACGACAAGATGCACGCGCGCCCGTCCGCTTCCGAGGAGCCCGCCACGACGAGTACCCGGGGCAACACAGCGGACGCGCGCCCGTCCGCGTCCGATCGACCCGAGACCGCAGCACCGCCCGCGACGACAGGGCCCCGGCGAACAGCCGCCCCCACCGACGCCATGGCCGCCAAGTCCATGTCCGACGCCACCGCCTACATCCGCAGCCTGGCCCAGCTGCGCGGGCGCGACGTCGACTTCGCCGAGCGCGCGGTGCGCGAGGCCGCCAGCCTGTCGGCCGAGGAGGCGCTGGCGCAGGGCGTCATCGAGCTCATCGCCATCGACACCCCCTCCTTGCTGAAGCAGCTCGACGGCCGCGAGGTCGCCGTGCTCGACGGCACGCGCACCCTCGCCACCGCCGGCATCGCCATCGAGCGCATGGAGCCCGACTGGCGCAACCGCATCCTCGCCGCGCTCGCCAACCCGCAGGTGGCGCTGATCCTGATGATGATCGGCATCTACGGCCTGTTTTTCGAGTTCACCTCGCCCGGCTTCGGCGTGCCCGGCGTGGCCGGCGCGATCTCGCTGCTGATCGCGCTCTACGCCTTCCAGCTGCTGCCGGTGAACTGGGCCGGTGTGCTGCTGCTGGCGGTGGGCGCCGGACTGATGCTCGCCGAGGCCTTCCTGCCCAGCTTCGGCGGGCTCGGCGTGGGCGGCATCATCGCCTTCGTGGTCGGCGGGCTGTTCCTGATGGACGCCGACGTGCCCGGCTTCGGCGTCCCCATCGCACTGATCGTCGGCATGGCGCTCGCCAGCGCCGCGGTCATCATCGCCATCGGCAGCTTCGCCGCGCGCAGCCTGCGCCGCCCGGTGGTGAGCGGCAGCGAAGAGATGCTCGGCGCCCTCGGCAAGGTCGAGCGCGCCACCGGCGACGGCGACTGGTGGATCGCGGTGCATGGCGAGCACTGGCGCGCGCGCAGTGCGCAGGCGCTCTCGCCCGGCGACCGTGTGCGCGTGGCGGGCATCGACGGCCTCACCCTGACGGTCACCCCGATCGCGGCTCAGTCCGACGCGTCGACAGCCGCAGCCGGAGCGGGCTCATCCGCACCGGACAGTCACCACTTCACCCCAGGGAGCACCCCATCATGATCGACCTTCAATTCGGGCTTGCCCCGCTCTTCCTGCTGCTCATCTTCCTCGTCGTCGCCTCGATCAAGATCCTGCGCGAGTACGAGCGCGGCGTCATCTTCCTGCTCGGGCGCTTCTGGAAGGTCAAGGGCCCGGGCCTGGTGATCGTGATCCCCGGCATCCAGCAGATGGTGAAGGTGGACCTGCGCGTGGTGACCATGGACGTGCCCTCGCAGGACGTCATCTCGCGCGACAACGTCTCGGTCAAGGTCAATGCCATTGTGTTCTTCCGCGTCGTCGACCCGGAAAAGGCCATCATCCAGGTCGAAAACTTTCTCATGGCCACCAGCCAGCTCGCGCAGACCACGCTGCGCGCGGTGCTCGGCAAGCACGAGCTCGACGAGATGCTCGCCGAGCGCGAACGCCTCAACCTCGACGTGCAGCAGATCCTCGACGCGCAGACCGACTCCTGGGGCATCAAGGTGGCCAACGTCGAGATCAAGCACATCGACCTCAACGAAAGCATGGTGCGCGCCATCGCCCGCCAGGCCGAGGCCGAACGCGAACGCCGCGCCAAGGTGATCCACGCCGAAGGCGAGAAGCAGGCCGCACAGTCGCTGCTCGAAGCGGCACAGATGCTGTCCCGGGAACCGGCGGCGATGCAGCTGCGCTACCTGCAGACGCTCACGCAGGTGGCGGGCGACAAGAGCTCGACGCTGGTGTTTCCGGTGCCGGTGGATCTGCTGGGCAAGCTGATGCGACAGGATGGCGGGCACGCGCGCGAGTGAAGCCGCACGCCCTCAGTCGAGCACCAGCGCCAGCGCGATCGGCAGGAACACCACCGCGGCGAGGTTGCCGATCAGCACCATCGAGGCCACCTTGTCGGGCTCCTGGCCGTAACGCTCGGCGAACATGTAGTTCAGCACGGCCGGCGGCAAGGCGCCGTACACCAGCACCAGCGCCTGCTCGCGCGCGGGCAAATCGAGAACCTGCAACAGGCTCCAGGCCAGCGCCATGCCCACCACCGGGCGCAGCACCGCGCCGAAAACGCCGAAACCCACCGCGCTGATGCGCGAGTCGGCCAGCCGCACGCCGAGCGCGAACAGCATCAGCGGGATCGAGATGTCGCCGACCATCTCGATCGACATCAGCAGCGGCGGCCACACCTCGATGCCGAGGAAGCCGACCGCCAGGCCCGCGATCGTCGCCAGGATGGAGGGCGAGCGCCACACCGTCGTCAACTTCGTATGATGGTCCAGCAGCCAGGCACCGTAGGAGAAATGGAGCACGTTCGACACCACGAACATCACCACCGCCGGCGCCAGCGCCGACTCGCCGAAGGCGAGCACCGCCAGCGGCAGGCCGAGGTTGCCGCAGTTGTTGAACATCATCGGTGGCACCAGGGTCTTGGTCGCGATGCCGGCGGCGCGCGCCACCGCCCAGCCGGCGAGCCCGGAGCCGACGATGATCACCACGGTCGCGAACAGCAGCGGCAGGTACTCGCCGAGGCGGAAGTCCTTGCCGACCAGCGCGCCGAACACCAGCGCGGGGACGAACACGTCCATGTTCAGCTTGTTCGCATGGCTCAGGTCGGGCCTCATGCGCCGGCCGACGAAATAGCCGAGCGCGGTGATCGCGAACACCGGGAACAGGATGGAGACGATGCGGATCAGCATTCAGGACGACCGGTAACGGGGCGAGGGAGGCGGCACGATCAGAGCACGTAGCGCGCCAGATCCTCGCGCTGGGCGAGCATGACGAGCCGGCTGTCGACATAGGCGGCATCCACCACCACGGTCTGCACCGCGCTGCTGCGCCCAGCCTCGAAGGAGACCTCCTCGAGCAGCTTCTCCATCACCGTGTACAGGCGACGGGCGCCGATGTTCTCGGTCTTCTCGTTGACCTGGTAGGCGATCTCGGCCAGGCGGCGGATGCCCTCTTGCGCAAACTCTAGCTTCACGCCGTCGGTGGCGAGCAGGGCCTCGTACTGACGCACGAGGCAGGCGTCGGTGCTGGTGAGGATGCGGGCGAAGTCTTCCACCGACAGCGACTCGAGCTCGACGCGGATCGGGAAGCGGCCCTGCAGCTCGGGAATGAGGTCGGAGGGCTTGGACAGGTGGAAGGCCCCGCTGGCGATGAACAGGATGTGATCGGTCTTGATCATGCCGTACTTGGTCGAGATCGTCGTGCCCTCGACCAGCGGCAGCAGGTCGCGCTGCACGCCCTGGCGGGACACGTCGGCGCCGTGCACGTCGCTGCGCGCGGCGATCTTGTCCACCTCGTCGAGGAACACGATGCCGTTCTGCTCGACGGCGCGCACGGCCTCGAGCTTGACCTCCTCGTCGTTGATCAGGCGGGCGGCCTCCTCGTCGGCGAGCAGCTTCAGCGCCTCGCGGATCTGCAGCTTGCGCAGCTTCTTCTTGCCGCCGCCGAGGTTCTGGAACATGCCCTGGATCTGCTGGGTGAGCTCCTCCATGCCCGGCGGGGCGAAGATCTCGGCGCTCATCGACGGCGCAGCGACCTCGAGCTCGATCTCCTTGTCGTCGAGTTCGCCCTCGCGCAGCTTCTTGCGGAATTTCTGCCGGGTGGACGAGTCCTGCGCCGGCTCGGGCTCGGCGTTGAAGCCGACCGGCCGCGCCGGCGGCAGCAGGGCGTCGAGCACGCGGTCCTCGGCGGCGTCGAGGGCGCGGTCGCGCACCGACTTCATCGCGCGCTCGCGGCCGTCCTTGATGGCGATCTCCATCAGGTCGCGGATGATGGTGTCCACGTCGCGGCCGACGTAGCCGACCTCGGTGAACTTGGTCGCCTCGATCTTGATGAAGGGCGCGTTGGCCAGGCGCGCCAGGCGGCGCGCGATCTCGGTCTTGCCGACGCCGGTGGGGCCGATCATGAGGATGTTCTTGGGGGTGATCTCGCTCCTCAGCGGCTCCTCGACCTGGGCGCGCCGCCAGCGGTTGCGCAGCGCGATGGCCACGGCCTTCTTGGCCTTGTCCTGGCCGACGATGTGCTTGTCGAGTTCGGAGACGATCTCCGGCGGGGTCATCTGGGTCATGCGTTCGGCCTCAATCCAGCACTTCGATGGTGTGGTGGTGATTGGTGTAGATGCACAGGTCGCCGGCGATGGACAGCGCCTTGGAGACGATCTCCTTGGGCTCGAGCTCGGTGTTCTCGAGCAGCGCGCGCGCCGCCGACTGTGCGTAGGCGCCGCCGCTGCCGATCGCCACGATGCCCTGCTCGGGCTCGAGCACGTCGCCGTTGCCGGTGATGACCAGCGAGTGCTCGCGGTCGGCCACCGCCAGCATGGCCTCGAGCCGGCGCAGCATGCGGTCGGTGCGCCAGTCCTTGGCGAGCTCGACCGCGCTGCGCAGCAGGTTGCCCTGGTGCTTGTCGAGCTTGGCCTCGAAGCGCTCGAACAAGGTGAAGGCGTCGGCGGTGCCGCCGGCGAAACCGGCGAGGATCTGGCCGTTGTAGAGCGTGCGCACCTTGCGCGCGGAGGCCTTGATGACGATGTTGCCGAGGGTGACCTGGCCGTCGCCGCCGAGCGCGACGCGGTTGCCGCGCCGCACGGACAGGATGGTCGTGCCGCGATACTGTTCCATGAAGGATTCTCCGTCCCCGCGGATGTCGGGGCTGGTGTGTTGTTCAATGACGCAGGGTGACGTGGGCCACCTTGTCGACGCTCATGACCCGCAACAGGCCGGCGACCATGGCGTTCACGTCGCGAAGGCCGACGAGTTTACCTTGAGCCTGCAGCGTGGCGAGAATATTGAAGAGCATGCCGGCACTGACAAAGTCGATCCGGCGCAGGCCGCGGCAATCCACCCGGACCTCGCGACGCTCGGCCGCGAAAGCGGCGAAGCGCTTGAGAGTGTCGTTCGCCGCCCCGCACAGTTCGCCAGCAAATGCAAAGGCATCCGGATCGGCGTGCGGATCCTCGCCCGCCTGCACGGCGGCCGGCCGCGGGGCGTCCCCGCGCCCCTCCCAGGACGGCGGCGACTCCTCGAAGGTGACCGCATAATCGACCGCAAGATCCTCGAAGCGCGCCTGGTCGCCGGCATACTGCAGCAGCTCGAGCAGCATCAGCCAGGTGTCGCGCGCCTGCGCCTGCCCGGGGCAGACGGCCTGCGCCAGGATATCGGCAAGCGCACGCACATTGACCAGCGTCACCTGCAGGCGCTCCGCGGCCAGCCCGGCGAGCAGTCCGCGCCACACGGCGCAGCCCGCATCGTCCACCCCGTGCACCTTGGCGACATCGATGCGCACCCCACCACTGCGGCGCGCGATGCGGGCGAGCTGCGCGAACTGGCGCTCGGCGGCAGCGGAGAGTTGGCCGCTCAGATTGACCAACGGAAGCTCCGTGCCTGCCGTCTTGCCCGCCGCACCGGACAGGTCCTCCCAGGCCGGCGGCGAACGCTCGTAGAGCGTGGCGTAATCGAGCACGCGCGATTCGAAGCGCTGGCGCTCCCCGCGCAGGCGGTAGAGATCGAGCAGCATCAGCCAGGCGCCCTCGCCGCCCTCGCTGCCGACAGCCGCCTCCAGCACCGCAAGGGCGTCGTCGTCGCTGCCGTTCGCGTACAGCACCGCGGCCTCCTCGAAGGCGACGCCGATCCCGCTGCCGCATTCGCGCACCTCGACCTGCCCGGCCACGCGCGCGAGCGCGCGACCGTGGTCGGTGCCGGTGAAATCGAGCGCGGACAGCTCGGTGGGCGGAGGCCGCTCGTCGCGCACCACGTGCGCGTCCGCCCCGGGGCGCGCGTCATGCTGCGCGCCGGGCGCGACCGAAGCCGGTTTCCTGCCGAAGAAGGGGAGCGCCACGTCCGTTTCCCGATGTCGCAGGCGCGTCCCGCGCGCCGCCGCGACCAACAACATTCCCAGAAAAGTGCTTTTGCAACAAGCAGTAAGCGCGTAAAAAAAACAAGCGATCAAGGATGCAACAGGCGTGCATCCGGCGCGGCGGGTCGGCTAGAATGTTGCAATGCAACCGAAGACCCTTTCCGACGCGGGCGGCGAATCGCTCCCCGCGTCGTCGCGCTTTTCCCTGCCGGTCCGAGTCTATTACGAAGACACCGACGCAGGGGGTGTCGTCTATTACGCAAACTATCTCAAATTCTGTGAGCGGACTCGCACCGAATGGCTGCGCGCGCTCGGCGTCGCACAGCAGGCGCTGCTCGTCGAGCAGGGCCTGGGTTTCGTGGTGCGCTCGGTACGAGCCGACTACCTCGCCCCTGCGCGCCTCGACGACGCGCTCGAGGTGAGCGCCCGCATCGCCAGCCGCCGCCGCGCCAGCCTCGTTTTCGATCACGAGATCCGCCGCGACGGCGAACTTCTCTTCACCGCGCAGGTCCTCGTGGCCTGCGTGGACACGCGGCGCCTGAAGCCCGCAGCCCTCCCCGCCTCCCTGCACGCCCTTCTCGAAAGCCAAGCATGACCGTCACCCACGACCTCTCCATCCTCAGCCTGATCTCCCAGGCGAGCGTCCTCGTCCAGCTCGTCATGGCGTTGCTGGCCGGCCTGTCGCTCGTCTCCTGGTACTGGATCTTCCGCAAGGCCTTCCAGATCCGCCAGGCGCGTGCGCAGACCGACGAGTTCGAGCGCGACTTCTGGAGCGGCGGCGACCTCAACACCCTCTACGAGTCGGCTGGCCGCCACCAGTCCGACGGCATGGAGCGCATCTTCGAGGCCGGCTACCGCGAGTTCACGAAGCTGCGCGGCAAGGGTCACGACCATGGCGCCACGCTGGACGGCGCCCGCCGCGCGATGCGTGCGACCTACCAGCGCGAGATCGACGACCTCGAAGCCCACCTCGCCTTCCTCGCCTCGGTAGGCTCGGTGTCGCCCTACATCGGCCTGCTCGGCACCGTATGGGGGATCATGAACTCCTTCCGCGGGCTGTCCAGCGTCGGTTCGGCCACGCTCGCCCAGGTCGCGCCCGGCATCGCCGAGGCCCTGGTCGCCACCGCGATCGGCCTGTTCGCGGCGATCCCGGCGGTCGTCGCCTACAACCGCTTCGCGCACGACATCGACCGCCTCGGCATCCGCTTCGAGAGCTTCATGGAAGAGTTCTCCAACATCCTGCAGCGCAACCTGCGCTGACCGGGGCGGAGACCAAACGATGCGCCAACGCCGCCTCATGAACCAGATCAACGTCGTGCCCTACATCGACGTGATGCTGGTGCTGCTGGTGATCTTCATGGTCACCGCGCCGATGATCCAGCAGGGCACGATCAACGTACCCTCCGCCGGTGCGGGCACGCCGCCGCCGCAGTCCGAGGCCATCTTCATCGAGGTCAAGGCCGACGGCGCCTATGCGCTGCGCGCAAGCAACAGCGGAACCTCGCGCCCGGTGCGTCGCGACCAGCTGTCCACCGCGCTCAAGGACGCACTCGCGAAGAACCCCGAGCAGCCCTTCCTGGTCGCCGCCGACAGCAAGCTCGACTACCAGAAGGTGATCGACGTGCTCGAGACCGCGCGCGACGCCGGTGTTCGCAAGATCAGCCTGGTCACCCAGGGCGCGACTTCGCAGAAATGAGGGATCGCCCCGCACCGCCCCGCCGCGAGCCGCCAGGCAAGTGGCAGTCCCTCGGGCTGACCGTCGCGGTCCACCTGGGATTGTTCCTGTTCCTGTTCTTCGGCATCCGCTGGCAGAGCCCGCCGCCCGCGGCGCTCGAGGTCGGCCTCGCCTCCGCGCCGGCGCGCAGCGCGCCGGCCGCGGCG
>NZ_AMXF01000174.1 GCF_000310225.1 Thauera phenylacetica B4P
GTGCCGTTTACGGCGCCGCCGGCGCCCACTCGACGACGCCGTTTAACGACGCCAGATTTGTGCGGAATCAGGGAGCCGGCAACAAGGGCGATGTGGTCGCCCCGATCCGCGTAACTGGGCTGGAACTTGATCGCTTCCTCCCGACGCAATCCGAAGGCGGCCTGTAGCTGAAGGCTCATGCGTACGTGCGCGTCGGTGACCTGTTCAAGACCTGTGCCTAGTTCTTGGGCCTTGCTGATGTTGGTCACATAGCGGCGCTCGGCCACGCCAAGCTGTGTGTTGTCCGCCGGCAAGATGCCAGCCTTGCCGATCTTTTCGGCCCACCAGCGCAGGTGAGAGAGCCGATTCTTGATAGTGCCGGACGACAAGCCTTCTCCCTGCCAGCGATCCAGCAGCGTCTGGGCGTGCTTGCCCTTGAGCGACGACGCCTTCATCTGCCGGAAACCGGCCTCGCGCAGTTGCCGCGCGGCTAGCGACAGCGAACGCATCCGGTCGGCCTGCGTGGTGTAGCTGCCGTCACGGTTACGCTGGCAAAGCTGCCGCAGTGTGTAGGTCAAGTCATCCATCGTCCGGCCTCCAAGCAAAGCGTCGTACTGCGTTGTCCTGAAATTCAGTGGTTAGTGTTGGTGCCAACTCGCCAGGGCGAGATCCCGTGAGGGCAAGGGCATGGTGTTCAGGAAACACCAGGGCCTCGAATGAGGTATCCGTCTTGCTCCCTGCTGGAAGCCCGGACGGAAGAGGTACTACAAGACGAAAGTGATGTGAACGTGGACGAGTCCTCCTATGGAGTGAGTGGGATGAGAAATGCAGCGGGAGCCCTGTACGTTGCACACAGGCAATTGCCGCAAAGGACAGTGCGCCAGGCGGCGCGATAGGGATGAGTTCAAACAGACGAAGAAGGCTCCGCCCTGGGGAGGGCCGGTATGCGGTCGGAGCCTGGGCATACCTGGGGTGGTTCCGCCCTGTCGGGCCAGCGCTTGCAGGAACCTGCGCTGTTGGGGCTGCCGATGTACGAAGCCCATCGGTCTTGGCAACTGCCCGGGCAGTTTAGGGCGGCCATCATCATGTATGCCGCACGCAATAGGAACTGGCTTTCGCCCGCATTGTTGGCGGTGTTGCGCGGGTCGTCACTGCGGCGTGCAGTGACGACCGCGTTTTGCGGCAGCATTTGCTACGCAGGGTGCGGCTGCCATCCCCTGGCCTGCATTGCCTGCGCTGCAATGTCCCCAGCGTTCGTCGAGGCGCTCAGCATCTTGCGGATATTGGCGATGTGCGCCAGGGCGGTTTCACGCGATGCCGGTTGCGCAGTCGGTTCTGGGCGGTGTTCGGTGCGTGGCACACCAGCAAGCCGATTTTCGACAGGCCGTGGGGTGGCAGATGTCTCCTTACGACCTGCCCACAAGCGGAACTCGCCCGCAAAAACGCGCTTCACCAAGGCGAAGAAGTAGGCCACGACATTGCGCACTGTGCCGCTCTGACTGCGTGCCTGCAACTCGTCGAGTACCTCCTGGCGATGCTGCGGCGGCAGCCGCCGCAAGGCGGCCTGCACGTCCTTTTGCTGATCTGCCTGGGCATTGCTCAGGCAAGGCGGCAAGCTTACCGACTGCGATGCCGGATCGCCGTCGCCTTCGCGTGCGCGGTACGTACGTTCTTTTTTATACATATACGTCTTATACGTACTGCCCTGCTCAGCCGTCATGTGGCGAGCGTGTTCGGTCTGTTGCGGAACAAGCGTGCTGCCAGCGGAATCGCCACCCAATGGCAGTGGGTCGGCTGCCTCGCTCTGCTGCGACGGCGGGGTAGGGGGCAAATCATCGTCATCGTGGCGCTGATCGTGGGTCGCAATGGAGGCGATTTCAGGTGCCTGCGCCAGCGTTGCCTGAATGTGGACAGCCACCCGATCCACCTGGTTGTTTTCGTGGCCGATGGAGGATTGCAGAAGTGCTGTCAGACTGGCATCGAGCATGCAGGCCTGTTGGAAGCCGAGGGGGCTTTCGTGAACTTGATACAGCTCGCTGAGCACATGGCCGGTCAGAGGGTCGCGGTGCTGTCCCACAAGGCTGATCCAGCCCGTCAGCCGAAGCACAATGAGGACGCGCCAGGCCGTCTCATATCCGGCTCGCTGCCCCAGCGGGGTAGAGGTGAGATAGCGGCGCAACTGTCCCAGGTTTGCCAACGAGCTGATTCCCTCGGCAGAGCGGAGCATGCGCAGAACCTGCCAGCCATTGCGTTCCAGCGGCGTGAGGCGGGCGTCGAGCATGAGTGAGGCCGGAGTAGTGAACAGGGCGTCTTGCCCCAGCGGATTGTGGCGGGTGTGATGGTCTGCCATGAGAGTTCTCCGAGGTCTGGGCCACAGCGGCCCGTTCCCCTGCATCTCATCGCGTACCCTCTCGGACGTCAGCCAACAATGTGGTCTGCGCCATAACCGTTTCATCCTGCCGGGTGCAGCCCTGGCACCGGCATCCAGACTGATCTATCATCACGATACCCCCCCTTGAGGGTACAACTGGGGGTACTTCCAGCGATTCCCGCAAAGGCCGTGGCCCGATTTCCCCGCGAAACCTAGTGTTCACAAGCCTTTGCTGACCGATCAACGTTTAAACGTGTGATCAACGTCTGACCGATCTTCCAGGCATTCCGCGCTCCACCGTCGGTCGCGGAGTGCCTGGACCTACCGTCGGCCTGCGCTACTCAGAAGCGGTAATCCAGGCCGATCGCAGGCCCCTGCTGCACGACGTCGAACACGAAGCCGCCGTCGCGGTAGTCGACGGCCAGCCGGCGATAGGCGAGCAGCACGGCGAGTTCGTCGCTGAAAGGCGTCGCTCAGGGCAGCAGGTTCTTGTAGATGCGGCCGTTCTTCATGATGAGGACGAAGCTCGACTCGGGACGCTTGATGAGCGACAGATCGGCCGTCGGGTCGCCATCGACCAGCAGCAGGTCGGCGAGCGCGCCCTCGGCGACGACGCCCAGCGGCTTGCGGTAGGGGTTGCGCTCGCCGGTGAGTTCGAGCAAGGCGCCGTTGTCGCCGGTCGCGATGCGCAGGACCTCACCGGGGGTGTACCAGCGCTCCAGCGAGACCAGCCGCGCGTTCTGCAGCTCCCCGTTGTCGCCCGAGAACAGGATGTCGGTGCCGAAGGCCACCTTCGCCTTGTGCTTGCGCGCCAGGGCGTAGGCGCGATCGGTGCCGGCCGCCACCATCAGCTGCTTGACCCGGTTGGCCCCGGCCTGCGGATTGGCGAGCTCGTTGTCGAGAAAGGGCTGCAGCGACCACCAGATCCCCTTCTGCACCATCAGCTTGACCGTCTCCTCATCGACCAGCTGGCCGTGCTCCACCGCCTTCACCCCGGCCTCGATGGCGAGCTGAACCGCGCGGCTGGTGTAGGCATGCACCGTGACGTAGGTGCCCCAGTTCTCGGCTGCAGCCACTGCGGCGCGGATCTCGTCCACGGTGTATTGGGTGGCGTCGATCGGGTCGTAGATCGAGGTCACCCCACCGCCAGCCATCAGCTTGATCTGCGTCGCGCCGAGCATCAGCTGTTCGCGGGTGCGCCGCAGCACCTCGTCGGCGCCATCGGCGATGGCTGCGGTGCGGGTGAGTTCGGTATGGCTCAGGCCCTGGCTGGCGGCACGCGGGACTTCGTGCGGCAGACGGAAATCGCCATGGCCGCCGGTCTGCGAGATCATCGCGCCCGACGGGAAGATGCGCGGCCCGGGGAAACGCCCCTCCTCGATCGCACGCCGCAGGCCCTGCACCGGCCCACCCATGTCGCGCACGGTAGTGAAACCGCGCATCAGCGTCGCTTCGGCGACCTGCGCCGCGCGCAGATTGGTATAGCCGACCTCGCTGGTCATGGCATCGACCAGTTTCTGGCCGATCAGCATCGCGTGCCAGTGCGCATCGATCAGGCCAGGCATCAGGGTGCGACCACCGCCCGCGACACGCGTCAGCTCGGCATCCGCCGGCGGCTCGATCGGTGCCGCCGAAATCGCCTGGATGGTGTCACCGACCACCAGCACGTTGGCGGGCGCGCGGGCACGCTCGGCGCTCCGGCCATCGAAGACGAAGACGTTCTCGAACAGGATCGCCTTGTCCGCCGCATGCGCCAGTGAAAGCCACAGCGAGGCAAACACGACGGCTCCGCAACCCAGGGATTTTCTCGGCTTCATCGGGCAGCCCTTTGGACGCAGTCGAACTGGTCGAGATGATAACAGCCAGGGTGCCAGGACCGGACTACCCCTGCAGCTCCGGAAACAGCACGTCCGTAAACCCGAAGCGGCGGAAATCCCGCACCCGCATCGGGTAGAGCACACCGTCGAGGTGGTCGCACTCGTGCTGCACCACGCGCGCATGGAAGCCCTCGACGAAGCGCTCGATCGGCTCGCCCGCGGGGGTGAAGCCGGCGTAATGGATGCGCGTGGCGCGCGGCACCATGCCGCGCAGGCCGGGCACCGACAGGCAGCCCTCCCAGCCCTCCTCGCGGTCTTCGGTGAGCGGCGTGATCACCGGGTTCACCAGGATGGTGCGCGGCACCGGCGCGGCGTCCGGGTAGCGCTCGCTGCGCTCGAAGCCGAAGATCACCACCTGCAGGCCGACGCCGATCTGCGGCGCGGCCAGGCCCACGCCACCGTGCGCGGCCATGGTGTCGAACATATCCTCGACCAGCGCCGCGAGTTCGGGCGTGCCGAACTCGCCGACCGGCACGGCAGGCTGCAGCAGTCGCGCATCGCCCATGCGCAGAAGGGTACGGACAGTCATCGGCTCTCTCTCCTCGATCGTTCAGCCGCGTCCGCCAAAGAGGCCGCGGAGCCACGCCCAGCGGCTCACCACCAGGGCGAGAAAGATCAGCCCGCAGCCGGCGAGTTGCAGCGCGCTCATGGTTTCGGCGAACCACCACGCCGCGGCGAGCGCGGTCCATACCGGCTCGAGCATCATGATCAGCGCGGCGTGGCTGGGCGTGGTCAGGCTCTGGCCATGGAGCTGGAGCAGGAAGCGCAGCGTGGTGGCGAGCAGCGCGCTGGCGAGCAGCCAGCCCAGCACCGGCGCGCTCCAGGTCTGCGGCCAGGGCTCGATCACCAGGGCCGGAGGCAGCACGAGCACGCCGACGGCGAGCATCTGCACCACGCTGAGCGCGCGCACGGGCACGTTGCGCACGATATGCGAATTGACGTTGAACATCATCGCGAACACCAGCGCCGCACCGAGGAAGAACCACTGCCCGAGCTCGACCTCGAAGCCACCGTCGAGCGACAGGCAGGCGAAGCCGGCGAGCGCCAGCGGCAGCGCGAACCAGGTGCTCGCCGGCGGACGGTCGCCGAAGAACAGGCGCGCGAACACCGGCACCATGACGATGCCCATGCTGGAGATGAACGAGGCTTCGCCGAGGTGGCTGCTGTGCGACAGGCCGAGGATCCACAACACCATGCCACCGGCGAACAAGGCGCCGACGAGCAGGCTGTTGCGCAGCCCGCGCCGGTCGAGCGCGCGCAGCTGCGGCAGCGAGAACATCGCCAGCACCAGCCCGGCGATCGCGAAGCGCAAGCCGATGAAGATCAGCGGCGGGATGCCCGCGAGCGCCTCCTTGGAGAAGATCCAGCCCGCCGCGGCGATCACCGTGGTGAGCATGAGCAGGAGGTCGGCCTCGAGCCGATGCGGCGGCACGCCGCCGCCGGGGCGCGGTGCGCTCATCGCACCTCCATGTCGTGGCGGCTGCGGCGGAAGGTCCACAAGGCGTTGCCGGCGTAATGCCAGAGCAGCAAGAGCGCGGTGGTCAGCAGCTGGGCGAGCAGATAGTGCAGGCCGAGCAGCGCCATGAACAGGCTCATCAGCAGCGCCGTCCACGCCAGCCCCGCCAGCGCCACGGCGAAAAAGCGCGGCAGGGCCTGGGCGTGGCTGCGGGTGGAGGCGAACACCAGCCGGCGCGCGAGCACATAGTTGACCAGCGCGCCGAGCACGAAGCCGGCGCTCGCGCCCGCCAGCGGCGGCGCACCGGCCCCCTCCACAAGCCCGACCAGCAAGGCGTAGTGCGCGAGCGTACCCACCACCCCGACCGCAGCGAAGCGCAGGAAACGCACGAATCCCACGGACGCGCTCATCGTGGCCGCCTGTCCTCGCCGACCAGCGCGCGGCGATCCTTGACGACCGCGAGGACGATCCCTGCGCGTTCGACCTGCGCCACCACGCGGCCGCGCAGGGCCGCGTCGCAGCCCATGTGGGTGGGCGAGAGGTAGAAGTCCGCGCCCCACCAGTCCCGCGTCGCGCGCAGCCCGGGCGCGAGCCAGACCTGCGCCTGCAGCGGCTCGGCGCACACCGCCACGGTGTAGCCCTGCGCCGGCACGCCCTCGCGCGCGACCAGGGCATCGAGCGCGAGCACCGCCTCGCGCAGGCTGCTCGCCCAGTAGTCCTGCTCCCACCCTCCGGCCGCCCCGTGCGTGCCGCCGGCGAGGCGGTTGTACGCCAGATACTGGTAGGGATGCAGGCGGGCGAGCAGGCCCAGCTGGCCGAGCACCGCCAGCGCGCACGCTGCCAGCACGGCGCGGCGCAGCAGCGGTGGACGGGCCCGCAGGCCCTGCCAGGCATGGACGAGCCCCGCGCCCGCCAGCACCGCGAGCGGCGCCAGCACGAAGCTGAAGTGGCGCAGCCCGTTGTAGAGCGGCGGCGCCGCGAGCAGGGTGTAGGCGAGCGGGAACAGCGCCGCCAGCACCACCGGCAGCCAGGGCAGGGCCGCAGGTCGGCCCTGCGCGGTCGCGAGCGCCGGCAGGGCGCGCGCACCGGCGAGCAGCGCCAGCGCGACCCCGGCGAGGAACAGCTCCGGCAGGCGCACCAGCAGGTAGGCGGCGAGGTAATGGCCCGGCACCTCGCCGACCTTCATCACGCGTCCGGCCAGCACCGTGTCGAGCTCGAAACTGAAATGCGAGAACGCGCTCATCGCGGTGAACACATTGCCCGGCGCCATCGCCGCCCACGGCCAGAACAGCGCGCCGAGCGCCAGCGCGATCGCCGCCGCCGGCAGCAGCGCGAGCACGCCGCGCAGCGCGAAGCGCAGGCGCCCCTCCGGCTGCAAGGTCGCGGCCGCGAGCATGCCGACGCCGAGGTAGAACACCGCGAACACCGCGCCGATGCGCAGCCCGAAGGCGCAGCCCAGCGCCACGCCCAACCCCGCCAGCACCCGCCACGGCGGCGCGGGCAGGGTGTCGAGCACGCGCACGCTGAAGTACAGCGCCCACAGCATCGTGGTGGCGAAGGGGATGTCCTTGGTGTGGGTGAACATCGCCCCCGACCACGCGCCGGTGAGCAGCAGCAGCACGAGCGCCGCCAGCCCCGCCCACTCGCCGGCGAGCCGGCGTGCGAGCAGCCAGGTGCCGGCCAGCCCGGCGAGGCCGAAGCCGGCCGAGATCAGGTGGCGCAGGTCCCACAGCGCAGCCCCCTCGGCCACGCCCGCGCGCTCCAGGGCGGCCGCGACGAGGTCGAAGAAGCCGCCATACAGATAGAGGTTCTTGTATTCGAAGGCCTGGCGGTCGGCGAAGCCGGACAGGTAGAAGTCGAGCAGCAGGCGGCCGTAGACATGCTGGACCTCCTCGTCGTTGCTGATGCCGTGCTGGTCGAAGGTGAGCAGCACGAACCCCGCGGCCAGCGCCAGCACGGCAAGGGCCACCCACTGCGCGAAGGGCGCATGGAGCTCGGCCGCAGCCGTCTCGATCGATGCGCCCCCCACCGCGGCCGGCGCCCGCGCGGCCGCGCCCGGCGGGATCATCGATCGCGCTCCAGCCCGCGCTCGAAGCCAAGCCGCTCCGACACCAGGAACAGCGGCCGGCCCTTCACCTCGGTGAAGATGCGCCCCACGTACTCGCCGAGCACGCCCAGGCTGATGAGCTGGATCCCGGACAGGAACAGCCCCGACACCATCAGCGACACGTAGCCCGGCAGGTCGATGCCGAACAGCATCGTGCGCAGCAAGAGGAACAGCCCGTACAGGCCCGACAACCCGGCCATCCCCAGGCCGATCACCGACCACACCCGCAGCGGCAGGGTGCTGAAGGCGGACAGCCCGTCGATCGCGTAGCGCAGCAGCCGCAGCATCGACCATCCGGACACACCGCCGGCGCGCTGCGCGGGCTCGAACTCGACGACCTCCTGGCGGAAGCCCACCCAGCTGGTGATGCCCTTCATGAAGCGGGTGCGCTCGGGCAGGCTGTTGATCGCCTCGACCACCGCGCGGTCGAAGACGCGGAAGTCGCCGCCGCCCTCGGCGAGCGCGACCTCGGAGACCTTGCTGAAGAAGGCGTAGAAGGCGTGGGTGAGCTTGCGCCGCAGCCAGGGATCGGTGACGCGCGAGCGCCGCACCGCGGTCACCATCATCGCCCCGCCGCGCCAGCGCGCGAGCATCTCGGGGATCAGCTCGGGCGGATGCTGCAGGTCGCCGTCCATCAGCACGATCACGTCGCCCGTCGCCGCCTGCAGGCCGGCGGCCATCGCGGCTTCCTTGCCGAAGTTGCGCGCGAAGCGGATCGCCTTGAGGTGGCGGTCGCCGGCACACAACGCGGCGACGCGCGCGTACGTGTCGTCGCGGCTACCGTCGTCTACGCAGACGATGTCCCAGTCCGACAGCTCCAGCCCCGCGAGCACCTGAGACAGGCGCCGGTGCAGCGCCTCCACCGTTTCGCCCTCGTTGTAGAGCGGGACCACGACCGAGAGTCGGGGGTGTGCCGAGGAGGCGGGGGGCACATGAGGGTGGGCATCGAGCGAGTCGGAGTGCGACACGATGAAACTACCGGCGAGTGGGCTCCGCGGCCGGAGCGAAGGCGTGCACGATAAACCATTCGTGCCCTGCCCGGCGTGCCCCGCGCGGGCCAGGGTGCGCGATACTGCCGGCTTTCCGCCCGCCGCCCCGATCGCATGCAAGCCTCTTCCCGCCCTGGCGCGCCCGCCACCCGTCCGGTCGTGGTGTGCGCCGACGACTACG
>NZ_AMXF01000175.1 GCF_000310225.1 Thauera phenylacetica B4P
CGCGCGCGCCCAGCTGCTCAACGGCGCCGCCGGCCTGGTGCTGGCCCTGCCCGGCAACGCCAGCCTGCCCGAGGCCTGGCGGCCCGCCCTGGAAGAATTGCCCGGCGCGGTGCCCGTCGTACTCGCCAGCCGCTGCGGCGGCGGCGTGCGCCGGCACCACGAGAACGCGCCCGCCAACTGGCTGGACGCCGGCGCGCTCGACCCGCTCAAGGCGCGCGTGCGCCTGATCGCCGGCCTCGGCGCCGGGCTGCGCGGAGCACGCCTGCGGCGCTGGTTCGAGCGCGCCTGAGCGAGGCGCGGCCGCAAGCTCAAGCGCTGCCGTGCTGCCGTGGGAGCCGACCTGCCCGCGGATCCTCCCGCGCGGCCGCATCACGCGGCCGCATCGCGCCGGCAAGCCCGCTCCCACCTTGGCTGCGCTCGCGCCCCTGCATCACAGCCCCGGATCGGTGCCGCCGCCCACGAGCGCGGTCTCGACCATGCGGCGCGACAGGTGCGGCGCGAAGCCCTCAATGAAGGCATACACGTAGGCGCGCAGCCAGGCGCGCTTGCGCAGGCCAATGCGCGTCGTGCTCGACTCGAAGAGGTGCGCAGCGTCGACCATGCCCAGCTTGCGGTCCTCCGCCGGGTCGTAGGCCATGCGTGCCAGGATGCCGATGCCCAGGTCCATCTCGACATACTTCTTGATCACGTCCGAGTCGATCGCGGTGAGCACCACCTTGGGCTTGAGGCCGCGACCGAGGAAGGCCTTGTTGATCTGGCCGCGGCCGGTGAAGGCGTCGTCGTAGGTGATCAGCGGGTAGCGCGCGATCGCCTCGAGCGTGAGCGGCGCGGCCTGCAGGATGGGGTGGCGCGGGGTGGCGACGACGCAGCGGTTCCACTGGTAGCAGGGCAGCATCACCAGCTCGTCGTATTCGGCGATGGCCTCGGTGGCGATCGCGATGTCGGCGCTGCCCTCGAGCACCATCTCGCACACCTGGCGCGGGTTGCCCTGGTGCAGCTCGAGCTTGACCTGCGGGTAGCGCTGCATGAAGCGGCGGACCACGTCGGGCAGCACGTAGCGCGCCTGGGTATGGGTGGTGGCGATCGACAGGCTGCCGACCGCCTCGTTGGCGAACTCGTCGCCCACCTGCTGCAGGTTGTCGAGGTCGCGCAGCACGCGCTCGGCGATCGCCAGCACGGCCTGGCCGGGCTCGGTGACCGCCACCAGGCGCTTGCCGTGGCGAGTGAAGATCTCGATGCCGAGTTCAGTCTCTAGCTGGCGGATCTGCTTGGACACCCCGGGCTGCGAGGTGAACAGCGCCTCCGCGGCGTCGGAGACATTGAGCCCGCGACGGGCGACCTCATGCACGTAACGCAGTTGCTGCAGGTTCATGGCAAGCTCGATATAACAACCAGTTCTTAAAGTCTAACTCCAAACCGCTTCTTGCGCTTAAACGAAATCCTTACGATGCGCCGCACCATCCAGGAGCGCATTACATGGACTTCGCCTACACCATCGCCGGTTTCGCAGTCGGTGCCATCGTCGGTCTCACCGGCGTTGGGGGCGGTTCCTTGATGACGCCGCTGCTGGTGCTGATGTTCGGCATCCACCCCTCGGTGGCGGTCGGCACCGACCTGCTCTACGCCGCGATCACCAAGGCCGGCGGCACCCTGGCGCACGGTCTCAAGGGCACGGTGGACTGGAAGATCACCCGCCTGCTCGCCACCGGCAGCCTCCCGGCGGCGGCGATCACGCTGCTGCTGATCGGGCAGTTCGCGCCCGGCGGCATCGAGGGTGCCGCCCACCTGATCCAGGTCGCGCTCGGCGTGGCGCTGGTGCTGACCGCGGTGGCGCTGATCTTCCGCAAGCGCATCCAGGCCTACGCGGTGGCACGCTCCGGCGGCCGCCCCGCCGATCCGGCGCGCACCGCCCGCCTCACCATCATCACCGGCGCCGTGCTCGGCGTGCTGGTGTCGATCTCCTCGGTGGGCGCCGGCGCGCTCGGCGTCACCGCGCTGTTCTTCCTCTACCCGGCAATGCCTGCGCTGCGCATCGTCGGCTCGGACATCGCCCACGCCGTGCCGCTGACCGCGGTCGCCGGCATCGGCCACTGGTTCCTCGGCAGCGTCGACTGGTTCCTGCTGGGCAGCCTGCTGGTCGGTTCGCTGCCCGGCATCTGGCTCGGCAGCCACATCTCCACCAAGGTGCCCGACCGCATCCTGCGCCCGATCCTGGCGACGATGCTGGTGCTGGTCGGCGCCAAGCTGATGGCGCACTGAAGCGCAGCGCACAAGAACACAAAGCCCCTCCCCGGCCCGAATTCACGCATACGACAGAGAGAGCCCACATGTACCAATACGACGAACACGATCAGCGCCTGCTCGACCAGCGCGTCGCCCAGTTCCGCGACCAGATGCGGCGCCACCTGGCCGGCGAGCTCTCGGCCGACGAGTTCCGTCCGCTGCGCCTGCAGAACGGCCTCTACATCCAGCGCCACGCGCCGATGTTCCGCATCTCGGTGCCCTACGGCCACCTCGCCAGCCGCCAGCTGAGGAAGCTCGCCCACCTCGCGCGCGGCTACGACCGCGGCTACGCCCACTTCACCACCCGCACCAACGTGCAGTTCAACTGGCCCAAGCTCGAGGACGTGCCGGAGATGCTCGCCGAGCTGGCCAGCGTGCAGATGCACGCCAACCAGACTTCGGGCAACTGCATCCGCAACATCACCGCCGACCCCTTCGCCGGCGTGGCCGCCGACGAGGTCGCCGATCCGCGCCCCTTCGCCGAGATCCTGCGCCAGTGGGCGACCTACAACCCGGAGTTCGCCTTCCTGCCGCGCAAGTTCAAGATCGCCTTCAACAGCGCGGCTGAAGACCGCGTGGTGCTGCGCGTCTACGACATCGGCCTCGACCTGGTGCGCAACGACGCCGGCGAGCTCGGCTTTCGCGTGCTGGTGGGCGGCGGCCTCGGCCGCACGCCGATCCTGGGCGAGGAGATCAAGCCCTTCCTGCCCTGGCAGCACCTGATCAGCTACTGCGAGGCCATCCTGCGCGTCTATAACCGCTGGGGCCGCCGCGACAACCTGTGGAAGGCGCGCATCAAGATCCTCGTCAAGGCGCTCGGGCCGGAAGCGTTCGCCCGCGAGGTGGAGGAGGAGTGGGCGAATTCCAAGGACGGCCCCAACACCATCACCGAGGCCGAGCTCGCCCGTGTTTCGGCCCACTTCGCGCCGCCCGCCTACGAGCCTCTGCCCGCGCAGGACGCCGCCTTCGACGCGCTGCTCGCCGACAACAAGGCCTTCGCCACCTGGGTCAAGCGCAACGTGCGCGCCCACCGCCAGCCCGGCTACGCCGCGGTGATCCTGTCGCTGAAGAAGACCGGCACCGCCCCGGGCGACGTCACCGCCGAGCAGATGGACCTGATCGCCGACCTGGCCGACCGCTTCAGCTTCGGCGAGGCGCGCATGCTGCACGAGCAGAACGTCGCGCTCGCCGACGTGCGCCGCGCCGACCTCTTCGAGCTGTGGCAGGCGACGCGTGCCGCCGGCCTGGCGACGCCCAACATCGGCCTGCTGACCGACATCATCTGCTGCCCCGGCGGCGACTTCTGCAGCCTCGCCAACGCGCGCTCGATCCCGATCGCCGACGCCATCCAGCGCCGCTTCGACGACCTCGACTACCAGCACGACATCGGCGAGATCGACCTCAACATCTCCGGCTGCATGAACTCCTGCGGCCACCACCACGTCGGCCACATCGGCATCCTCGGCGTCGATAAGAACGACCAGGAGTGGTACCAGGTGAGCATCGGCGGCACCCAGGGCAACGGCACCACGCTCGGCAAGGTGATCGGCCCCTCCTTCGCCCTCGACGAGGTCGTCGGCGTGATCGAGAAGCTGCTCGAGACCTACGTCGAACTGCGCCATGAGGACGAGCGCTTCATCGACACCGTACAACGCGTCGGCACCGAGCCCTTCAAGGAGCGCGTGTATGCCGACCGCCAGCCGCAAAGGAAAGCCGCCCATGTCTGACAAGATCATCAAGAACGGCCGCGTCGTCACCGACGACCGCCTGACCGTGAGCCTCGCCGAGGGCGAGGCCGCCACCGACATCGCCGTGCCCGCCGGCCCCGTGCTGGTGCCGCTCGCCGTGTGGCAGGCGCGCCGCGACGAGCTGCTGGCGCGCGCACGCAGCGGCGAGCTGGGGGTGTGGCTGGCCGCGGGCGAGGACGTCGCCGCGCTCGCCGACGACCTCGCGCTGCTGCAGGTCATCGGCCTGCACTTCCCCAAGTTCACCGACGGCCGCAGCTATTCCGCCGCCACCCTGCTGCGCACCCGCTACGGCTACCAGGGCGAGCTGCGCGCGATCGGCCAGGTGCTGCGCGACCAGTTCAACTACATGACGCGCTGCGGCTTCGACGCCCTGCAGCCGCAGGCCGAGCGCTACACCGACGAACAGCTCGAGGCCGCCATCGCCAGCATCGACGACTTCACCCAGCCCTACCAGCGCTCGGTGCAGGATCCGCTGCCGCTGTTCCGCCGTGTCGAGCGTGGCAGCGGCCGCGAGGTGCAGCAATGAACGCTGCCGTCTCCGCGCTGCGCCCCGCGCCCGCCAACGCCGCCACGCAGCCCGCGCTGACGGACGCCCTGCGCGCCGCCGTGGGTGCCAAGTCCGCAGCCGCGCTCGTGCTGCTGCGCGAGGCCGTGGCCGAGTTCGGCGCGAATGCCACGAATGGCAAGCTCGCCTTCGCCAACAGCTTCGGCGCCGAGGACATGGTGCTGACCGACCTGATCCTGTCGAACGCGCTGCCGATCACCGTCTTCTCGCTCGACACCGGCCGCCTGCCGGCGGAGACCTACAGCCTGATCGGCGAGGTCGAGCGCCACTACGGCAGCAAGCTCGAGATCTACTTCCCGGACGCCGGCGCGGTCGAGACTTTCGTGCGCAGCCATGGCATCAACGCCTTCTACGACTCGGTCGAGCTGCGCAAGGCCTGCTGCGGCGTGCGCAAGATGGAGCCGCTGCGCCGCGCACTCGCCGGCCGCAAGGCCTGGATCACCGGCCTGCGCGCAGCGCAGTCGGTCACCCGCGCCGGCCTGCCGGTGCGCGAGACCGACACCGCGAACGGGCTGGAGAAGCTCAACCCGCTGACGGACTGGACGGAGACCGAGGTGTGGGCCTATATCCGGATAAACGAGGTCCCCTACAACGCGCTTCACGACCAGTTCTACCCCAGCATCGGCTGCGCCCCCTGCACCCGCGCGATCGCGCTCGGGGAGGACGTGCGCGCCGGACGCTGGTGGTGGGAGAATCCGGAGACCAAGGAGTGTGGTCTCCACGTCAAGGAGAGCTGAGCCATGAACGGCAAGCACCCCGCCCAGGCCACCCACAGCCCGGCGATCGGCGCCGGTCGCCGCAGCCTGCAGCAGCGCCTGCTCGCGTTGCACGCAGGCCTGAAGGCGGCGCTGCGCGCATTCCGAACCCATCCGATCAAGCATCCGCAACGGTAAACGCACCATGTCCACGCTGACCAAACAGACGCTGTCCCACCTCGACTGGCTCGAGGCCGAAGCCATCCACATCCTGCGCGAGGTCGCCGGCCAGTGCGCCAACCCGGTGCTGCTGTTCTCCGGCGGCAAGGACTCGATCTGCCTGCTGCGCCTGGCCGAGAAGGCCTTCCGCCCGGGCCGCTTCCCCTTCCCGCTGATGCACATCGACACCGGCCACAACTACAAGGAGGTCACCGACTTCCGCGACAAGCGCGCCGCCGAGCTGGGCGAGCGCCTGATCGTGCGCTCGGTGGAAGACTCGATGGCGCGCGGCACGGTGGTGCTCAAGCACGCGGGCGAGTCGCGCAACAAGCACCAGTCGGTGACGCTGCTCGAGGCGATCGAGGAGTTCGGCTTCGACGCCTGCATCGGCGGCGCCCGCCGCGACGAGGAGAAGGCGCGCGCCAAGGAGCGCATCATGAGCTTCCGCGACGAGTTCGGTCAGTGGGACCCGAAGAACCAGCGCCCCGAGCTGTGGAACCTGTACAACGCGCGCAGCCACAAGGGCGAGAACATCCGCGCCTTCCCGATCAGCAACTGGACCGAGCTCGACGTGTGGCAGTACATCCAGCGCGAGCAGCTGGAGCTGCCGTCGATCTACTTCGCGCACACCCGCCCGGTGGTGCGCAAGGCCGGCCTGCTGCAGCCGGTGACCGAGCTGACCCCGGCGAAGGATGGCGACGTCGTCGAGGACGTGCTGGTGCGCTTCCGCACCGTGGGCGACATCACCTGCACGGCGCCGGTCGAGTCCGACGCGGACACCGTGGAGAAGATCCTCGCCGAGACCGCGACCACCACGATCACCGAGCGCGGCGCAACGCGGATGGACGACCAGACCTCGGAGGCCTCGATGGAGCAGCGCAAGAAGGAAGGTTACTTCTGAACGCGCGCGGGCCGGCCACGGCCCCGCAGCCCTGCCCCCGGCGCCTCACCCCTCACGCCTGACGCCTCACGCCTCGCGCTTCACCTTGCACGGAATCCAAACCATGTCCGCCCTCGAGCACATCCCCGAAATCGACAACGGCCTGCTGCGCTTCCTCACCTGCGGCAGCGTCGACGACGGCAAGAGCACCCTGATCGGCCGCCTGCTGTTCGACACCAAGACCATCCTCGCCGACACCCTCAACGCCATCGAGAAGACCTCCGCCAAGCGCGGCATGAGCGCGGTCGACCTGTCGCTGCTCACCGACGGCCTGCAGGCCGAGCGCGAGCAGGGCATCACCATCGACGTCGCCTACCGCTACTTCTCCACCGGCCGGCGCAAGTACATCATCGCCGACGCCCCCGGCCACGAGCAGTACACCCGCAACATGGTGACCGCCGCCTCCACCGCCAACCTCGCCATCATCCTCATCGATGCGAGGAAGGGCGTGCTCACCCAGACCCGCCGCCACTCCTACCTGGCCAGCCTGGTCGGCATCCCCCACCTGCTGGTCGCGGTCAACAAGATGGACCTGGTCGACTACGACCAGGCCGTGTTCGAGCGCATCAAGGCCGACTATCTCGCCTTCGCCGCCAGGCTCGGCATCAAGGACGTGCGCTTCATCCCGATCTCGGCGCTCGAAGGCGACATGATCGTCGACCGCGGCGAGCGCCTGGGCTGGTACGACGGCCCGACGCTCCTCGACATCCTCGAGAACGCCCCCGCCGCCCACACCGAGCAGGCCGAGGACTTCCGCTTCCCGGTGCAGTTCGTGTGCCGCCCGCAGGACTCCGCCAACCCCGAGCTGCACGACTACCGCGGCTTCATGGGCCGGGTCGAATCCGGCGAGATCGCCGTTGGCGACGCCGTCACCGTGCTGCCCTCGGGCGCCACCAGCCGCGTCAAGCGCATCGAGCTCGGCGGCGAGCACCTGCCGCGCGCGATCCACGAGCAGTCGGTGACCCTGCTGCTCGAGGACGAGATCGACATCTCGCGCGGCGACCTCATCGTCAAGGCCGCAGAAGCGCCCGAGCCGGTCAAGCAGATCGACGCCACCGTGTGCTGGCTGTCCGAGACGCCCTTGAGCCCGGCGCGCACCTACCTCGTGCGCCACACCACGCGCGAGGTGAAGGCCAAGCTCGCCAGGATCGACTACCGGCTGGATGTGAACACCCTCGAGCAGGAGGCCACCACCGGCCTGGCGATGAACGACATCGCCCGCATCAGCCTCAAGCTCGCCCAGCCGATCGTCGCCGACCGCTACCAGGACAACCGCGCCACCGGCGCCTTCATCATCATCGACGAGAGCACCAACAACACGGTGGGCGCGGGCATGATCGGCTGATCGCGCCAGTCTTCCGCAGCGCTCGAACCCCGGCCCCCGCAAGGGCGCCGGGGTTCTTCGTTTACGGGCCTCGAATAAAGTCATTCAGCATTTCGAATGAATGACAAAGGGGCAGGCAGGCTTCTATAATGAAATCCCATATGACTATCGTCTGAGACGGAAGTCCTGCGAAGTCATCTCTGGATCACAGCGAAATCCCTGCCCTGCCCTCTCCATCCGCCCTCGAGGAAGCCTCCCGATGCTCAAGCAAATCACCCTCGTCACCGCCGCCTTCGTCCTCACCGGCTGCGCCGCCGCCCACGTCGCCATCAGCAAGCGCGACCTCGACGTGCAGACCAAGATGTCGGACACGGTCTTCCTCGACCCGGTCGGTGCAGACAAGCGCACCATCTTCCTGCAGATCCGCAACACCTCCGACAAGCCCGACCTGTCGGTCAATGACGAGATCGCCGCCGCGCTGCAGGCCAAGGGCTACACCCTGCTGCAGGACCCGGACGCAGCGCACTACGTCCTGCAGGCCAACATCCTGCAGGTCGGCAAGTCGGCGCCCACCGCGATCGAGGCGGCGATCAACCAGGGCTACGGGGTCGCCACCTCGGGTGGCCTGGTGCTGGGCGCCGGCGCGGCCTACGCCGGCGGCGCCAGCGGTCGCGGCATCGCCGCCGCCGGCCTGATCGGCTCGCTGGCCGAAGGCATCGCCGGCGCCGCGGTCAAGGACGTGTATTTCTCGATGATCACCGACCTGCAGATCAAGGAGCGCATGCGCGGCGCCGCCAAGGCGAAGGTGAGCTCGAACCACCGTCTGCGCCAGGGCAACAGCGGCGGCTCGGAGGTGTCCTACGACGAGGAGTCGTCCTACAAGACCTACCAGACCCGCATCGGCTCGAGCGCGAACAAGGTCAACCTCGCCTTCGAGGAAGCGCTGCCCGAGCTGAAGAAGGGCCTGATCACTTCGATCGCCGGGCTGTTCTGATCTCCACAGCGGGTTGCATCGGGAGCAGGCCCGCGCTCGGGGTCGGGCTTTGCCTCCAGGCACGGCGCTGTCGATAATGTCGGACGCGCCGTTTCACGTCCGACACCTCGCCGCAGCTCCGAGCCATGCCCCCACACCCACCCACCGCCCCCGCCCGCACCCGCCTCG
>NZ_AMXF01000176.1 GCF_000310225.1 Thauera phenylacetica B4P
CTCGACGGAGCGCTCCACCGCAATCCCCACCTTCGCCTCCGGCCGCACTCCCAAGGCAATCAGCCGGTGCGCCAGGCGGTTGGCCCGGCCATTGAGCTCGGCGTAGCTCAACCGCTTCTCGCCCATCACGAGCGCCACCGCGTCGGGATGCTCGCGCACCCGCCGCTCGACCAGCCGATGCACCGGCTCCATCATCGGGTACTGCGGCTCGCCGCCCCCCCACGCCATCATCTGCTCATGTTCCGTTCGACTGAGCAGTTCAAGCGCCAGAAGGGGATGGTCTGCGTCGGCGATTACGCATGCCAGCACGCGCAAGTAGCCACCGATCAAGCGGCGCGCGGTATCTTCAGTAAATAACTGGGTGTTGAATTCCAAGCGTCCCCTGGCACGTCCCCCTCCGATGGCGACGTCCAGCAATAGCTCGTACTTGGCACCTTGATGGCGAAAATCCATCGGCACCGCCGAGACCCCCGCGAAGTCGAGTGCGTCCCCGTCATCGGCCATCTGCACACCGAACATCACTTGAAACAACGGACTGCGACTTGGCTCGCGACGATCCTTCCGGCTGGCGAGCAACACGTCGAACGGCACATCCGCATGGTTCAGCGCCGCGATTGCATCTGCCCGCACTTGCCGACACAACTGGCGCAGCGTCATCCCCGGTTTCAGCCTCGCGCGATAGACGTGGGTCGTCACAAAAAAGCCCATGAGCTCTTGGACTTCCTCGCGCTCACGCCCGGCCGACGGCACGCCGATCGCAAAGTCGGATTGCCCGCTGTAGCGGGCCAGCAGCACCTGCCAAGCAGCGAGCAGCACGACGAAAGGGGTACAACGCTCGGCGCGGCAAAAGTCAAGCAGAGCAGCATAGGAGGACGGATCGATCTCGAAATCGATGGCAGCGCCGTCGAAGCTCTGGCCGTGAGGGCGGGAAAAATCGACCGGCAACTCCAGCGCCGGCACTTCTTCACCGAGATAGGTGTTCCAGTGATCGATGCTTCGATCCAGCCCCCCCGCCTGCGCGCTGGCACGCTGCCAAACGGCATGGTCGACGTATTGCAGCGGCAAAGGGTCGAGATGCACAGGGCCAGCCTGGCGCAGCGCCAACCGGTAGGCCTGGCCCAACCCCTGTGCCAGGATCGGATTGGACCAAGCATCGGAGATGATATGGTGCAGGCACACCGCCATCACGTGCTCGCACTCGCCCAGCTTGATCAGACGCGCCACCAGCGCCGGCGCCCGCCCGAGATCGAAGCCATGCGACACGACCTGATCAATCGCCTTGTCGAGCAAGCTCTCACGCACTTGCGGCTCCTGGCCGGACAAATCGATCAACTCGAGCTTGAACGACACCGACGGTTCCACAACTTGCATTGGAACACCGCCCTGCTCGAAGAAACGCGTCCGCAAGACGGCATGTCGCTCGATTACCGCATCGAAGGCACGGGCCAACGCATCGGCAGACAACGGCCCCGTCAGGCGAAAGACACGGGGCAGGTTGTAGGCCGTGAGCCCGGGCTCAAGTCGCTGGAGGAACCAGATTTGCTCCTGCGCAAAGGAGAGCTGCACAGCTTCGCCCTCTGTAACACGCCGCACGGGCGCGTCATGCGCCGCCATTTCAAGGGAAGGGACGTCTCGAACTTCGACTGGGATGCTCATTCGTATTCCTCGGAAACCGGTTCAGGCCTGCGTACCATGAATTTGCGCGAGACGATCAAGCTGCACAGGGTCATGGACTGCGCACAGCGCCGCAGCCAGCGTCTGGGCCGAGGGGTGGTCGAACACGAGGCCCGGCTCGATCTCGATATTGAGCAGTTTGCGGATGCGGGCCACGAGCCGGATCACGAGCAGAGAATGACCTCCGAGCTCGAAGAAGTCGGCATCGGCAGCGACCTGCTTGTGCCCAAGCAGGGCTGCCATGGACTCGGCCAGCACGGCTTCCAGCGGGCTGCTTGGCTCCAGACCAGCGCCGGGTGCCTGTGGCGTAGCGTTATGCATCGCAGCAAGCGCCAACCGATCAATCTTGCCGTTGGGCAGGCGCGGAAACTCGTCCAGGAGGACATGGGCGGCCGGCAACATGTGCTCGGGCAGCAGCTTCGCGAGCTGCTCGCGCCACCCCGAAATGTCGGACGCATCAGCCCCCCCGCTAGCGATGAAGGCGACCAGTTCCGTACCAGCAGTGCCACCCCGAGCGATCACGACCGCCTGACGCACCCCAGGCAGACTCAATAAACCTGCCTCCACTTCAGCCGGTTCGACGCGGTAGCCGCGGATCTTGATTTGATGGTCGGCGCGACCGGCCAGGCGCACACCACCTTCCGGCAACACCCAGGCAAGGTCGCCCGTGCGGTACAGGCACTGCCCGGGCTGCCAGGGATCAGCGACGAACACGCCTTCGACCTCACGGTTCAGATAACCACGACAGACTTGAGCGCCGCCAACGTAGAGTTCGCCCAGCCCCCCGGCCGGCACCGGCCGCAATGCCGCGTCGAGCACGTACATGCGGTTGTTCGCAAGCACGCCAGTGAGCGGCAGCACATCCTGTATCGATTCCTCGCGGTCTACGCGATGCACCATCACGCCCACGGTTGCTTCCGTGGGGCCATAGTGGTTGTAGACGGCGCACTCGGGCGCCAGCAGCGCGATGCGCTCGATCAGGGCTCGGGGCGCCGCCTCCCCACCCAGCACCAACGTGCGCGGCAGGCGAGGCACATCGCATTCCAGCAGCGCTTCGAGGTGCGAAGGCACGATCTTGAGCGCATCGATGTCGTGATCAGCCATGAAGCGCGCGAAGGCCACCGCGTCCCGGGCCTCGTTCGCGTCGGCGAGTACGAGGCACGCGCCGTTGAACAGAGCACCGAACAGCGCAGTGTTCCCCAGATCGGCGACGACTGAGGTGGGCAAGCCCCAGCGTCGGCAGCTCGCCAGATCCATCGCGGAAGAAGCTGCGGCAACGTAGTTTAGAAGCTGCCGTTGCTCGATAACGACGCCCTTGGGCTGCCCCGTTGAGCCGGAGGTGTAGAGCACGTAGGCCGGATCGTCCACGCGGGGCGTGTAGTGAGGCGGCTCGGCGGCAAACGTATCGAGATCGATGCCGCCCACCACGGCTGCGCGCCAGGGGCCGATATCGGCGACCTGCACCGTGCTCAACACCAAGGCAGGACGGGCATCATCCAGCACAACCTGACGCCGCGCTGCAGGCCATTCTGGCTCCAACGGCAGGTAACCGGCGCCGATCCGCCAGGCAGCCAACATAGCCACGATCAGGTCAGGCGAGCGCGGCAGTTCCAGCGCGACCAGCGCACCAGCATCTACGCCCTGCGACCGCATCCAGTGGCCCAGGCGATTGGCGCGGGCATCGAGTGCAGCATAGGTCAGTCGCTGCGCTCCGGCCACGATGGCCAGCGCATCGGGAGTCGCTTGCGCCCAATGCGCGATGCCCTGCGCAATGCCCTGCTCGCCAAAGTCGACTTTTGGCCCTTGCCAATCAACCTGCAGGGCCCGCCACTCAGATTCACCTATCCAAGGAAGTTCCAAAACGGGGCTGCCCGGCCGCTCCAGCGCGCCTTGCAGCAGTGCCACGTACTGCGACAGCAGACGGTCAATGCCCCGCTGGGGATACAGCGATGCATCGGCGTACACGGCCAGCTCCACGCCTTCGCCAGATGCATCAATCTGCAATGCCAGTTCGAAGCAAGGCATAGGTCCCGGCAGTTCAACGATGCGCCACGGCATCTCGCAATGCGGCGACGTACGATCATGGTACGCGAAGCCGATAGCGAGACGAGCCGTGGAGGTCACTGCGTCGATCGGGCAATGCTCTTGCGCCTCGATATGAGCGCTGGCGCAAGCGGCCATTCGTGCGAGCCATGCAGAGAACGGCTCATCTCCGCCGCCTTCGATGACGAGAGGGAGCACCTTGACGAAGACACCCACCGCGCCACGCATGACGTCGTAGTCGCTCCGGCAGTCGTGCTGCCAGCCAGCCGCGTAGCGGTTGAATCCAGTCAACCTGGCCAGCAGTACCCACCAAACTGTTTGCAGCAGCACCTCCGGACGCACGCCCGCCGCAGCGGCGATCTCCACTGCGCGGGCCATCAACGCAGCATCGATGCGATCCGTCGCGCAAAAGCGCTCTGCAGCCGGCTCGCGTGCGCCACTCCTCCGATAGACCAGCCGCGGCGCAGTCCATGCGTCGCTATCGTGCAGGTAGCGCTGCCAGTACCTACGCTCGGCCGCAGCCTCATCGTCGGCATCGAGCTCGCGACGCCACTCGACGTATTGCTCGTACTGAAAGACCTCCTCCGCTCCAGCTTGACCAGCATAGGCGCTGGCGATGCGTCCGGACAGATCCGCAAGGCTGCCGCGGTCGGCGACCAGCGCGCTCACAGCCAGAGCGAGAACCGGGCGCACTCCATTTCGCCGCACGAATGCACCGCGCCACAGCGCTCCGTGTCCCACGTCCAATGGCATCCGCCTGAACTTGGCAAAATCGTCATCATCGTCGATCACCAGCCACGTGCCGGGCGCGCTCTCGTTCATGTCTTGCATGCGCAGCCCACGGTAACCGGGGACATGACGAATAGCCGCACTCAGAATCCCATGATCCTGCAGGGCCTGCTCCACCGCGACGCGCAGGCGCTCTGGAATCACGTTGTCATCGACCTCGACGCGCAGGACGTGAACCGCGTGGCGCATGCGCTCCTCGCCACCCGAATACTCGAGCAGCGCGCGCTGCTCGGGGCTGAGAGGACTGGACGCTGCAACGTCTTCAATCACGGCACTCATGTCTCAACCCTCCAGTTCGTCTGCCGGCTGGGCTGCCGCCAGCATCGCGCGGTCATACATGTCGCCCATCGCGACAACGATCTTGCGCGGCTCCTCGTAAGGATCACGCGCATGAACGGCGAGCATGTTGTCAACCATCACAACGTCACCGCGGCGCCAATCGAAGCGCACCGCGCACGCCTCGTAGGTGCGACCGATGACAGCCATGGTTTCGTCGCTGATGGATGTGCCGTCACCGAAGTACACCTGCCTGGGTATGCGTTGCGCACCCACCAGTGCGAGCAAGTCCTCCCGCACCTCGGGCTCCAGGCAGCTTACGTGATGCAACTGCACCTGGTTGAAGAACACACGCTCACCGGTGATCGGATGCGAGATCACTGCCGGGCAACGGGTTCGCGTCTGCAACGTGTGCTCGTCCAGCCAGCGCCACTCAATGCCAGACGTGGCAAGCCGCGTCTCGACCTCAACGCGGCTGTCGGTCTTGAAGAAATCCTGCCAGCTCACGTCCAGCCGCGGCACGAAGGTGCGAACGTACAGCAACTCCTTGCGGTCGAGTTCCTCGACCAGTTCCACCGGCAGGCGGCGCAGCATCTCACGGCCATCGACGATGGGCGTAGCGCCCCCGACGCGTGACGGCAACTCGCAGAAGAACCACTGCTTGCGCGGCCAGCGGTCCAGATGCGAGCTTTCGTTGTGGTAAAGGATCATCTGCCGCTCCGGATACGGCGTGGAGCGGTAAGTGCTGCGGCCTCCTTCCTTCTTGGGCAGGTCACCGTAGCTGCCGTAGAGCTTGGGCTCCATGGCTTCGGCGAAAGCCTCGAACTCCTGTGGCGTCTTGAGGCCGAAGTTGCGGAACAAAATCGCAGCATGCTTGCGCAGCGCCGTCTCAACAAAATCGCTCTGCTCCTTGGCCCAAATAACGGGGTCGATGTCGGCGCTGGTGGCCTCCACGACAAGAGGAAACTCACGCCCCGGTGCAAGGAACGAGGTACGTATCAAGGAGCGCGTGACCGGCACGGCAGCAGTCTCCCTGTGTCCAATCCTCTTGAGCTTGTCAAGCTTGCCCACTTGGGGCGATGGTGTCGTCATCATCGAGAACTCCTTGATGCTGGAAGAAATGAAATCGTCCAATGGCGCGTCAGGCGCTTCTACAGCGCGCAGTAGCAACTCGAGCCAGGCGCCGGATGCACGTTCGATCGTCTCGCGCCGATACAGGTTGGTCGCATACACCCACTCTGCATGCAGGCCATCGGTGCCTTCGCTGACGAACACCGCGAGGTCGAACTTCGATGTGGTCGTGGGTGCGGGCAGGATTTCGATTTCGAGGCCGGGAATCTCGAAGCGACTTCGCGGCATGTTCTGCATGACGAACAGGACCTGCACGAGCGGGTTGGATCCGCGACTGCGTTGCACCTTCGCGTGATCGATAATCTGATCAAACGGAACATCCTGGCGATCCAATGCGGGGAGGCAGTTCTCTTTGATCCGTTCAAGCCACTGGCCGAAAGTCAAGCCTGCCGTCCACCGTGAACGCAGTGGCACCACGTTGACGAAGAAACCAATCAGGTCTTCGAGTAGCCGATGGTTGCGGCCCGCCACGTCGGTACCAATCACCAAGTCACGCGCATCGGCTTGCCGATGGAGCAGGGCGACGAAGGCAGCAAGCAGCACCATGAACGGCGATGTTCCACGTGCTCTGGCCAGACTGCGGACGGATTCCGCCACCTGCCCGGGAACCTCAAGGTGCACGGCTGCACCTGCGGTCGACGCACGTTCAGCCCGTGCGTAGTCCGACGGCAACGAGGACACCACAGGCACGCCGTCGAGATAGCTGCGCCAGAACGCGGCGTCTTGCTGTACCGATGCTTCGAGCCTACGACGCTGCCAAGCGGCGTAGTCGACGTACTGGATTTCCATATCTCGCAAAACCGGGGGGACACCGGCACGCAACGCCTGGTAAATCACAACGAATTCGTTCACGAACACTGCTTCCGACCACCCATCGAAAACCATGTGGTGCACGCTCAGCAGCAATACATGTTGCGCGGCCCCCAGCTTCAGCAGGCCGGCACCCAACAATGGGCCGCAAGCCAGGTCGAACGGCCGGGAGGCCAATCCGGCAAGCGCTTGGTCGATCAGGTTCTGATGTAAGCCATCGGGTTCGTCCGATAGGTCTGCCACCGGCAGATCGATACCAGTTGCCGCGCGGATCACGGCCATCGGCAGTCCGTCCTCATCTTCCGGAAAGGCGGTGCGCAGGGTCTCGTGGCGGAGTACGATGGCATTGAGCGTAGCCTGCAGGGCGGACAGATCCAGCGGCCCCGACAGGCGAAAAGCAGCAGCCATGTTGTACGCTGGCGCGAGATGCGCATTCGATGTGCTAACCATGCGCTCTACCAGCCACAGGCGCTGCTGGACTGGCGACAACGGTAACGCTCCACCGCGTGGCATAGCCAACAATGGCAAGGAATCGAACATCGGATCACTTCCGGTAGACCGCAGTTCTTCGATGCAGGTAGCCAAGCACTGCAAGGTAGGATGTTCGAAAACCCTGCGAAGAGGCATGTCCAACCCCATCGCAGAGCGCAGCCGCGACGTCAGCATAGAAGCCAACAGCGAATGCCCGCCGAGCTCGAAGAAGTTGTCGTGGCGCCCCACGCGCTCCACGCCCAGCACTTCGGCCCAGATCTTGGCCAGCGCCTCTTCCACCTCGCCCTGCGGCGCCTCGTACTCGCGTGTGCCCTCCAGCCCAGGCTCCGGCAGCGCCTTCCTGTCCACCTTGCCATTGGCATTGAGCGGCAGCGCATCCAGCACCACCACCGCACTGGGCACCATGTAGTCCGGCAACTGCCGGCCCAGCCGCTCACGCAGCTCGCCTGCCTCGATCGCCTGCCCCGCCACCGCCGAGACGTAGCCCACCAGTCGTGCGCCGCCCGGCCCGTCCTTGGCCACCACCACCGCTTCGCGCACGTCGGGCTGCGCCAGCAATTGCGCCTCGATCTCGCCCAGTTCGATGCGCAGGCCACGGATCTTCACCTGGTGGTCCAACCGCCCCAGATACTCCAGCTGACCCTCCGCGTTCCACCGCACCAGGTCCCCCGTGCGGTACAACCGGCCGCCCGCCTCGTCGAACGGGTCAGCCACGAACCGCTCCGCACTCAAACCCGCCCGCCCCTGGTAGCCGCGGCCCAGCCCAATCCCGCCCAGATACAGCTCTCCAGCCACTCCGGAAGGCACCAGGTTCAACCCGGCATCAAGCACATGCGTCTGGATGCCGCTGATCGGACGTCCGATCGGCACCTGGCCGCGGCCATCGTCCCGGCAGCTCCAGGACGTGACGTCGATCGCCGCTTCGGTGGGACCGTACAAGTTGTACAGCCTTGCACGAGGCAGACGCTTGAACACGGTGTTCTGCACTTCGGCCGACAGCGCTTCACCGCTGCAAACGATGCGCCGCACACTGGTGCATGCCTCGATGCCTTCGTGCACTAAGAAGGCCTGCAGCATCGATGGCACGAAGTGCAGCGTGGTGACCTCATGCCGGCCTATGAGTTCGACCAGGCGCGCCGGATCACGGTGGTCGCCCGGCCCCGCCACCGCGAGGCGCGCGCCCACCATGAGCGGCCAGAAGAACTCCCAGACCGACACGTCAAAACTGAAAGGGGTCTTCTGCAGCACCGTGTCCAACGCATCGAGCCGATAGGCATCCTGCATCCAGGCCAGCCGGTTGAACAGTGCGGAGTGGCGATTGGCAGCCCCTTTGGGTCGGCCGGTAGAGCCCGACGTGTAAATCACGTACACCAGGTTCTCCCCGTGCACGGCAACTTGCGGGTCGTCCTCCGGCCCTTCAGGGATGTCGAGTACATCGAGTTCCAGCACACACAACCCTTCACCCGCCGGCAGGTGCCCGCGCACATGACTCTGGGTGAGCAACAACTCGATACCGCTGTCCTTGATCATGTAGGCGAGCCGCTCTTCAGGATGCTCGGGGTCGAGCGGCACGTAGGCCCCACCCGCCTTCAGAATGGCCAAGAGGCCCACCACCATCTCGACGGAGCGCTCCACCGCAATCCCCACCTTCGCCTCCGGCCGCACTCCCAAGGCAATCAGCCGGTGCGCCAGGCGGTTGGC
>NZ_AMXF01000177.1 GCF_000310225.1 Thauera phenylacetica B4P
TCCGGCGCCCCTGGCCGACGCCGCGCCTGCGCGCAGGCTCGACGAGCTGGCGCGCCAACCCGGGCTGTTCGCGCTCTCGGGCTACGGCGCGCGCGGCCTGGTGTGGTCGGCGCTCGCCGCCGAGCTGCTCGCCAGCGCGCTCGAAGGCGACCCCGCGCCGCTCGAACGCGATCTGCTCGAGGCCATCGATCCGGCGCGCTTCGTGCTGCGCCCGGCGGGCAAGACGGCGGTGCGCGAATGAGGTCGCCCCGGCTCGAAGCCTTGCGCGCCGCGCTGGAGAAGGCGGAGTTCCGCCTCGCCGCCACCCAGGACCTCGCCCGCGTCGGCGACTGGGAGCTCGACCGCCACACCGGCCGCATGCACTGGTCGCGCGAGCTCTTCCGCCTCTTCGAGCGGCCGGAAGCGCTCGGCGTGCCCGACCTCAACGAGGCGCTCGGCTACTTCAGCCTGGACTCGACGAATCGCACCCGCGACCTGTTCTGGGAGGCGATCGACACCGGCCGGCGCTGCGCCCTCGAGCAGGAGGTCCTGCTGCCCTCGGGCGAGGAGCGTCGCCACTTCACCGTGATCGTCCCGGTCGCCGACGAGACCGGGCGCGTGTTCCGCCTCTACGGCACGGTGCAGGACATCACCGAGCGCCGGCGCCTGGAGTCCGAGCGCCTGGAGCATCTGGAACGCCTGGAGGAGCTCTCCCGCCACCTCGTCGAGATCGAGGAGCGCGAGCGCCGCGAGCTCGCCAGCGCGCTGCACGACCGCGCCAGCCCCAACCTCGCCGCGCTGCGGATCCTCTTCTCCAGCCTCGCCGAGGCCCTGCCCGAGTCCGCCCGCAGCGAACTTGCGCCGCTGCTGGAGGACGCCTCAGCCCTGCTCGCCGACACCACCGCCGGCATCCGTGAGATCTGCACCAACCTGCGCCCGGCCACGCTCGACTACTCCGGCCTGCTGCCCGCGCTGCGCGAATACGTCGCCCAGTTCCGCGCCCGCACCGGGCTGGACGTGCGCATCGACGCCGAGTCCGGCAGCGCCCCGCCGGCGCTCTCGCGGGCGGCGCAGACGCTGTGCTTCCGCCTCGTGCAGGAGGCGCTGACCAACTGCGCCAAGCACGCCCGCGCCGGCAGCGTGCGCATCGAGCTCGGCGCCGACACCGGCACCGGCGGCATCCTGCTGCAGATCGGCGACGACGGCGTCGGCTTCGACCTCTCCCGCCTCGGCGAGGCGGGCAGCACGCCGGGCCTGGGCCTGATCACGATGCGCGAGCGCGTGGAGCTCGCCGGCGGCGACTTCCGGCTCTATACCCGCCCCGGCGACGGCACCGTGATCGAGGTGCACCTGCCTGCCGAGCCCCACCCCGTGGAAACGACCCGATGAGCCTGCGCATCCTGCTTGCCGACGACCACCAGATGTTCCGCCACGCGCTGCGGGCGCTGCTGGCCCGCGACCCGGAGCTCGAGGTCGTCGCCGAGGCGGCGAGCGGCGAGGAGGTGCTCGCGATCGCCGAGGCCCAGCCGGTCGACCTGGTCTGCATGGACATCGCGATGCCGGGCATGGACGGCATCGAGGCCACCCGCCGCCTGCTCGCCCGCCATCCGGCGCTGCGCGTGATCGGCCTGTCGGCGTTCGCCGACCGCCAGTTCGTGATCGACCTGCTCGCCGCCGGCGCGCGCGGCTACATCACCAAGGGCGAGGCCGGCGACGAGCTGCTGCGCGCGATCCGAACCGTATGCGAGGGGCGCAGCTACCTGTGCCCCGAGGTCGCCGCGACGGTCGCCGATGCGCTTCGCGACAGCCCCGGCGTGTATGCAGCCGCCCCGCGGCTCACCGCGCGCGAGCGCCAGGTGCTGCAGCTGATCGCCGAGGGCCTGACCTCGGTACAGATCGGCGAGCGGCTGCACATCGCCGCCTCGACGGTCGAGGTGCACCGCCGCAACCTGATGCGCAAGCTCGACCTGCACAACGTCGCCGAGCTCACGCGCTACGCGATCCGCAGCGGCATCAGCCCGAGCGCGAACCCCGGCGGCGCGGCTTGAACGCCTCCGCCCGCGTCCACGACTACCCGGAAGCCGGTAGTCCAAACACTGCGAACGCTGTATATGCCCGAAACGGGGCCCCGCTTAACATCATGGACTTAGAGATCCACCCGGCATCCTTTAGCGGAGACTTCGCCATGAACACCCATCCGGCCATCCAGCAGTTCGCCCACTCGACCCGCAACGGCTTCGAGCAGTTCCAGGCCTATGCCCTGATCGCGCTAGACACCTCCGAGAAGCTGTTCGCGCTCAACTTCGGCGCCGCGCGCGCGCTGTGCGAGGCCGCCTCGGCCGCCCCGATCACCCAGCCGGGCAGCGACCTCGAGGCCAGCTTCACGAAGCAGCGCGAGACCCAGGGCCAGGCGCTCGAGCAGCTCGGCACCTACCTGCAGCAGGTGAACGAGGTGGTGTCGGGCGCGCAGAGCGAGCTGCTCGAACTCGGCAGCCGCCACTTCGAGGACCTCCAGGCCTCGATGCAGTCGATGCTGGAGCAGGCGCGCAAGCTGGGCAGCGTCGAGGCCTTCCAGGCCGAAGCCGCCGCCGAGCCGCGCAGCCGCACGATGCGCAAGGCCGCCTGATCCGCCTCGCCACCAGTTCTCGACCGTAGCATTCGCGCCTGCCGGCGCTCCTACAGGAACCACCGCGCGCCTCGGCCCCCCCTGTAGGAGCTGCGGCAGCTGCGAACCCGGCGCTCCGGTGATCGACGCGCGTCCCGGATGCCGCCGCCTTCGCGCCTGCCGGCGCTCCTACATGAACCACCGCACGTCCCGGCCCGCCTGTAGGAGCTGCGGCAGCTGCGAACCCGGCGCTCCGGCGCTCGACGCACGTCCCGGATGCCACCGCCGCCTTCGCGCCTGCCGGCGCTCCTACAGGAACCATCGCGCGTCCCGGCCCGCCTGTAGGAGCTGCGGCAGCTGCGAACCCGGCGCTCCGGCGCTCGACGCGCGTCCCGGACGCCACCGCCGCCTTCACGCCTGCCGGCGCTCCTACAGGAACCATCGCGCGTCCCGGCCCCCTGTAGGAGCTGCGGCAGCTGCGAACCCGGCGCTCCGGCGCTCGACGCACGTCCCGGATGCCACCGCCGCCTTCGCGCCTGCCGGCGCTCCTACATGAACCACCGCGCGTCCCGGCCCGCCTGTAGGAGCTGCGGCAGCTGCGAACCCGGCGCTCCGGCGCTCGACGCACGTCCCGGATGCCACCGCCGCCTTCGCGCCTGCCGGCGCTCCTACAGGAACCATCGCGCGTCCCGGACCCCCTGTAGGAGCTGCGGCAGCTGCGAACCCGGCACTGTAGGAGCGCCGGCAGGCGCGAAGGCGGCCCCGATCTCAGAGGCGGCGATCCAGGCGCGCGAGCACGCGCTCGCGCCCCAGCACCTCCAGCACGGCGTCGATCGCGGGCGTCTGCGGCACGCCGAGCACCGCCACCCGCAGCGGGATCGCCACCTGCGGCATCTTCAGGCCGTGCTCGGCCATCGTGTCCTTGATCGCCTGGCTGAGCGCCGCCTTGTTCCACTCCGCCGCGGCCAGGCGCGCACGCAGGCTGGCGAGCGCGGCCTTGGCAACGTCGGTCAGATGCTGGCCGATCACCTCCGGCGCCGGATGCACGTCGGCCACGAACAGCTCCGCCGCATCAGCCAGCTCGTTGAGGTTGGCGACACGGTCCTTGTACAGCGCCACCACCGCCTCCAGGCTCACCCCGGTCTCGGGATTCACCTCGCGGCACGCCAGGCGGTTGGCGACCTCGGCGGCCAGCAACGCATCGTCGGCCTTCCTGATGTACTGCGCGTTGAGCCAGTTGAGCTTCTCGGTGTTGAACTGCGCGGCCGAGGGCGTGATGTGGTCGAGGTCGAACCACTCGACGAACTGCTCGCGGCTGAAGACCTCATCGTCGCCGTGGCTCCAGCCCAGGCGGGCCAGGTAGTTGATCACCGCCTCGGGCAGGTAGCCATCCTCGTCGTACTGCATCACGCTCACCGCGCCGTGGCGCTTGGAGAGCTTGGTGCCGTCGTCGCCGAGGATCATCGACAGGTGCGCGTACAGCGGCACCTCGGCGCCGAGTGCCTGCAGCACGTTGATCTGGCGCGGGGTGTTGTTCACATGGTCGTCGCCGCGGATCACGTGGGTGATGCCCATGTCCCAGTCGTCCACCACCACGCAGAAGTTGTAGGTCGGCGTGCCGTCGGCGCGCGCGATGATGAAGTCGTCCATCTCGGCGTTGGCGATCTCGATACGGCCCTTCACCAGGTCGTCCCAGGCGACCACGCCGTCTGCCGGGTTGCAAAAGCGCACCACCGGCTGCACGCCCGCGGGCGGCGGCGGCAGGGTCTTGCCCGCCTCGGGGCGCCAGCGCCCGTCGTAGCGCGGCTTCTCGCCCCGCGCTCGCTGTGCCTCGCGGATCTGGTCAAGCTCCTCGGACGACATGTAGCAGTGGTAGGCGGTGCCGGCGGCCAGCATCTGGCCGATGACCTCCTTGTACCGGTCCATGCGCTGCATCTGGTAGAACGGGCCCTCGTCGTGCTCCAGGCCCAGCCACTGCATGCCGTCGAGGATGGCCTGCACCGCCGCGGGCGTGGAGCGCGCAACGTCGGTGTCCTCGATGCGCAGCACGAAAGTGCCGCCGTGGCGACGGGCGAAGGCCCACGAGAACAGCGCGGTGCGCGCGCCGCCGATGTGCAGGTAGCCGGTGGGGCTGGGGGCGAAGCGGGTGCGGATGGGACGGGAAGCGGAATTCTGGGACATGGCAGCGTCGGTGCGATCTTGGGCAAAACGCGGATTCTAAGCGATCACCCGTGACATCGGCGGTGCCGAGGGCAGGAAAGCGCGCGGCGCGGATGTCCATGCGCCCACGACATCCGGATCGCAAGCTGCGGAGGCTTCGGTACGGGTCAGCGCACCGCCAGTTCCACACGCCCCCCGGCGCGGGTCGCAAGCGTCACCAGCATGTCGAGGCTGAACTTGTCGTACTTGCCGCGCACCAGGTCCGACACCCTGGACTGGCCCACGCCCAGATGCTGCGCCGCCTGCGCCTGTGTCCAGCCATTGCGGGCGATGGTTTCGCGCAGGTGCGCCATCAACTCGGCGCGCATTGCCAGCAGCGTGGCCTCTTCCCGCGAAAAACCCAAGTCCGCAAACACATTGCCCGAGGACTCGACGATTGCTTCGGTCTTCATCACGCTTTACTCCTCGACAAGCCGGTAACGGCGGGCCGCCAGCTCAATGTCTTCCTTGCGCGTTTTCTGCGTCTTCTTCTGGAAGGCGTGCAGCACATATACCGCGCGCTCGAACTTGGCGACGTAGATGATCCGCCACTCGCCCAGTACTCTCACCCTGATTTCGTAAGCGCCCGCTCCGACCGCCAGCATTGGCTTGAAGTCGGCAGGCATCAAGCCTCGCTGCACCGCATCCAGTTCGAAGCCCGCTTCCCGGCGCGCCTCCGCCGGAAAGCTCTTCAGATCGTCCAGGCTCGAACCGACGAAACGCAGCGGTTTCACGCGTTCAATTATATAAGTAATTTGATAAAACGGAAATTCGAGTGAACACAAATGCGGGGGTCACAAACGCGGGGTCACAAACGCGGGGTCAGGTCTTTCATTTGCTCATCCGCCACTGACCGAGCGTGGCGGCTGAGCAAATCACGCCTCCCCAGCAAGCGAATACGCACTCGCCGGCACGGCGCCCCGCAACGCCCACCCGCTAGCCCAGCAGCAGCGCGTCGTCGTCGATCTTCTCGCCGCGCACCTTCTCGAACATGTCGAGCAGGTGATGCACGTCGAGCCCCTCGCGCTCCTTGCCGGAGACATCCAGCACGACCCGACCCTGGTGCAGCATAACCGTGCGCTGGCCGACGTCGAGCGCCTGGCGCATCGAGTGCGTGACCATCATCGTGGTGAGCTTGTGCTCGGCGACGATGCGCACGGTGAGCTCGAGCACGAAGGCGGCGGTGCGCGGGTCGAGCGCGGCGGTGTGCTCGTCGAGCAGCAGCAGGCGCGAGGGCTGCAGCGCCGCCATCAGCAGGCTCACCGCCTGGCGCTGGCCGCCCGAGAGCAGGCCGATGCGGTCGGACAGGCGGTTCTCCAGGCCGAGGCCCAGCGTGGAGAGCTGGGCGCGGAACTCCTCGCGCAGCGCCGGCTTGACCGCGAAGGAGAAGCCGCGGCGCTCGCCGCGCATCTTGGCGAGCGCCATGTTCTCCTCGATGGTGAGGTCCTCGCAGGTTCCGGCGAGCGGGTCCTGGAACACGCGCGCGACGTGGCGCGCGCGCCCCCACACCGGCTGGCGGGTCATGTCGATGCCGTCGATCTCGATCTTGCCGCTGTCGACGCGCTGCTCGCCCGACACGGCGTTGAGGAAGGTCGACTTGCCGGCGCCGTTGGAGCCGATCACGGTGACGAACTGCCCGGTCGGGATCTCGAGCGACATGCCGCGCAGGGCCTGCGTCTCAATCGGGGTGCCGGGGTTGAAGGTGAGGCGCAGCTCGCTGGCCTTGAGCATGTCAGGCTCCTTTCTTGCCGGACCAGTGCGCGCGCAGGCGCGGCACCACCAGCGCGACCGTCACCAGCACCGCGGTGACGAGGTTGAGGTCCTGCGCCTGCAGGCCGATGAAGTCCGAATTGAGCGCGAGCGCGATGAAGAAGCGATACACGATGGCGCCGAGGATCACCGCGATCGTGGCCAGGTAGAGCTTGCGCGAGGGCAGCAGGCTCTCGCCCACGATCACCGCGGCAAGGCCGATGACGATCGTGCCCACGCCCATCGAGATGTCGGCGCCGCCCTGGGTCTGCGCGAAGAGCGCCCCGGCCAGGCCCACCAGCGCGTTCGACAGCGCCATGCCGGCGAGGATCGCCATGCCGGTATTGACGCCCTGCGCCCGCGCCATGCGCGCGTTCGAGCCGGTGGCGCGGATCGCCAGGCCGCTCTGGGTGGAGAAATAGGCATCGAGCGCGAGCTTGACCGCCAGCACCACGAGGACCAGCAGCAGCGGGCGGAACACGTAGTCGGCCAGCGCCTCGGGCTGCAGCAGGTTGAACACGGTGGGTTCGGTGATCAGCGGCACGTTGGGCTTGCCCATGATGCGCAGGTTGATCGAGTACAGCGCGATCATCATCAGGATGCTCGCGAGCAGGTCCATGATCTTGAGGCTGACGTTGAGCCAGCCGGTGAGCAGGCCGGCGACCGCACCGGCGAGCGTCGCCGCGATGGTCGCGGTGAAGGGGTCGTGGCCGGCGGCGATCATGGTCGCGGCGACGGCACCGCCGAGCGGGAAGCTGCCATCCACGGTGAGGTCGGGAAAGCGCAGCAGCCGGAAGGAGATGTACACGCCGAGGGCGACGAGGCTGAAGATCAGGCCGATCTCCAGCGCCCCGAGCAGGGTGTAGAGGGACATGGGGAGGCTACCGTTGGGGTAAGAACAGCGCGGGGCGCCACTGCCGGCGCCCCGCATGGCCGCGACCGCGCGGCCGCGCAACCGGAAGCTTATTGGATGACCTTGGAGGCCTCTTTCACGAGGTCCTCGGGCAGGGTCACGCCCATCTTCTGCGCCGCGACCGGGTTGACGTGCAGTTCGAGCTTCTTGCTGTACTGCGAAGCGATCGCGCCGGGCTGCTCGCCCTTGAGGATGCGGACCACGATCTCGCCGGTCTGCACGCCGATCGCCTTGTAGTCCATGCCGTAGGCCGCGACCGCGCCGCGCGCGACGCTGTCGGTGTCGGCGGCGACGAGCGGGATCTTGGCGTCCATGCCGACCTTGACCAGGGCCTCGTAGGCCGACACGACGTTGTTGTCGGTGCTGGTGTAGAACACGTCGGCCTTGCCGATCAGGCTGCGCGCGGCCGAGCCGACGTCCACCGAACGCGGCGCGGCGGCATCGACCAGGCTCATGCCGTGCTCGGGCAGCAGCTTGCGCAGCTGCTCGAGCACCACCACCGAGTTGGCCTCGCCCGGGTTGAAGACCATGCCGACGCGCTTGGCAGCGGGAACGACGCGCTTGATGAGGGCGATCTGCTTGTCGAGCTCGAGCGCATCCGACACCCCGGTGACGTTGGTGCCCGAGGGCTCCATCGAGGGCACCAGCTTGGCCACCACCGGATCGGTCACCGCGGAATACACCAGCGGGATGTCCTTGGTCGCGGCCACGACCGCCTGCGCCGAGGGGGTGGCGATGGCCACGATCACGTCGGACTTGTCGCCGATGAACTTGCGCGCGATCTGCGCCGCGGTGCCGGTGTTGCCCTGGGCGCTCTGGTACTGCCACTTGAGGTTCTTGCCGTCCTCGTAGCCGGCCGCGGCCAGCGCCTCCTTGACCCCGTCGCGCACCGAATCGAGCGCAGGGTGCTCGACGATCGCGGTGATGGCGACCGACTTCTGCTGGGCGTGGACGGGCATCGCCGCCACGAACGCGAGCGCCAGCGCGCCGAACAGGACCTTGCGGGACAGGGGGAAGGACATGGAGGTCTCCTTTGTGGCCGTGCGGCCGGAAATTCTTCGAGAAAGGGGCTTGGCCGGCACCGTGGCCGGCAGGGTGTCGTGAAGGCGCAAGTTTAACAGCAGGTCCGGATTCCGCGATTGCGGTGGACCCGCAACCGCCGGGGCACGCTCCGATCCGGCTTGCTCGAAAGACTGTATTTTTTTACAGTCCACTCATGCTTCCCGCCTACGCCGAACTCCACTGCCTGAGCAACTTCAGCTTCCAGCGCGGCGCCTCGCACCCCGAGGAGCTCGTCGCGCAGGCGGCGGCCTTCGGCTACCGCGCGATCGCGCTCACCGACGAGTGCTCCTTCGCCGGCGTGGTGCGCGCCTGGCGCGCGCTGCAGGCCCTGCCCGAGGCCGGCCGCCCGCGCCTGATCGTCGGCTGCGAGCTGCGCCTCGCCGACGGCCCCTGCCTCGTGCTGCTCGC
>NZ_AMXF01000178.1 GCF_000310225.1 Thauera phenylacetica B4P
CGCATTCGCCGACTGAGCGGGTGGGGCGGCCCGCCCGGCGCCGGTTCGCGGCGCCGCGCTGACCGCCGCGCTCAGCCGAAGCTGGCCGCAACGTACTCCGCCAGGCAGTCGGCCGCCTCCGAGGCGTTCTCGCGGCTGCCATGCACGCACACGTCGAGCGCGCCCATCTCGGGGAAGCCCTCGCGCTCGCCCAGCGTGCGCACGCCTGCCGGCACGGTGCTCGCGGCCAGCAGGGTCACGCCCAGCCCGGCGCGCACCGCGGCCACGATGCCGCTGTAGCTCGAGCTGGTGTAGGCCACCCGCCAGCTGCGGCCGAGCCGGCCCAGGGTGTGCAGGATGCGGTTGCGGTAGATGCAGGGCGGCGGCGCCAGCACCAGTGACAGCGGTTGCTGGTCGTGGCGCGCGTGATCGGCGCTGGTGACCCACACCAGGGGTTCGGTGTGCACCTGGATGCCGCCGCCGCGATCCCCGTCTTCGTGCAAGGCGATGACGAGGTCGAAATCGCCTTTCGCCTGGCGCTCGAGCAGGTTCTTGCTCAGGTCGCAGGTCACCTCCAGCGTCACGCCCGGATGCGACTGCGCGAACTTGCCGAGGATCGTCGGCAGCAGCGAGGCCATGTACTCGTGCGGCGCCCCCAGCCGCACGCAGCCGGCTACCCGCGGGCGGCGCAGGCTGGCCACCGCCTCGTCGTTCAGGGCCAGCAGGCGGCGCGCGTAGCCGGCCAGGGTGGTGCCCTCCTCGGTGAGTTTCACACGGTGCGTGCCGCGCTCGAAGAGCTGGGCGTCGAGCATCTCCTCCAGTCGCCGCATCTGCAGGCTGACCGCGGACTGCGTGCGTCCGACCGCGTCGCCTGCGCGCGTGAAGCTGCCCAGATCCACGGCTTTGATGAAGGTGCGGAGAAGCTCCGTAGGCAGATTCAACATGGGCTCGAGTGCATTTATAAGATTAATTATTTCATTTCAACTATCAACTTCGCAAATGGAGTCGCGCCGCTAAGATGCTCCCTGCAACCGCGATCCGCGGCCTGCCCGATCAATCAGACTGAGGGAGACATCATGAGCATCCTGAAATTTACCGAAGATCACGAGTGGCTGCGCGTCGAAGGCGATGTTGCCACCGTTGGCATCACCGACTACGCGCAGAACGCGCTCGGCGACATCGTGTTCGTGCAGTTGCCCGATGTGGGTGCCAGCTTCGCCCAGGGCGACGAAGCGGCCGTGATCGAATCGGTGAAGGCGGCCGGTGAATTGAAGATGCCGCTGGCCGGAACCGTCGTCGAGGTGAACCCGGCGCTGGTCGATTCGCCCGCCACGGTCAACGAGGATCCGCTCGGCGCGGGCTGGTTCATCCGCATCCGTCTCGACGATTCCGCCGCCGCCGACGCCCTGCTGGACCAGGCCGCCTACGAAAAGCTGACCGCCTGATCGGCGCCGTCCGCTCGATCCCGCCCGCCTCACCTTTTCCTGGACCGCCCCTGCCATGAACATCCACGACACCCGCTTCCCCGCGACGCTCGCGCAGCTCGAGCAGCGCGACGACTTCGTCGGCCGCCACGTGGGCCCGGACGCCGCCGAGACGCGCGCCATGCTCGACGTGCTCGGCCTCGACTCGCTCGACCAGCTGATCGACAAGGTCATCCCCGCCTCCATCCTGTCGGTCGCGCCGCTGGCCCTGCCCGAAGGCCGCAGCGAGCCCGAGACGCTGGCGCTGCTGCGCGCGATCGCGGGCAAGAACCGGGTGCTGCGCTCGTTCATCGGCACGGGCTACCACGACACCTTCACGCCCACGGTCATCCTGCGCAACGTGCTCGAGAACCCGGCCTGGTACACCGCCTACACCCCGTACCAGCCCGAGATCTCGCAGGGTCGCCTGGAGGCGCTGCTCAACTTCCAGACCATGGTCACCGACCTCACCGGCCTGGAGATCGCCAACGCCTCGCTGCTCGACGAGGCCACCGCCGCGGCCGAGGCCATGGCCTTCTGCCAGCGCCTGTCGAAGAGCAAGGCCAAGGCCTTCTTCGTCTCGCGCGACTGCCACCCGCAGACCATCGAGGTGGTGCGCACCCGCGCCGAGCCGCTCGGCTTCGAGGTCATCGTCGGCGACGCCGCGACCGAACTCGCCGCGCACGAGGTCTTCGGCGTGCTGCTGCAATACCCGGCGAGCACCGGCGAGGTGACCGACTACGCCGCCATCGTCGCCGCCGCGCACGACAGGAAGGCGCTGGTGGTGGTCGCCGCCGACCTGCTCGCGCTCACCCTGCTCAAGCCCCCGGGCGAGTTCGGCGCCGACGTCGCCATCGGCTCGACCCAGCGCTTCGGCATCCCGATGGGCTTCGGCGGCCCGCACGCCGCGTACTTCGCCACCCGCGACGAGCACAAGCGCGTGATGCCCGGCCGCGTGGTCGGCGTGTCGATCGACAGCCACGGCAAGAAGGCCTACCGCCTGGCGATGCAGACCCGCGAGCAGCACATCCGCCGCGAGAAGGCCACCTCCAACATCTGCACCGCGCAGGCCTTGCTCGCCATCATGGCCAGCATGTACGCCTGCTACCACGGCCCGGCCGGGCTGACGACGATCGCGCGCCGGGTCCATCGCCTGACCGCGACCCTGGCCGCCGGCCTGCGCCGCCTCGGCGCGGACGTGCCGACGACGGCCTTCTTCGACACGATTACCGTGCGTGTCGTCGATGCCGCCGCGGTGCATGCCGCCGCGCGCGCCGCGGGCATGAACCTGCGCGAGATCGACGCCGGCACGGTCGGCATCGCGCTCGACGAGACCACCCGCCGCGCCGATGTCGAGGCGCTGTGGCAGGTGTTCGGCAACGGCTCCGCAGGGCTCGATTTCGATGCCGTCGAGAACCTGGTGCAGGAGGCGCTGCCGGCCGCGCAGCTGCGCAGCTCCGCCTTCCTGACCCACCCGGTGTTCAGCGCCTTCCAGTCCGAGACCCGCATGCTGCGCTACCTGCGCAGCCTGGCCGACAAGGACCTGGCGCTCGACCGCACGATGATCCCGCTCGGGTCGTGCACCATGAAGCTCAACGCCACCACCGAGATGATCCCGGTGACCTGGCCCGAGTTCGGCGGCCTGCACCCCTTCGCGCCCGCCGACCAGACGCAGGGCTACGCCCAGCTCACCGCCGAGCTCGAGCGCATGCTGTGCGCCTGCACCGGCTACGACGCCGTGTCGCTGCAGCCCAACGCCGGCTCGCAGGGCGAGTACGCCGGCCTGCTGGCGATCCGCGCCTGGCACGCCAGCCGCGGCGAAGGTCACCGCGACGTGTGCCTGATCCCGAGCTCGGCGCACGGCACCAACCCGGCCACGGCGAACATGGCCGGCATGCGCGTGGTGGTGGTCGCCTGCGACGCCAACGGCAACGTCGACGTCGCCGACCTCAAGGCCAAGGCGGCGCAGCACGCCGACCAGCTCGCCGCGATCATGATCACCTACCCCTCGACCCACGGCGTGTTCGAGACCGCGGTGCGCGAGATCACCGACATCGTGCACGCCCACGGCGGCCAGGTGTACATCGACGGCGCCAACCTCAACGCCATGGTCGGCCTGTGCGGCCCGGGCCAGTTCGGCGGCGACGTCTCGCACCTGAACCTGCACAAGACCTTCTGCATCCCGCACGGCGGCGGCGGCCCGGGCGTGGGCCCGATCGGCGTCAAGTCGCACCTCGCGCCCTTCCTGCCGGGGCACGGTTCGGTGGGCCTCGAGGGCATCGGCGCAGTCGCCGCCGCGCCCTGGGGCAGCGCCAGCATCCTGCCGATCACCTGGACCTACATCACGCTGATGGGCCGTGACGGCCTGCGCCACGCCACGGTGACGGCGATCCTCAACGCCAACTACATCGCCCAGCGCCTCGAGCCGCACTACCCGGTGCTCTACCGCGGCGAGAACGGCCTGGTCGCGCACGAGTGCATCCTCGACCTGCGTCCGCTCAAGGACAGCACCGGCATCAGCGTCGACGACGTGGCCAAGCGCCTGATGGACTTCGGCTTCCATGCGCCGACGATGTCCTTCCCGGTGCCCGGCACGCTGATGATCGAGCCGACCGAGAGCGAGTCGAAGGCCGAGCTCGATCGCTTCTGCGACGCGATGATCGCGATCCGCGAGGAGATCGCCAAGGTCGCCAGCGGCGAGTTCGACGCCCGGGACAACCCGCTCGTCAACGCCCCGCACACCGCGGAGGCGATCGCCGGCGAGTGGCCCCACCCCTACAGCCGCGAGCTCGCCGCCTACCCGGTGGCCAGCCTGCGCGGCAACAAGTACTGGTCGCCGGTCGGCCGGGTGGACAACGTGTACGGCGACCGCAACCTGGTGTGCGCCTGCCCGCCGCTGTCCGACTACGAGCAAGCCTGAGGAATCCAAGCCATGAACCTCTCTTTCATCGTCACCCTGGTCGGCGCCGATCGTCCGGGCCTGGTCAATGCGCTCGCCGAGTGCGCGGCCGCGAACGGCGCCAACTGGCTCGACAGCAGCATGGCGCACCTGGCCGGCAAGTTCGCCGGCATCGTGCGCCTCGACGTGGCCGAAGCGGACGCCGACCGCCTCGAGGCGGCGCTGCGCGCGCTGTCCTCGACCGGCCTGAGCCTGAGCATCGAGCGCGGCACCGCCGCCGCGGGCGCGGCCGGCGGCGAGCTGATCCGCATGGAGCTGCTCGCCCACGACCGCCCCGGCATCGTGCGCGACATCTCCTCGGTGCTGGCGCAGCACGGCGCGAGCATCGAGCGCATGGACAGCGCCTGCGAGAGCGCGTCCTTCAGCGGCGAGGCGATGTTCCGCGCCGAGCTCGAGGTCCGCGTACCGGCGAGCGTCTCGGCCGGCGAAGTGCAGGCGGCGCTCGAGTCGCTGGCCAACGAGCTGATGGTGGATCTCAAGCTGGAGACCGGCGCCTGAGCTGAACCGATACGCCGGCCTGCACCGGCCGGATGCACCCCCTCCCCGGGGTGCAGACCCCTCCATTCGATCACTACAAGCGGAGAATCACCATGTTCGACAAGCAGATGCAGATCGCCGGCTATGACGATGCCTTGTGGCAGGCCATCGAGGCCGAGCGTGCACGCCAGGAAGACCACATCGAGCTCATCGCCTCCGAGAACTACGCCAGCCCGCGCGTGATGCAGGCGCAGGGCACGGTGCTGACCAACAAGTACGCCGAGGGCTACCCCGGCAAGCGCTACTACGGCGGCTGCGAGCATGTCGACGTGGTCGAGCAACTCGCCATCGATCGCGTCAAGCAGCTCTTCGCGGCCGACTGGGCCAACGTGCAGCCGCACTCGGGCTCGCAGGCCAACGCCGCGGTGTACCTCGCGCTGCTGCAGCCCCACGACACCATCCTGGGCATGAGCCTGGCCCACGGCGGCCACCTCACGCACGGCGCCAAGGTCAACTTCTCCGGCAAGATCTTCAACGCCGTGCAGTACGGCGTCACCGACGACGGCGTGATCGACTACGACGCGCTCGAGGCCCAGGCGCTCGAATGCAAGCCGAAGATGATCGTCGCCGGCTTCTCGGCCTACGCCCGCCACCTCGACTTCGCGCGCTTCCGCGCCATCGCCGACAAGGTCGGCGCGCTGCTCTTCGTCGACATGGCCCACGTCGCCGGCCTGGTCGCCGCCGGGCTCTACCCCAACCCGGTGCCCTTCGCCGACATCGTCACCAGCACCACCCACAAGACGCTGCGCGGCCCGCGCGGCGGCATCATCGTCGGCCGCGCCAACCCCGACATCGAGAAGAAGATCGCCTCGATGGTCTTCCCCGGCACCCAGGGCGGCCCGCTGATGCACGTGATCGCCGCCAAGGCGGTGGCCTTCAAGGAGGCGCTCGAGCCTTCGTTCAGGGAATACCAGCAGCAGGTGATCGCCAACGCGCGCGCGATGGCGGGCGTGTTCGTCGCGCGCGGCTACAAGATCGTCTCCGGCGGCACCGACGACCACCTGTTCCTGGTCGACCTGATCGCCAAGGGCATCACCGGCAAGGCCGCCGACGCGGCGCTGGGCGCGGCGCACATCACGGTGAACAAGAACACCGTCCCCAACGACCCGCAGTCGCCCTTCGTCACCAGCGGCGTGCGCATCGGCACGCCCGCGGCCACCACGCGCGGCTTCGGTGTCGCCGAGGTCACCGAGCTCGCGGGCTGGATCTGCGACATCCTCGACGACATCGACAACCCCGCGGTCATCGCGGCGGTGCGGGCGAAAGTGTCGGCGCTGTGCGCCCGCTTTCCGGTGTACGGGCGCTGAGCGCGGAGGCGTCGCCATGGCCATCAGCGTCTTCGACCTGTTCAAGATCGGTATCGGGCCGTCGTCCTCGCATACGGTGGGGCCGATGCGTGCGGCGCAGGTGTTCGCGAGCGGGCTGGCCGAGGCCGGCCTGCTCGGGCAGGTCGGCGGCGTGAAGGCCGAGCTCTACGGTTCGCTCGGCGCCACCGGCAAGGGCCACGGCAGCGACAAGGCCGTGCTGCTCGGGCTGGAGGGCGAGGTCCCGGACCGCGTCGATCCCGACCAGGTCGAGGCCAGGCTCGAGCGCATCCGCGGCGAACGCCGGCTGCTGCTGGCCGGCACGCATCCGATCGCCTTCGTCGAGCGCGAGCATCTGCTGATGCATCGCCGCCAGTCGCTCCCCTATCACCCGAACGGCATGCGCATCACCGCCTTCGATGCGGCCGGAGAGGTGCTGGCGAGCAAGGTGTATTACTCGGTCGGCGGCGGCTTCGTCGTCGACGAGACCGCCGCCGGCGCCGACCGCATCGTCGCCGACACGACGCCGCTCGCGCACCCCTTCCGCTCCGGCGCCGAGCTGCTCGCGCAGTGCCGCGACAGGGGGCTGTCGATCAGCCAGCTGATGCTGGAGAACGAGCGTGCCTGGCGCAGCGACGCCGAGACCCGCGCCGGCCTGCTGCGCATCTGGGACGTGATGCAGCTGTGCGTGCGCCGCGGCTGCGAGCGCGAGGGCATCATGCCGGGTGGGCTGAAGGTGCGGCGGCGCGCGGCGGAGATGTACCGCAAGCTCTCCAGCGCCCCCGAGGCCGCGCTGCGCGACCCGTTGACCACGATGGACTGGATCAACCTCTACGCGCTCGCGGTGAACGAGGAGAACGCCGCCGGCGGCCGCGTCGTCACCGCGCCCACCAACGGCGCCGCCGGCATCGTGCCCGCGGTGCTGCACTACTACAGCCGCTTCGTGCCCGGCGCCAACGAGGAGGGCGTGATCCGGTTCCTGCTCACCGCGGCGGCGATCGGCATCCTGTACAAGGAGAACGCCTCGATCTCCGGCGCCGAGGTCGGCTGCCAGGGCGAGGTCGGCGTGGCGTGCTCGATGGCGGCCGGCGCGCTCGCCGAGGTGCTCGGCGGTACGCCGGAGCAGGTCGAGAACGCGGCCGAGATCGGGATGGAGCACAATCTGGGCCTGACCTGCGACCCGGTCGGCGGCCTGGTGCAGGTGCCTTGCATCGAGCGCAACGCGATGGGCTCGATCAAGGCGATCAACGCCGCGCGCATGGCGCTGCGCGGCGACGGCACCCACTTCGTGTCGCTCGACAAGGTCATCAAGACCATGCGCGACACGGGCGCCGACATGAAGCTGAAATACAAGGAAACCGCGCGCGGCGGCCTCGCCGTGAACGTGATCGAATGCTGACCACCCCCTGCCACTGCACAAAGGACACACGATGAGCGACCACGACTCCGCCGCGCCCATGCTGCGCACCCCGCTGTACGACCTGCACGTCTCCCTCGGCGCCAGGATGGTGCCCTTCGCCGGCTACGAGATGCCGGTGCAGTACCCCGCCGGGATCCTCAAGGAGCACAACCACACCCGCAGCCAGGCCGGTCTCTTCGACGTCTCGCACATGGGCCAGGTCATGCTCGTCGGCCCCGACGCCGCGGCGGCGCTGGAAGCCCTGGTTCCGGTGGACATCGTCGACCTGCCCGTGGGCATGCAGCGCTACGCGCTCTTCCTCAACGACCAGGGCGGCGTGATGGACGACCTGATGGTCGCCAACTTCGGCGACGGCCGGCTGTTCGTCGTCGTCAATGCGGCCTGCAAGGCGCAGGACATCGCGCACATGCAGCAGCACCTGTCCGCCCGCTGCAAGGTCGAGGTGCTGGCCGACCGCGCGCTGCTCGCGCTGCAGGGGCCGGCGGCGGGCGCGGTGATGGCGCGCCTCGCGCCCGAGACCGCGAACATGGTGTTCATGAACACCGCCACCGTCACCCTGGTCGGCACCGAGTGCTACATCAGCCGCTCGGGCTACACCGGCGAGGACGGCTTCGAGATCTCGGTGCCGGCCGACAAGGCCGAGGCGCTGGCGAAGGAGCTGCTGAGCCACCCCGAGGTCGCCCCCATCGGCCTGGGCGCGCGCGACTCGCTGCGCCTGGAAGCCGGCCTGTGCCTGTACGGCCACGACCTCGACCAGAACACCTCGCCGGTCGAGAGCAGCCTGCTGTGGGCGCTGTCCAAGGTGCGCCGCGCCGACGGCGCGCGCCCCGGCGGCTACCCGGGCGCCGCGGCGGTGTTCGAGCACATCGCCAAGGGCGTGGCGCGCAAGCGCGTGGGCCTGCGCCCGAACGCGCGCGTGCCGGTGCGCGAGGGCGCCGAGCTGGTGGACGCCGACGGCCGCAAGGTCGGCGTGGTGACCAGCGGCGGCTTCGGACCGACGCTGGAGGCGCCGGTGGCGATGGGCTACGTGGAGACGGCGCTCGCCAAGCCGGGCACTCAGCTCGCCGCGATGGTGCGCGGCAAGCCGGTGCCGGTGGAGGTCGCGAGCACGCCCTTCGTGCCGCAGCGCTACCACCGCGGCTGAGAGCGTGAGAGTTTTTCTCCAATCTCGCCTGTTTGTGCTGGGACTGGCATGCTCCGAGACATGAACGAGACCGAACG
>NZ_AMXF01000179.1 GCF_000310225.1 Thauera phenylacetica B4P
GCGCTCTGGCTCGGCGGCATGACCCACTCCGGCGGCGAACTCGCGGGCCGCCTCGCCGCGCTCGCGGCCTGGCGCGAGGCGCTGCTCGCCGGCGGCCTGCCCCGATCTTCCGCAGCCTGGCCCGAGGCGGAGCTGCAGCAGGCCGTGCGCGAGGTGTTCGGACGCCTCCGGCTGCCTGGCTACTGCGCCGCCCAGCCCGAGCTGGCCGATACGGTGCTGCAAGGCCTGCTCTTCCATCTCGACCTGATCGTCGACTACCGCGACCGCGGTGACACCGAGGCCGCGGCGCAGGCGAGGGCAGTGGATTCCTTCGCCGCCGACTGGGCCGAGCGCTGCGGCGAGATCGACGAGCTGGTCGGCGCCTTCGGCGATCTCGGCGACCTGCTCAAGAACACCCGCTGGGATGCGCTGCGCGGCCTGTTGCGCAGCACCGAGTGGCGCGAGGTGATGCGCATCCGCGCACTGATCGAGCGCCTGCCCGAGCTCGCTCGCATCCTGCGCGCGCTCGGTCGCGCACGACCCACCGACGAGGTTTCGGAGTCGAGCCAGGCGCTGCAGGCGGTGGTCGAGCAGGCCGAGGTGCAGCGCAGCGAGTCGCGCCGGGTGCGGGTGCCCGACCTCCCCGGCGAGACGCGCGGCGTGCAGCGTTCGGGCCGGATCGCGCGCATGCTGCCGGCCGAGGCGATGCTGCTCGGACATCCGCGCCTGCGCCTGGTCTGGCACGCGCGCCGCGCCGAGCGCACGCTGCTGGCCTACGAGGACGACGACCACCTGCAGGAGGACTGCCTGCGCCCGGCTGCGGTGCTGCGTCCGAGCCAGCGCCCGGCGCCCGAGCGGCGCCTGGAGCGCGGGCCGATGCTGGTGTGTGTGGACACCTCGGGCTCGATGCAGGGCGGCGCCGAGGCGGTGGCCAAGGCCGTGGTGCTGGAGGCGGTGCGCTGTGCCCACGCCCAGCGCCGCGCCTGCCGGGTGTATGCCTTCGGCGGGCCGGACGAGGTGGTGGAGATGGAGCTCGGCGTCGATGCCGAGGGTGTCGGCCGGCTCGCCCGCTTCCTCGGCCAGGGCTTCGGGGGCGGCACCGACATCTGCGGCCCGCTCGAACGCGCGATCGCCCGCCTCGACGAGGCCGGCTGGGCGCTCGCCGACCTGCTGATCGCCTCCGACGGCGAATTCGGCGCCACGCCGGCGCTCGCCGCCCGCGTCGAGGCCGCCCGCCGCGAGCGTGGCCTGCGCGTGCAAGGCATCCTGATCGGCGACCGCGAGACCATCGGCCTGCTCGAGCTCGCCGACGACATCCATTGGGTGCGCGACTGGCGGCGCTATGGGGGCGATGCGGGCAAGGCGGGTGATGCCGAAGCGGACGGCCGGCGTGGGGATGGCGCCGGCGCGAATGCCTCGACCCTTGCTGCCGGCGGCGGCTCGCCGGTGCACTCCAGCCACCTCACCGCGGATTATTTCCCAGGTGCCCTGCGTACCCTCGGAAACCGCGCTGCCACCGTCACCCCCGAGGCGGCCGCCGCCGCGATCCGCGCCGGCCGCCACCGTGGCGAAAGCCCTTGAGCCGCATTCGCGCCTGCCGGCGCTCCCACACAAACCGTCGCGGTCCGCGGCTAGGTGTCCCGGAATCAATCGCCGCGCTTCGGGGCGATGTAGGAGCGGCGGCAGCCGCGAATGCAGCGCTGCAGCAGCTGGCACGGTTGCGGGAAATCGACGCCGCATTCGCGCCTGCCGGCGCTCCTACATAGACCGTCGCGGTCCGCGGCGAGGTGTCCCGGAATCAATCGCCGCGCTTCGGGGCGATGTAGGAGCGGCGGCAGCCGCGAATGCAGCGCTGCAGCAGCTGGCACGGTTGCGGGAGATCGACGCCGCATTCGCGCCTGCCGGCGCTCCTATATAGACCGTCGCGGTCCGCGGCTAGGTGTCCCGGAATCAATCGCCGCGCTTCGGGGCGATGTAGGAGCGGCGGCAGCCGCGAATGCAGCGCTGCAGTAGCTGGCATGGTTGCGGGAGATCGACGCCGCATTCGCGCCTGCCGGCGCTCCTACAGGGGGGCGTCGGGCCTTCGGCAGGGATCGTCGGGCCTTCGGGGGGCGTGCCGCCGTGGTAGGCTCGCCCGACCCCACCGCCCGGCCTTGCGCCGCTGTCCATCATGACCTTCGCCACCGACCTGATCGCCGAACTCGAACACGCCACCGCCGTCCGCCCGATCCCGCGCGTGCGCGCGCTGCACCTGCCGCCGCCGGAGGCGGCCGAGTCGCGCAACGGCGAGTTCTGCGCGCTCGAGCTCGACGACGGCGCGCTCGGCCTCTCCTACGTCCTGCTAGCAGCCTGTCGGACTACCCCCTGTAAAATGCCGCATCGCCCCCGGATCCTGAGAGCATGAGCCGCTTCCGCCCGATCGACCGCCAAACGGACTACCTGCTGCCGCCCTCGGTACAGGAGTGGCTGCCCGAAACGCACCTGGCGCGCTATGTGGTCGACGTGGTCGAGGCACTGGACCTGTCGGCGCTGGAGCGGGCGTATGCGGGGCGTGGGAGCGATGCGTACCACCCGGCGATGCTGCTGTCGCTGCTGATCTACGGCTACGCGACGGGGACGCATTCGAGCCGCCGGATCGAGCGGGCGACTTACGATTCGCTGGCGTTTAGGTTCATCGCCTGCAACCAGCACCCGGACCACGACACCCTGGCGAGTTTCCGGCGCCGCTTCGGCGAACAGTTCGCCGAGCTCTTCGTGCAAGTGCTGCAGGTCGCACGCGAGAACCAGCTCTCGCGCTTTGGCACGGTCAGCCTGGACGGCACCAAGCTGCACGCCAACGCCTCCCGGCACAGTGCGCTGTCTTACGGGCACGCGCAGAAGATCGAAGCGCAGCTCAAAGCCGAGGTGCAGGAGATGCTCAAGCTGGCCGAGGCTGCCGACCAAGGCAATGTGCCTGAGGGGGTGGATTTACCGGCGGAGATCAAGCGCCGCGAAGACCGTCTGGCGGCCATCGCGACGGCCAAAGCCAAGATCGAAGCCCGCGCGAAGGAACGTTTCGAGCGCGAGCAAGCCGAGTACGAGGCGAAGATGGCCCAGCGCCAGGCCAAGCAGGCGAGCACGGGCAAGAAGCCCGGTGGCAAGCCCCCCAAGCCCCCGCAGACGGGGCCACAGGCCGAGGATCAGATCAATCTGACCGATGAAGACTCGCGCATCATGAAGGTGGCGGGCGGTGGTTTCGAGCAGTGCTACAACGCGCAAGCTGTGGTCGATACCGAATCGATGCTGGTGGTGGCGCCCCACATCACCACCGCCGGTAACGACAAGGAGCAGGTCGCGCCGATGCTCGAGTGCATCCAGGCACTGCCCGATGGGCTCAATCAACCCGCGCGGCTGCTGGCCGACACCGGCTTTTACAGCGAACGCAACGTCCAGCACTGCCACGACGCCGGGGTCGAGCCGCTGATCGCAGTGGGGCGCGATGCGCATCATCCGGATTGGCGCAGCCGCTTCGAGGAGCCCGCACCGCTCGAGACGCCCACCTCCCACGTCGAGCAGATGAAGCACGCCCTCAAGACCCAGACCGGTCGCGCCGCCTACGCGCTGCGCAAACAGACCGTCGAGCCGGTGTTCGGCATCATCAAGTCCGTGATGGGTTTCCGTCAGTTCCTGCTGCGCGGTGTTGGCAACGTGCGCAACGAATGGACGCTGGTCTGCCTCGCGTGGAACTTCAAGCGCATGGCCGTATTGCGTCTGCAGTGAGAAGAAACGACAGGAGCATGGCGATTTCACGCGAAAAAGGCGCTTTCGGCTCTGAAATGCCGATTATTTTTCACATCATGAAAACCCGCCTGCCGGTACGCCGTCCGCCGGCTTCAAGTCCGACAGGCTGCTAGGCGGCATCCTGCCCCGGCTCGCCGCGTCGGACGACCCGCACACCATCGTCGGCATGGATGCGCTGCAGCTCGCGCGCGAGTTCGCCGCGCCCACCGCCGGCGCGGGGGGCGATGCGGAGATCCGCCGCACGCTCGGCTTCGCCGCGGCCAACGCGCTGTCGCGCACGGTGATGGAGCGCATGGGCTTCGCGCCGCCGCGCGCCATCGACTCGATCGGCGGCATCGACCCGCAGGCGGGCGATCACGTCGGCATGGTGGGGCTGTTCACCCCGCTGCTGAAGCAGGTCACCGCTGCCGGTGCGCAGCTCACCGTGATCGAGCTCAACCCGGACTACGCCGGTCACTACGACGGCTACCGCGTCACCCTCGACGCCGCCGCGCTCGAAGACTGCAACAAGGTGCTGTCGACCAGCACCATCCTGCTCAACCACACGGTCGACGACATGCTCGCGCATTGCCGCAAGGCGCGGCGCATCGTGCTGATCGGCCCGAGCGCCGGCTGCCTGCCCGAGCCGCTGTTCGCGCGCGGCGTCACCGTGGTCGGCGGGAGCTGGATCACCGATCGCGCCGGCTTCATCGACGCGCTGCGCCGCGGCGAGTCGTGGAGCGGCTTCGCCTACAAGTTCGCGCTCGGCGCGGCGGACTGGCCAGGACTGCCGCAAAACCGCTAAGGTTCTGGCCTCGCGTCCGGGCAGCCTCCACGCTGCCCGCAAAACAATAAAGATCGACCCCCCAAATGCACCTGACTCCTCGACTCGTCTTCTTCCTCGTCCTGCCGCCCCTGCTGTGGGCGGGCAATGCGGTCGTCGGCCGCCTCGCCATCGGCAGCATGGACCCGCTCTGGCTCAACGCGGTGCGCTGGATGCTCGCCTTCGTGCTGCTGCTGCCGCTCGGCTGGCGCGCGCTCGGTACACCGGCGGCGCGCGCGCAGATCCGCACGCGCTGGGCCCACCTCGCGGTGCTCGGGCTGATCGGCGTGGGCGCCTACAACGCGCTGCAGTACATGGCGCTGCGCACCAGCACGCCGCTCAACGTCACCCTGATCGCCTCCAGCGCGCCGGTGTGGATGATGCTGATCGGCGCCGTGTTCTACCGCGTCATCCCTCGCCCGGTGCAGGTCCTGGGCGCGCTGCTGTCGCTCGTGGGCGTCGCGCTGGTGCTGTCGCGCGGTGACCCGGCTGCGATCGCGCGCATCGAGTTCGTCGAGGGCGACCTGCTGATGCTGCTCGCCATGCTCGGCTGGACCGGCTACAGCTGGATGCTCGCGCGCCCGCCCGCGCACATGGCGGGCGAGGCACGCCCGCAGTGGAACTGGGCCGAGTTCCTCGTCGCCCAGTGCGTCTTCGGCGTGCTCTGGGCGGTGGCCGCCGCCGCCGCGGGCGACGTGGTGTTCCCGTCCGGGCCGACACAGTGGTCCTGGGGCCTGGTCGCCGCCATCGTCTACATCGCCGTCGGCCCGTCGATCATCGCCTACCGCGCCTGGGGCGTGGCGGTGGCCGAGGCCGGGCCGGCCACCGCGGCGATCTTCTACAACCTCACCCCGCTCTTCGCCGCAGTGTTCTCCGCCGCCGTCATCGGCGAGTGGCCGCGTCCCTACCACGGCATCGCCTTCCTGCTCATCGTCGGCGGCATCCTCGTCAGCACCCGCGCCGCGGCGCGACGACAGGCGGCGTGAACGCGGTCTTCGATCTGCTGGCCGAGCAGCGCATCCTCGAGGCGCTGCGCAACGGCGACTTCGACCATCTCCCCGGTGCCGGCCTGCCGCTCCTCTTCGAGGACGAGCCCTTCGTCTCCCCCGAGCAGCGCATGGCCAACCACATCCTGCGCAACGCCGGCTTCGCCCCGCCGGAGATCGGCCTGCGAAAGGAGATCGCCCGACTGCGCGCGGAGATCGCAGGGCTGGAGGAGGGCAGCGAGCCATGGCGCGCGCAGCGCTGGCGGCTGGCGGAGATGATCCTGCAGCTGCAGGAGATGGGGCGGGGGTGAACTGAGGTCGCAGCCCGTCGTTTCGTCGGCAACACGGTACGCAAGCCTTCCGGCGCGGCTTCAATAGTCGGTCTCGAAGCGCTGGCCGGTCTTGGGGTGGATGTACCAGCCCCTGCGCAGCACCTTGCCGTTGTAGATGTAGGCCTCCTGGAAGTCGCCCCCGGCGTGGTGGAACTTGGAGCCGTCGGGCCCGGTTCCGACTCCGCGTTCCAGATCCCAGCCGATGAGCGGGCCGTCCGGGTGGATGCGGATCTTCAGTCGAAAGCCGCCGCCGTTGCGGCGCCGGTCTTCGAGGAGGGACTCGGGGATGCGGGAGGCGATGGGGACGGTGTAGTTGCCGAGGATGGTGCCGCCGTAGAAGGCGCGGCCGGGCAGGCCGCGCTTGAGCGCGCCGTCCGGCTCCATCTCGGTCTTGTCGCGCCACTCGAAGCGCAGGAACTTCGGAACGCCGAAATCGGCGCCGTAACTCGAGTTTGCCCGGTGTGGCGGGGTCATGCCTGCCGTTGCGAAGAACAGATGCCCATCCTCGTCGAAGATGTTCAATCCTCTGACGCGGAACAGGGAGTCGACCCTTAACTGGCCGCCGCGAAGGCCGCGGAACTTGTGCATGAGCTGTGCATCCTCTGCGCTCAAGGGCCGCTTCGGTGCCGAAGCGGTGCGACTGCCGCCTAAGCCACAGGCGCTCAGGAGGAAGCCGCCCGTGGCCATCAACAGCGCGCGGCGGATTGAAGAGGGGGGCAGCGGCGGGGAGCGAAGGGCTTGCATTGCTTTTCTCCTCATCTGTGTTTGTGCCACGTTAGCGGTCGGGGAAGCGGTAGCCGTTGTCCTTCAGCCAGCCCATGTAGCCGGCGATGTCCACCGTTCCGGTACGGTTATCGGTTAGTGCGTTCCAGGTCTTGTCCGGGTCGTTGCCGACCGGTCGCTCGAAATAGGTGATGTAGTTGTGCGTGTCGGCATTCACCATGCCCTGATCCTGGGGAGCGAAGGCGGTGAACTCCATCGTGCGCTGGGTGGCACCGCTCACCGCGCCGCGGACCTCGCGGTCCTCGGCGCGCAGCAGCGCCCACTCCGTACGGGTCATATCGCCCTCGCGGACTTCCCTGGAGATCATGTACTTGTCCGGATTGTCCGGGTGGCCGATCCGCAGGCTGTTGCTCTGGTCGTGGACGATGGGATCTACGGCAGGAATGCGAACGAGATCCACAGTATTCATCGTGAGTCCGGCGAACTCTGCCTGTTTCACCATCCAGTTCAAGGCAACGAAGGACAACTGGTTCTCGCCTTCCGCGTAGCCGCCCCCGATATCCGCATGGGCGCCGATGAAGCCGCGCTCGATCCGCACCTGTCCCTGCGTACGGCTGCTCGCGCCGATCGACTCCAGCGGGAAGCCGCCCTGGTGCAGCTTCTCGTCCAGATTGCGACGGGTGCCGTCCCAGAAGGCAGCATTGAAGATATAGCCCCCTTCGTCCCAGCCGATGGGCTGGCTGCGGTATTCGTTCAGCGCCACCGCATGCGCGACGTAGGCGAACTCGTCCGGAATGGCGAGACGGTAGTCCGCTGCGAAGGGCAGGTCGGTACTCAGCACGGTGTCGAACAGGCCCATGAAGCGCAGCTTCACCGGCTGGCAGCGCGTGATCTCGCGCCGGGTGCCGGGGTCGATGGCCGGGTAGCGGATCAGCTGCCGGCCTTCGTGCTCGACGAGGAGCTCGGTGAGCGTGTTCGCGAACTCGCGGGCCTGCGCGGCGCCGCGGCTGAAGCCAACGATGTCGATGTCCATCACGGTCTTGTCGTCCAGGGCCTCGGCCTCGTCGACGAAGTAGTCCCACATGCGCTCGATGCGTTCTCGGCCAGTGTAGTTGCCACCGCGATCGGGAATCGGACCGAATCCCTTGGGTAGGATGTTTTGGTACTGCTCTCCGAGATAGTTCGTTCGCCCGTTCTCGTGATGCTGGGTACCGACTCCCGAGACGTAATTCCTGTTGCCGGAGTCATATAGGTCAAGAAATCGAACGACATTGGTCTCCGAGCCGCCGAGCCGCTCGAGCTCGCTCACCTCCGACGAGTTGTCTGTCCCATCGAACGCAAACAACACCAGCCCATCCGGATCCACCTTCCCCGACGGATTGAACGCCGCGTAGGCATACGGGTTCGGCCCGTCCGGCGTGCCGAGCGGGTCGGGGGTGAGGTATTGGCCCTCGCCCGGGTCGTAGTAGCGCGCGCGGTTGTAGTGCAGGCCGGTCTCGGCGTCGAAGACCTGGCCGGGGAGGCGCAGGTCGAGGGTGAAGTCGGGGCGGGCCGGCGAGGGGGTGAGGGTGGCGGCGCCGAAGGGGGCGTAGCGGGCGCGCCAGATCGGCTGGCCGGATGGGTCGGTGGCGAGCTCGGGGGCGCCGAGGTGGTTGGTGTGGAGCCAGGCGAGGCCGGCCTGCGGGTCGAGCCAGCTCTGCACGATGCGGCGCAGGTCTTCGAGGAGGCGGTGCGTGGAGCCGGTTTCGGTGGCGGGCTGCGCCGGGGTGTCGAGCACGGCGAGCGGCAGGTCGGCGAGCCAGAGGTACTGGCGGATCAGCCTGCCGTCGGCGTCGAGCTCGGCGAGCGGCTGACGGGCGTCGTCGTGGAGGATGTGGGTGGTGGTGGGCGCGGCCGTCGTGGGCTCGAGGCGCGTGCGCAGGATGCGCAGGCCACGGTGGTCGTAGGCGTAGCGGGCGATGCTGCGCTCGCCCTCGCGGACCTCGGTCAGGCGACCGAGCGCGTCCCAGTGCAGGCTGCGCGAGCCGAGGTGCCGGGGCTGGCCGCCGGCGTCGTGCGCGGCGGCGCTGACCGCCTCGCGCGCGCGGTCC
>NZ_AMXF01000180.1 GCF_000310225.1 Thauera phenylacetica B4P
GGGAGAGCGCGGAGGGCTGAGTCGGGAGGCGCAAGCGGCGCACAGCGGGGCCGCGCGAGCGGCCCGCAGCGGCGCGCGGACGCGCCGCTCAGAGCGGCGCTTCGATGCGCTCGACGCCGCCCATGTAGGGCACCAGCGCCTTCGGGATCACGATCGAGCCGTCCGCCTGCTGGTGGTTCTCCAGCACCGCGACCAGGGTGCGGCCCACGGCGAGGCCGGAGCCGTTGAGCGTGTGCACCAGCTCGTTCTTGCCCTGCGCGTTCTTGAAGCGGGCCTGCATGCGGCGCGCCTGGAAGGACTCGCAGTTCGAGCAGCTGGAGATCTCGCGGTAGGTGTTCTGCGCCGGCAGCCACACCTCGAGGTCGTAGGTCTTCGCCGCCGAGAAGCCCATGTCGCCGGTGCACAGCGTGATCACCCGGTAGGGCAGCTCGAGCTTCTGCAGGATGGCCTCGGCGTGGCCCACCATCTGCTCGAGCGCCTCGCGGCTCGTGGAGGGCTCAACGATCTGCACCATCTCGACCTTGTCGAACTGGTGCTGGCGGATCATGCCGCGCACGTCGCGCCCGCCGCTGCCCGCCTCCGAGCGGAAGCAGGGGCTGTGCGCGGTGAGGCGGATCGGCAGGGACTCGAGCGCGAGCACCTCCTCGCGCACGCTGTTGGTGAGGGTGATCTCGGCGGTCGGGATCAGGTATTGCTCGAGCCCCTCCTCGTCGCCGCCGCGCAGCACCCAGAACAGGTCTTCCTTGAACTTGGGCAGCTGGCCGGTGCCGTAGAGCGCCGAGCCATTGACGATGTAGGGCGTGTAGCACTCGGTATAGCCGTGCTCGCGGGTGTGGGTGTCGAGCATGAACTGGGCGAGCGCGCGGTGCAGGCGGGCCACCGGGCCGCGCAGGAAGGCGAAACGCGAGCCCGACAGGCGCGCCCCGGTCTCGAAGTCGAGGCCGAGCGGCGCACCGAGGTCCACGTGGTCGCGGACCTCGAAGTCGTAGGCGCGCGGCGTACCCCAGCGCCGCAGCTCGACGTTGCCGCCCTCGTCCGCACCGGCCGGGACGTCGTCCTGGGGCAGGTTGGGGAGCGTGGCGAGGAAGGCGTTCATGCGCTCGAGCAGCGTCGGCAGAGCCTGCTCGCAGGCCTTGAGCTCGTCGCCGAGCTGGGCAACCTCGGCCATCACCGCCGAAGCGTCCTCGCCCTTGCCCTTGAGCATGCCGATCTGCTTGGAGAGCGTGTTGCGGCGGGCCTGCAGCTCCTGGGTACGGGTCTGCAACTGCTTGCGCTCGTCCTCGAGGGCCTGGAAGGCCGCGGTGTCGAGCTGCAGCCCGCGCGTGGCGAGGCGAGCGGCGACGTGGTCGAGCTGGGTGCGGAGAAGCTGGATATCGAGCATCGGAAACCTTCCTGAAAAACCATCGGCAAAAATTGATGCGGATTCTCGGAAAACCATCGCAGGCGACTGATTACACGGCGCTGTTGCACCGCACGACCGCGCGCGTCGCAAAATCGGCTTTCTTAATCAATGACTTGTTCTGCGTTTTGAATTTCTATCGAACTTGTAAAACGAGGCCGGTCCACTATCCTTGAATTGACAACAAAGCCGCATCAGACGGCCCGGACCTGGAGGAAACGGCATGCTATCCATTCGCGACTGCCTGGACTACTGCGATCTCACCGACGAGGAGGTGTTGTTGATTGCCGAGCACGAGGACATCCCGGACGCCGCCGCCGCGCAGCTGTGCTGCGGGCTCGTGCAGACGCCCGAGGGGGTCATGGCGCTCACTCACTACATGCTCGATCTCATCGAGCGTGCCAACGCCTGCGGAGACGTGCGCAAGGCCAAGCTGGCGGCTTCGGTCTGCGAGCGCTTCATGAGGGATCATCCCCTGCCGCACTGATTCTCTCCTCGCCCGGCGTACCTTTGCTCGCCGGGACTTCGCGCGAGGCCTGCCCCCCGGTGGGGGGCTGCCTCGCGTATTGTTTTCCGCCCTCCGTCGCCTTGCGGTCGAGCTCGCGCAGCCAGGCGAGCTTCTGGCCGATCTTGCCCTCGAGCCCGCGCGGCGTGGGCTGGTACCAGCCGGGCGGCTGCATGCCCTCGGGGAGGTAGTTCTCGCCCGCGGCGTAGGCCTCGGGCTCGTCGTGCGCGTAGCGGTAGGCCTTGCCGTAGTCGAGCGCCTTCATCAGCTTGGTGGGCGCGTTGCGCAGGTGCAGCGGCACCGGGCGCGAGCCGTCGCGGGCGACGAAGGCACGCGCGGCGTTGTAGGCCTTGTAGGCGGCGTTGGACTTGGCCGCGCAGGCCATGAAGATCGTCGCCTGCGCGAGCGCGAGCTCGCCCTCGGGCGAGCCGAGGCGCTCGTAGGTGTGGCAGGCGTTGAGCGCGATCTCGAGCGCGCGCGGATCGGCCAGGCCGATGTCCTCCACCGCCATGCGGATCAGCCGTCGGCCGAGGTAGAGCGGATCGGCGCCGCCGTCGAGCATGCGGCACAGCCAGTACAGCGAGGCATCGGGGTCCGAGCCGCGCACCGACTTGTGCAGCGCGGAGATCTGGTCGTAGAAGGCCTCGCCGCCCTTGTCGAAGCGGCGCAAGTTGCGCGACAGCGCCTGATCGACGAAGGCGGCGCTCACAGGATCGACCTTGGCGGTCTCGGCGGCCACCTGCACCTGCTCGATCAGGTTCATCAGCCGGCGCGCGTCGCCGTCGGCGAAGCCGATCAGGCGCTCGCGCGCGTCCTCGTCGACGCCGAGCGTCGGGCAGGCGATCGCGTGCGCGCGCTCGAACAGGCGCAGCATGGCTTCGTGGTCGAGCGACTCCAGCACATACACCGCGGCGCGCGACAGCAGCGCCGAGTTGACCTCGAACGAAGGGTTCTCGGTGGTGGCGCCGATGAAAGTGACGAGGCCCTGCTCGACGTAGGGCAGGAAGGCGTCCTGCTGCGCCTTGTTGAAGCGGTGCACCTCATCGACGAAGAGGATGGTGTGGCGACCACGCGCCTTGGCGGCCTGGGCCTGCTGGATCGCCTCGCGGATCTCCTTGACCCCGGAGAACACCGCGGACAGGGCGACGAACTCGGCATCGAAACCGCGCGCCATCAGCCGCGCCAGCGTGGTCTTGCCCACGCCGGGCGGCCCCCACAGGATCATCGAGTGCGGCCGGCGCGACTCGAAGGCCAGGCGCAGCGGCTTGCCCGGCCCGAGCAGGTGGGCCTGGCCGGCGACCTCGTCGAGGGTCTGCGGCCGCATGCGCTCGGCGAGCGGCACCTGCGGCGGCTCGAGGGCGTCGAACAGGTCGGTCATGCGAAGCGCTCTTGCGGACGGCTCATGGACGCGGCGATGGCGAGCAGGGCTGCGTGCACGCTCAGCGCGCGCCGGGCAGCTCGCCGATCACGTCGGCGCCCGCGGGCGGCTCGAAGCGGAAGCGGTCCTCGGCGAGCGCGGGGTTGGCACGCAGGCGGGTGAAGCGGATCACCGTGGTCTGGCCGAAGTGGTCGCGCATCTCCATGCGCCGCAGCTGGCCGTCGGCCAGGCCGATGCGCAGCGACTCGAAGCCGCTCTCGGTCTGCCTGGGGCGCGCCTCGGCCCAGGCCAGGCCGTCCCGCTCGCCGGCGTCGGCGAGCTCGAAGTTGTCGTCGAGCGCGCCGCTGCCGAACAGGATCGCCGCCGGCGTGGCGCCGAGCGCCTCGCCCATCGCGCGCACGGTCACCTGGTTGAGGTCGGGATCCCAGGACCACAGGGTCTTGCCGTCCCCCACCAGCACCTGGCGATAGGGGCGGTCGTACTCCCAGTGGAAACGCCCCGGGCGGGCATAGGCGAAGCTGCCCGAAGCCTCCTGCGGGCGGCGTCCGGACTGCGCGGTGACCACCTGCTCGAACTCGCCCTCGGCGCTGCGTGCCCCGGCGACGAAGTCGCGCAGCTGCTGCACGCCGCCCGCCGCCGCCGCGCCGAGCGCCACCAGCGCCAGCGCGACGCCCACCGCGCCGCGCAGTAGCGCGGCCGGTCGTGTACGGAACTGCATCATTCGCTCTCCTTGGCCGGGACGATCACTTCACGGTTGCCGTTGCTGCCCATCGGCGACACCAGCCCGGCGCGCTCCATCTGCTCGATCAGGCGCGCGGCGCGGTTGTAGCCGATGCGCAGGTGGCGCTGCACCAGCGAGATCGACGGCCGCCGGGTCTTGATGACGACCTCCACCGCCTGGTCGTAGAGCGCGTCGGACTCGCCGTCGTCGCCCTCCCCGCCGCCGCCGAGCGCGGCGTCGACATCGTCCTCGGCCGCGGACAGGATGCCCTCGACGTAGTCGGGCGGGCCGATCTTCTTGAGGTGGTCGACCACCTTGTGAACCTCGTCGTCGGCGACGAAGGCGCCGTGCACCCGCACCGGCAGCCCGGTGCCCGGCGCGAGGTAGAGCATGTCGCCCATGCCGAGCAGGGTCTCGGCGCCCATCTGGTCGAGGATGGTGCGCGAGTCGATCTTGCTCGATACTTGGAAGGCGATCCGGGTCGGCACGTTGGCCTTGATCAGGCCGGTGATCACGTCCACCGAGGGGCGCTGGGTGGCGAGGATGAGGTGGATGCCGGCGGCGCGCGCCTTTTGCGCCAGGCGGGCGATCAGCTCCTCGACCTTCTTGCCCACCACCATCATCATGTCGGCGAGCTCGTCGACCACCACCACGATGTAGGGCAAGGGCTCGAGCGGCTCGGGGTTCTCCGGGCTGATCGAGAACGGGTTGGTGAGCGGGTGCTCGGCCTTGCGCGCCTCCTGCACAGCCTTGTTGAAGCCGGCGAGGTTGCGCACGCCCACCGCCGCCATCAGCTTGTAGCGCTTGTCCATCTCGGCCACGCACCAGTTGAGCGCGTTGGCGGCGTGCTTCATGTCGGTGACGACCGGCGCGAGCAGGTGCGGGATGCCCTCGTAGATCGACAGCTCGAGCATCTTCGGGTCGACCATGATGAGGCGCACGCGCTCGGGCTCGCTCTTGTAGATCAGCGACAGGATCATCGCGTTGATGCCCACCGACTTGCCCGACCCGGTGGTGCCGGCCACCAGCAGGTGCGGCATCTTGGCAAGATCCGCCACCACCGGCTGGCCGCCGATGTCCTTGCCGAGCACCACGGTTAGCGGCGAGTGCGCGTCCTGGTACACCTTGGAGCCGACGATCTCGGACAGACGCACCATCTGCCGCTTCGGGTTGGGCAGCTCGAAGGCCATGCACGACTTTCCGGGCACGGTCTCGACCACGCGGATCGACACCAGCGACAGCGCGCGCGCGAGGTCCTTGGCGAGGTTAACCACCTGGCTGCCCTTGACGCCCGTGGCGGGCTCCACTTCGTAGCGCGTGATGACCGGGCCGGGATAGGCGGCGAGCACCTTGACCTCGACGCCGAAGTCGGCGAGCTTGGTCTCGATCAGGCGCGAGGTGAACTCGAGCGACTCCGGCGAGGGCGGCTCCACGCCGCCGCTGGCCGGGTCGAGCAGCGCCACCGGCGGAATCACGCCCTCGGCCGCGTCATGGAACAGGGTCTGCTGGCGCTCCTTCTCCACGCGCTCGGACTTGGGCACGGCGACGACCGCCGGCTCGATCCGCAGCGGGGCAGGCTCGGCCTTCTCGACCTTCTTGCGCCGGGTCTGCACGACCTCCTCGCGCTTGTGCGCGACCTCGCGACCGACGCGGCGGTCCTGCCAGCGCAGCCAGGCCTGCTGCACGCCGAGCACCGCGTGCTCGATGGCGAGGCCGACGCGCTCCATCAGCGCCAGCCAGGACACCCCGGTGAACAGCGACAAGCCGGTGGCCAGCAGGGCCAGCAGGAGCAGCGTGCCGCCGGTGAAACCGAAGCTGCGCCGCACGAACTGGGCGAGCTCCATGCCGATCAGCCCGCCGGGCTCGAGCGGCACCGGCGCGCCGTGGGAATGGAAGCGCAGGAATTCGAGCGCGCTGCTGGTGATCAGCACGACGAAGAAGCCGATCATCACGAAGATGAAGGAGCGGTGGTCGAGCTCGAGGCGGTTCTTGAGACGGCGGAAGCCCCACAGCAGGCTGTAGCCGAGGAAGACCACCCACCACCACGAGGAGATGCCGAAGAGGTAGAGCAGGAGGTCGGCCAGCCAGGCGCCGAAGCGTCCGCCCGGGTTGGCCACGCGGGCGACGTCGGAGGCGTGCGACCAGCCGGGATCGGTCTCGCTGTAGCCGACGAGGATCATGCCGACGTAGAGCGAGACCACGCCGAGGATCAGCCAGCGGGCTTCCTGCAGCAGCAGCGAGATCTTTTCTGGTAGCGGCTGGGAACGGGAGGACGAACGGGACAGCATTGCGTTGCGGCCGCGGGGAGAGTGGAACGACTCCCGATTATACGGGATCGATCCCCGCCTCGCCGTCGCGCTTGCGCATGCTCACAAACGGCGCGCAGGCCCCCTCGCGCTCACACGTCGCTCACACATCGTTGAGGCGCTCGCGCAGCAGGATGCCGTCGGGCCCTTCCTCGATGAGGCCCTGCTGGCCGAGGTCCTTCATGACCCGGCTGACCATCTCGCGCGAGGCGCCGATCATCTTGGCGATGTCCTGCTTGGAGATGCGCCGCACCACCACCGACTGCCCGCCGACGTCCTCGGCCATCTCGATCAGCAGCCGCGCGACACGACCGTAGACGTCCATCAGCGCGAGGCTCTCGATCTTGCGGTCGGCGTTGCGCAGGCGCTCGGCGAGGTTGCACATGATGCGCCAGGACACGTCGAAGCTCTCCTGCATGATGCGGCGGAAGTCCTGCTTGGAGATCAGCACCAGGTCGGCCGGCACCACGGCGATCACCGAGGCCGAGCGCGGACGCTCGTCGAACATGCCCATCTCGCCGAAGAGCTCGCCCTGGCCGAGGATGGACAGGATCACCTCGCGGCCGTCCTCGTCGCTCACCACCACCTTGAGGCTGCCGGTGAGCACGAGATAGACGTAGTCGGGACGGTCGCCCGCGCACACCACCGACTGCCCGCGCGGGAAGCGACGCATCATCGACACGCGCGCGATACTGGCCAGCGACTCGTCGGACAGGCCATGGAACAGCGGGAAGGTCTTCAGGGCGACGACGGAAACGGCGGTGGCTTGGGTCATGCGCGCTCCAGGCACGGGGAGTGGAACAGTGGAAACATGCACTTTCAAGTTTATACGATCGCCCGCCGCTCATTCTCGATTTCGTGACGGAATTCACACAGCCGGCATCCCGCGGGGATTGAGGGCACCGCCCCCTCCCCTGCCGCAACCACGCTGCCCGCCCGGCCCCGGGCGCGCGCAGCCAACCGCGGCCGCCCCCTCCGCTATAATCGCGGCCTCGCAATCCACCCGCAGGGACCGCACTCCATGACCACCAAACACGCCCGCCTGTTGATCCTCGGCTCCGGCCCCGCCGGCTACACCGCCGCCGTGTATGCCGCGCGCGCCAACCTGAACCCGGTGCTGATCACCGGCCTCGCCCAGGGCGGCCAGCTGATGACCACCACCGAGGTGGACAACTGGCCGGCCGACGCCGACGGCGTGATGGGCCCGGACCTGATGGCGCGCTTCCAGAAGCACGCAGAGCGCTTCAACACCGAGATGATCTTCGACCACATCCACACCGTGAAGCTGGGCGAGAAGCCCTTCCGCCTGGTCGGCGACAGCGGCGAATACACCTGCGACGCGCTGATCATCTCCACCGGCGCCACCGCCAAGTACCTCGGCCTGCCCTCCGAGGAGAAGTTCGCCGGGCGCGGCGTCTCGGCCTGCGCGACCTGCGACGGCTTTTTCTACCGCAACCAGGAGGTCGCGGTGATCGGCGGCGGCAACACGGCGGTCGAAGAGGCGCTCTACCTCGCCAACATCGCGAAGAAGGTCACGCTGGTCCATCGTCGCGAGAAATTCCGCGCCGAGAAGATCATGATCGACAAGCTGATGGAGAAGGTCGCCGCCGGCAAGATCGAGCTCGCGCTCAACGCCACCCTCGACGAAGTCCTCGGCGACAACACCGGCGTCACCGGGATGCGCATCAAGGACGTGAACAACGGCGCCAGCCGCGACGTCGCCCTGCAGGGCGTGTTCATCGCCATCGGCCACAAGCCCAACACGGACATCTTCGAAGGCCAGCTCGAGATGGAAGGCGGCTACATCGTCACCCAGGGCGGGCGCAACGGCAATGCCACGCAGACCAGCATCCCGGGCGTGTTCGCCGCGGGCGACGTGCAGGACCACATCTACCGCCAGGCGGTGACTTCGGCCGGCACCGGCTGCATGGCCGCGCTCGACGCCGAGCGCTACCTCGACGCCCTCGGCGGCTGAGCAGGCCGATGAGCCGCCGCTCTTCCGCATCGCGCCCGTCCGGCACCCTGCAGGGGCGCGACGCGCAGGGCGGGGCGCCGAAGCCCGCCTCGCCCTTCTCGAGGCTGCGCAAGCAGTTGCAGCCCGCACAGCCGGCCCCCGCGCCGGCGACCTCCGCGCCGAGACGGATCCGCCACCCGCTCGAGGAAGACCGCGACAAGGCGGGGGCGGAAGCCGCGGCCGACGCCGCAGCGCCCGATGCGGAGGCGCTCGAGCTCTTCCGGCGCAGCGTCGGGGCGGTGCGCCCGGTGCGTGGCGCGGACCGCGTCGAGATCGACCGCCCCCGCCCTGCCCCGCTGCC
>NZ_AMXF01000181.1 GCF_000310225.1 Thauera phenylacetica B4P
GGGCCTGCCGCGCGGGCCTGCCGCGCGGGCCTGCCGCGCGGGCCTGCCGCGCGGGCCTGCCGCCTCACTCCTGCCGCCTCACAGCAGAAACAGCGTAGCCAGCCCCAGGAAGATGAAGAACCCGCCCGAGTCGGTGAGCGCGGTGATCATCACCGAGCCACCGAGGGCGGGGTCGGCGCCGAGGCGCTGGCGCAGCATCGGGATCATCACGCCGGCGCAGGCCGCCAGCAGCAGGTTCAGCGTCATCGCCCCGGTCATCACCAGGCCGAGATCGACGTTGCCGTAGAGCCACCACGCCAGCACGCCGAGCAGGCTGCCCCATACCACGCCGTTGATCAGCGCCACGCCGAGCTCCTTCTTGAGCAGGCGTGTCATCGCAGAGGGCTCGACCTGGCCCATCGCGATCGCGCGCACGATCATCGTCACCGTCTGGTTGCCCGAGTTGCCACCGATGCCGGCGACGATCGGCATCAGCGCGGCGAGCGCGACCAGCTTCTCGATCGAGTCCTCGAAGAGGCCGATCACGCGCGAGGCCACGAAGGCGGTGACGAGGTTGATCGCCAGCCAGGCCCAGCGGTTCTTCACCGAGCTCCACACCGAGGCGAAGATGTCCTCCTCCTCGCGCAGGCCGGCCTGGGACAGGATCTCGGCCTCGGACTCCTCGCGGATGAAGTCCACCGCGTCGGCCACGGTGATGCGGCCGATCACCCGCCGCTCGGAATCGATCACCGGCGCCGACACCAGGTCGTAGCGCTCGAAGGCCTGGGCGGCGTCGTCGGCCTCGTCCTCGGGGGTGAAGCTGATCACCGGCTCGGAGCGCATCACCTCGGCCACGGTCTTTTCCGGGTCGCTGATCAGCAGCGTCTCCAGGGTCAGGATGCCCTCGAGGTGGTCCTCGCGGTCGACCACGAAGAGCTTGTCGGTGTGGTCGGGGAGTTCGTCGAAGCGGCGCAGGTAGCGCAGCACGACCTCCAGGGTGACGTCGTCGCGTACCGTCACCATGTCGAAGTCCATCAGCGCGCCGACGGAATCCTCCGGGTAGGACATCGCCGCGCGCAGCTGCTCGCGGCCCTCGCTGTCGAGCGACTGGAAGACGTCCTCGATGACCTCGGGCGGCAGGTCGGGGGCGAGGTCGGCGAGCTCGTCGGCATCCAGCGAACCGGCCGCCGCCTTGAGCTCCTCGGGGTCCATCGTCTCGATGAGCGACTCGCGTACCGCGTCGGAGACCTCGAGCAGGATCTCGCCGTCACGCTCTGCCTTGACCAGGTCCCAGACATAGAGACGCTCCTCGCGCGGCAGCGCCTCGAGGATGTAGGCGATGTCGGCCGGGTGCAGACTGTCGAGCTTGGCGCGCAGCCCGGCCTCGTGCTGCTTGTGCACGAGGTTTTCCACCAGCTCGTGGCGCGGCATGTCCTGGCGATGGACGAGACCCTCCACCACCTTCTGGCGGGCGAGCAGATCCTGCACCTCCTTGAGGTGCTGCTGGACGTCGTCGGCGTGGAGTTCTTCGGGCTCGGTCATCGCGCGCAAGGCCGGCGGAGGGGCAAGTCGCGAATTCTACGGACTCCCCCCCGCGCACGCGACCCCGATCATGTGACAGAAGGCGAAAAATCGGCGGAGGGCCATTCCCGCCCCTCGCGCCTTGCGCGTCGCGCTCAAGGCACCTGCGAATTCGCCATCCGCCGTTGCACCCGCGCCGCGTGCGCGGCCAGGCGGGGGCCGAAGGTCTTCTCGTAGCGCCGCGGGTTGGGCAGCATCACCGCCAGGCGCGCGGCCTCGGCCGGGCCCAGGCTGGCGGCCGGGCGGCCGTAGTAGTGGCGCGCGGCGGCCTCGGCACCGAACACGCCGTTGCCCCATTCGGCCACGTTCAGGTACACCTCGAGGATGCGGCGCTTGTCCCAGGTCGCCTCGATCATCAGGGTGATCGCCGCCTCCTGGCCCTTGCGCAGCCAGGAGCGCGAGGACGACAGGAAGAGGTTCTTGGCGAGCTGCTGGCTGATCGTCGAGCCGCCGGCGGTGACGCGGCCCTCCTCGGCGTTGCGCTCCAGGGCGCGCTCGATGCCCTCCCAGTCGAAGCCGTCGTGGTCGAGGAAGCGATCGTCCTCGGCAGCGACTACCGCGCGCTTGAGGTGGATCGAGATGCGCTCGTAGGGCACCCATTGCTGGCGCAGTTCGGCCCGCGGATCGGCTTCGCGCAACTCGGCGAGGCGGATGCGCATGAAGCTCGTGCTGCCGGGATCGAAGCGGCTCCACCACACCACCTGGGTCAGCAGCACCGCCTGCCAGAACAGCGCCAACAGCAGCGCGACACCCAGCCCGCGGGCGACCCAGCCGAGGATGCGGCGCGGCGCGGGGATCGGCACGCTGGCCTCAGCCGGCTTCGATGAGCTGGCGCAGCTCGGCCAGCACCGGCGCGGAGTCGGGGCGCACGCCGCGCCACAGCGCGAAGCTCTCGGCGGCCTGCTCGACCAGCATGCCCAGCCCGTCGGCCACCCGCGCCGCACCGTCGGCGAGCGCGGCGCGCAGGAAGGGCGTGTGGCCGCGGCCGTACATCATGTCGTAGGCGAGCGCGCCCTGGGCGTAGAGGCCGGGCGGCAGCGGCGGCAGTTCGCCGGACAGGCTGGCGGAGGTGGCGTTGATCACGAGGTCGAAGCGCTGGTCGGCGAGCGCTTCGAAGCCGCAGCCCTCGATGCGCACCGTGCCGGCGTGGGCGGCGAAGGCCTGCGCCAGCTCCACCGCCTTGTGCCGAGTGCGGTTGGCGATGCAAAGGCGCGCGGGGGCGCTGTCGAGCAGCGGCAGCAGCGCGCCGCGGGTGGCGCCGCCGGCGCCCAGCAGCAGGATGCGACGCCCGGCGAGCGGGCAGTGCAGGTTGAGGCTGAGGTCGCGCACCAGGCCGGCGCCGTCGGTGTTGTCGCCGAGGATGCCGTCCGCGCCGAGGGCGAGGGTGTTGACCGCGCCGGCCGCCTCGGCGCGCGGCGTGCGCCGGTCGGCGAGGGCGAAGGCCTCGAGCTTGAAGGGCACGGTGACGTTGAGGCCACGTCCGCCCTCGGCGCGGAAGCGCGCCACCGTGCCGGCGAAGTCGTCGAGGGGGGCGAGCAGGGCTTCGTAGGCGAGCGCCTGCCCGGTCTGGCGGGCGAAGGCGGCGTGGATCCAGGGCGACTTGCTGTGGGCGATCGGGTTGCCGACGACGGCGTAGCGGTCCATGGGCGGGGTCTCAGTTGGCGCGCACCTGGTCGCTGTTGGTGAAGGTCCAGGTGCGGGTAATCTCGATCACGTCGTAGTCCTTGCGGATGTCGGGCGGGAAGGGCGAGTAGGGTGCGGCCATCTTCACGATGCGCAGCGCGGCGTCGTCGAGCACCTTGTGGCCCGAGCTGCGATGCACGCCCACCCGCTCCACCGTGCCGTCGGAGCGGATCGTCACCGACAGCAGCAGGCTGCCGTAGAGGCGGCCGCGCGCCGCATCGGGGTAGTTCAGGGTGCCGATGCGCTCGACCTTCTGCCGCCAGTCCTCGACGTACTGCGCGAAGCGGTATTCCTGCGCGCGCGCGCCGATGAACTTCTTGCGCGGGCGCTTGGCGAGCTCCTTGAGGTCGCGGTCGATCTGGGCTTCGATGCGGGCCACCGCGGCGGCGCTGTCGAGCAGGTCGAGGCCGCTGATCTCGCGCTGCGGCTCGGGCGTGGGCGCGGGCTGCTCGACCTTCTTCGGCGCCGCGGCGACCTTGGCCGGGGCCTTGTCGCGGGTGATCACCTGCTTCTGCTCGCGCACCGGCTCGGGCGTGCGGCGCTTGGCCTCGACCAGGGCGTCGCCGTCCTGGCGGTTGGGTTGCGGCGGCAGCGGCGTGCTCGCGCGCACCTCCTGCTCGGTGTTGCCGCCGGCATCGACGTTGGCCTGGGCGAGCACCTCGGCCTTTTCGGGCGCCTGGGCGTGGCGGGCATTGACCAGCACCACCTCCAGGCCCTTGTCGCGCGCCGGCTTGGCCTCGGGCAGGCGGAACTGGATCAGCAGCAGCAGCGCGTGCAGGCTGATCGAGACGATGAAGGCCGCCGCCAGCAGCGGACCGCCGAGGCGCTGCAGGTGCCCGTGCCAGGCGCCCGGCAGGGGGCCGGCGGGCAGGTTGGGGGCGGCGGTCGCGCTCATGCGTGGATCAGGCGAAACCGAAGCCGGTCTCGTCCACCGTCTCGGGATCGGGCTCGGCGAGCGTCTGCACGAAGCGCGCCTCGACCTCGACGTCGAGCAGGTCGGTGCGCTCGACGACGAGCTTGACCCGGCTGCCCGGCATCTGCAGCGGCATCGAGGGTACGCGGATCACCAGCGGGATCTCGGCGAGGCGCACCACGTTCTCGCGCAGCACCGTGGCCTCGACCTCGCCGCGGCCGTGCTGGCGCAGCCAGCGCAGGCACCAGTAGCGCTCCATGCCGCGCTGGAACTCGGCGTACTCGGCGTAGGTGAGCTCGAAGTCGCGCATCGCCGCCATCAGCTCGGCCGACTTGGGCGCGAAGGCGGGCGGCGTGTCCTGCAGCACCGAGATGATCTGCCATTGGTTGACCAGGTCGACGTAGCGCCGCAGCGGCGAGCTCGACCAGGCGTAGCAATCGACGCCCAGGCCTTCGTGCGGCGCGGCGACCGTGGTCATGCGCACCTTGCCGCCGCCCTGGGCGCGGTACAGCCCGGGGATGCCCGAGCGGTCGAGCAGCTTGCCCCAGGTCATGTTGGCGTGGATCATCAGCTCGGCGACGAGCTTGTCCATCGGCGAGCCGCGCAGCCGCCGGCCGATGCTGACGCGCCCCGGGCCGTCGGCGGTCTCCTCGGTCCAGTCCACGCTGAAGCCGAAGTCGATGCGGTCCTCGTTGCCGGCGGCCTTGCCGCGCCCGGCCTCGAGCACGGTGGCGAGGTCCCACAGCAGGGTGAGCTCGCGCTTCCACTGGAAGTCGGGGCCGCCGTTGTGGACGGTGTCGTCGTTGAAGACGGGCTCGATGTCGTGGTGGCGCAGGTTGGCCACGATCGGCACGAGCTCGACGCGGCTCTCCTCGCCGACGATCGCCAGCCCAGGGGTGATGTCGAGGTAGAGCGACACCGCCGGGCAGTCGCGGCCCTCGCCGAGGGTGAAGGTCTGCACGATCTCGTCGGGCAGCATGGTGATCTTGTTGCCCGGCATGTAGACCGTGGACAGGCGCCGACGCGCGACCGTGTCGAGCGTCGAGCCGCGCGCGAAGCCGAGCGCGGGCGCGGCGATGTGGATGCCGATGCGCCAGCCGCCCTCGGCGCGCGGTGTCACCGAGAAGGCGTCGTCGATCTCGGTGGTGGAGGCGTCGTCGATCGAGAACGCGGCAACCTCGGCGCGCGGCAGCGCGCTGGGGAGCACGGGCACCTCGAGGGCGGGGAAGGCGGTGCCCTCCGGGAAGTGCTCGAAGAGGAAGCGGTTGTAGTGGAAGTCGTAGCTCGACGCGAGCGCGCCGCAGGCCAGCAGCAGGCGCGCGGCCGACAGCCCGCTGTCGACGCAGGCGGCCTCGAGGGCCTTGATCTCGGGGCGGTTGCGGTCGGGGCGGTAGAGCGCCTGCGGCAGCAGGGCGGCGAGCTCGGGCGGCAGGCGCCCGGCGACGAGCTCGGCGCGCATGTGCTCGATCGCGGCGGCCTGCTGGCGCTTCTTCTCGAGGCCGGCGAGCGCGGCCTGGAGGATGTCGGCGGGGGCCTTGCGGAAGCGCCCGCGTCCCTTGCGGTGGAACCAGATCGGCGCCGAGTGCAGGCGCAGCAGCAGGGCGGCCGATTCGACCGCGGTGGGTGTGCGGCCCTGGTATTCGGCGGCGAAGTCGGCGAAGGCGAATTCGTCCTCGCCGCAGACTTCCCAGAGGAACTCGACGTCCAGGCCTTCGGCCTCGGCCTCGGCGCGCGCGAGCAGGTCGGACGGGCCGGGCTCGCGGAATTCCATCAGCACATGGGCGCGCTTGAGCTTCACCCGCTTGCCGTGGGTGTTCTCGACCTGCAGCGTGGCGTCGTTATCGGCGAGGATGGTCCCGGCCTTGAAGGCCCCGTCCTCTTCATACAGCACGAACATCGGCATCCGCCTGAAGAAAGCAAGCGCGCTAGTTTACTGGATTCGGGCCGCCGGCCCTATCGCGGGGTGCGAATGAGGGGCGATGGGGGGCGGAGGGCGGTCCGGCGGAACTCCGGTCTGGCGCGACTCCGGTCCGGCCGCGGCGCCGGGGTGGTGGGGGCCGCCTGCCGTCGCGGCCCCTCGCGTCGCTCGGGGCTGCCCTCGGTGGAGGACGCCGCGGGGGCGGCGACGCAAACTCGTCGCTGCGCCCCTCGGACATGCGTCGCCTTGTTTCCCCCGCGACGCCCTCCACCTCGGCGCTCCTGAAGTTGGCCCCCACCACCCCGGCCCCGCGGCCTCGCGAAGACGGCGGTGCGGCGACGACGGGCGTTGTCGTGTTCGGAGGCGCTGCATTCGCGCCTGCCGGCGCTCCTACAGAAACCGACGTGGCCCGGGGCCGTGTAGGAGCGGCGGCAGCCGCGAAGACGGCGGTGCGGCGACGACGGGCGTTGTCGTGTGCGGAGGCGCTGCAATCGCGCCTGCCGGCGCTCCTACGGAAACCGACGTGGTCCGGGGCCGTGTAGGAGCGGCGGCAGCCGCGAAGACGGCGGTGCGGCGACGACCGGCGTTGTCGTGCGCGGATGCGCTGCATTCGCGCCTGCCGGCGCTCCTACGGAAACCGACGCCGCCCGGCGCGGACCATGTCCGCCGAATACACCGCGAGCGCGAGCCAGATGAGCGCGAAGCCGACGAGCTGGGTGGTGTCGAAGGGCTCGCGGAAGAGCAGCACCGCCACCAGGAAGTTGAGGCTGGGGGCGATGTACTGCAGGAAGCCGACGGTGGCCAGCGGCAGGCGGCGGGCGCCGACCGCGAACAGCATCAGCGGGATGGCGGTGATCACGCCGGTGAGCGGCAGCAGCCACTCGGCCGGGTTGCCGCTGCCGAAGACGAGGCTGCCCTGCGCGTGCAGCCACAGCAGCCAGGCGAGCGCAAGCGGGGCGACCACCAGGGTCTCGATGAAGAGACCGCCCACGGCGTCCACCGGGGCGCGCTTGCGCAGCAGGCCGTAGAGGCCGAAGGTGCCGGCGAGGAAGAGTGGGATCCACGGCAGGCTGCCGAGCTGCCAGACCCGCCAGGCCACGCCGGCGCAGGCGATCGCCACCGCCGTGGCCTGCAGCGGGCGCAGGCGCTCGCCGAGGAAGATCGCGCCCAGCGCCACGCTGACCAGGGGGTTGATGAAGTAGCCGAGGCTGGCCTCGAGCAGGCGACCGGCGTCGATCGCCCAGATGAAGACCAGCCAGTTGCTGCTGGTGAGCAGCGAGGTGAGCGCGAGCAGGGCGAGCAGGCGCGGCTGCCGCAGCACGGCACCGACGCGTTCGAAACCGCCGGTGAAGCGCAGCGTGGCCAGCATCACGGCGAGCAGGAGCGCCGACCACAGCACGCGGTGGGCGACGATCTCGAACGGGGGGACGCTGCCGAGGGCGCGGAAGTAGAGCGGCGCCAGACCCCAGGTCACGAAGGCGGCGAGCGCGGCGAACATGCCCTGGCGCGCGGCGCGGGCGTCGGCTTCGGCGTGGGAGGCAGGGGGTGCCGCGGCGCGGGCGCGGGGCTGGGGGGAGGGCAAGTCGGGATCCGGGGAGCGAATGGGAGGAGGGGAGAAGCCTAAGGGCGGAAGGCCCGGGTCAGAGCGGAGGCCGGGGTCAGAGCGGAGGCCGGGGTCAGTGCGGAGGCCGGGGTAAGGGCGGAGGCCGGGGTAAGGGCGGAAGGCCGGGGTACCGGGAAGTCGGGAGAGAGGACCCCGGCCGCCCGCGCGCGGCGTGGACGGCCAGGGTCGGTCGGGCGAGGATCAGTCCGGTCGGCGGGCGCTCGCCACCAGGGTCCGGGCCGGCACCAGGAAGCCGCCGCGACCGTCGTCGCAGCAGTGGTGGGCGAGGTCGTCGACGACGGCTGCACGCAGCTGGGCCTGGACGGCCTCGGGCAGGCGGCCGAGCGCTTCCGCGGCGCCGCCGGCGAGGTCGAGGAAGGCCTGCCAGTAGGCTTCGGCGTCGGCGAAGTGGCAGGAGAACGCGCACGGGCGGATGTCGATGCCGTTGAAGCCGGCGGCGGCGAGGGTCGCGGCGAGCACGTCCGGCTGGCCGTAGCGGAACACCGAGGGGCGCGGCACCTTGGGCGGCGGCAGCAGGCGGGCGATGGTGTCCTGGGCGCGGTGGATCAGCGGCACGGTCTCGCGCGCGCCCCACACCGACAGCGCCACCCGGCCGCCGGGCACGAGCACGCGGTGCATCTCGGCGAGCGCGCGCTCGGGGTGCGGGAAGATGAACAGCGCGAGGCCGGCGAGCACGCGGTCCATGCTGGCGTCGGCGAGGCACAGGTGCTCGGCGTCGGCGGCGGCGAAGCAGGGAGTGTCGGCGTGTTCGCCGCAGCGGCGCGCGCCCTCGGCGAGCATGCCCTCGGCGATGTCGGTGGCGAGCACGACGCCGCCGGGGGCGACGCGCAGCGCGGCCTGGCCGGCGAGCAGGCCGGGGCCGCTGG
>NZ_AMXF01000182.1 GCF_000310225.1 Thauera phenylacetica B4P
GCGGCGATCAGTGCGCCGCGGCGGCTGCCGGCGTGCCCGCAGGCGTCGTGCGGGCAGCCCCGGCCGGCGGCGTGCCCGGGACGAGCTGCGAGGGCACGACCTCGAGCTTGTGCTCCATCATGTAGTCGTTCATGTCGCGCCAGCCGGCGAACACCGCCGCCTTGGCGGCCGCGGGGTTGAGCGAGTAGCAGTCCTCGAGCGAGCGCCCGGCGTGGCGGCAGGCGCTGCCGACCGCGCGCCCCTCGGCCTCGACCTTCGACGGGTTGGGCAGTTCGAGCAGCTCGGCGAGCTGGTCGCAGCCGGCTGCGAAGGGCAGCAGGGCGACGAGGACGAGGTGGCGCAGCGACCGGGATGGGGTGGGGCGGGGCATGGCGATCCGGGGGGACGATCTACTGTGAGGGTTATCGGCCGCCAGCGCCCGATCTTGAGTGTCGCGCGCGCGGAACGCCCGCTTCGCCATCCCCTATTCGCTGGCGCGCGGCTCTATAATCGCGGCCGCTTCCGGGCCGTTCTGCCCGGCTCCCCTTCGTGTGTGTCGATTCGATGAACAAGATGCGTTTCAAGGCCTTGGCCGCAGCGGTCGCTGTCGGTGGTCTCTTCTTCGCGCCGGGCTCGGTGGTCCAGGCCAGCGCCCAGCAGCAGGTCCAGCTCTTCCACCGCCTGCCCGACGCCAAGGCGGCGGCGCTGAAGGACCTGGTCGAGCGCTTCAACGCGCAGTCCAAGGACGTGCAGGTCGTGCTGTCCGCGGTGGATTGGCGCTCGGGCGGCGCCCCGCACCTGATGATCCTCGAAGGGGACGACGAGGAAGAGTTCGTCGCCGGCAAGCCGCGCTTCAAGCCGCTCCACCAGCTCATGAAGGAAAGCGGCGTGCCGCTCAAGACCCTGCGTCCGCCCGCGATGATGACGCGCACCCCGGTGGACGCCAAGGGCCAGCTGCTGGCGCTGCCGGTGGGCCTGTCGACGCCGGTGCTGTTCCTCAACCGTGACGCGCTGCGCCAGGCCGGCCTCAACCCGGACACCACCCGGATCAACACCTGGTTCGAGCTACAGGAGACCCTCGGGCGCCTCGCTGACACTGGCCACACCTGCCCCTACACCGTGGCCGAACCCGGCCGCGTGATGGTGGAGAACCTCTCCGCCTGGCACAACGAGCCGGTCGCCACGCAGAGCGGCAAGATCACCGTGCCCAGCTTCAACGGCATGTTCCAGGTCAAGCACGTGGCGATGATGGCGAGCTGGACGCGTGCGCGCTACCTGCACGTGTTCAACCAGCAGTCCGAGGCCGAGCAGCGCTTCGCCAGCGGCGAGTGCGCGGTGATCGCGGCGCCCTCGGCGAGCTGGACCGACTTCCGCCGCGCCGGCAAGGTCGATGTGGCGGTGTCGAAGCTGCCCTATTACGACGACTTCCCCGGCGCGCCGCAGAACACCATCGCCGACGGTCCCGCGCTGTGGGCCTCGGCGGGCAAGAAGCCGGCCGAGTACAAGGCGGTGGCGCGCTTCGTGAGCTTCTGGCTGCAGCCCGACAACCAGGTCGCCTGGCAGCGCGAGACCGGCTACCTGCCGCTCAACCGCGCCGGCCTGCTGGCCTCGCGCAGCGAACTGCTCGGCAACGACCTGGAGAACATCCAGGTCGCCGTCGACCAGCTCGGCGGCAAGCCGGCCACGCCGCAGTCGTCGGCGCAGCCGGTGGTCGAGCGCGAAAAGGTGCGCCGCATCCTCGACGAGGAGCTCGCCGGCGTGTGGGCCGACCAGAAGGCCGCCAAGGAAGCGCTCGACAACGCCGTGACGCGCGCCCGCAACGGCAACTGAGCCGGTCTGCCGCCCACTCGCGGCGCCCGGGTCGCGGCTTGACGCCGCGCGCGGGCGCCGCCTACCATCCACGCTTTTGCCGCGAGCCAGAACGCCTTGTCCGTCCAGCAGCTCTTCGCGCCGATCGCCGCCGACATGCAGGCGGTGGATGCGGTCATCCGCAACCGACTGCACTCGGACGTGGCGCTGATCCGTCGCATCGCGGAGTACATCGTCGGCAGCGGCGGCAAGCGCCTGCGCCCCGCGCTGGTGCTGTACGCGGCGGGCGCGCTGGGCTATCGCGGCGTCCATCACCACGAGCTCGCGGCCGTGGTCGAGTTCATCCACACCGCCAGCCTGCTGCACGACGACGTGGTCGACGAGTCCGACCTGCGCCGCGGCAAGCGCACCGCCAACGCCGCCTTCGGCAACGCATCTGCCGTGCTGGTCGGCGATTTTCTCTACTCGCGCGCCTTCCAGATGATGGTCGGGGTCAACGAGATGCGCGTCATGCGCGTGCTCGCAGACGCCACCAACATCATCGCCGAGGGCGAGGTGCTGCAGCTGCTCAACTGCCACAACGCCGACGTCGTCATCGACGACTACCTGCGCGTGATCCGCTACAAGACCGCCAAGCTCTTCGAGGCCGCCGCGCGCCTGGGCGGCATCGTGGCCGGCGCGGACGACGCGCTCGAGCAGCGCCTGGCCGCCTTCGGCATGCACCTGGGCACCGCCTTCCAGCTCATCGACGACGTGCTCGACTACTCCGCCGACGAGGCCGACACCGGCAAGCACCTCGGCGACGACCTCGCCGAGGGCAAGCCCACGCTGCCGCTGATCCACGTGATGCAGCACGGCACGGCCGAGCAGGCCGCGCTGGTGCGCCACGCCATCGAGGGCGGCGGCCGCGACGATTTTGCCGGCGTGCTCGCGGCGATCCAGTCGAGCGGCGCGCTCGAAGAGACGCGTCGCTACGCCGAGGCGGAGGCGAAGCTCGCAATCGATGCGATTTCGGTGCTTCCCCCTTCCAATTTCAAGGAAGCGCTGCTACAATTATCGGACTTTGCAGTTCGGCGAAAACACTGATACAATCGCTGGCTTCGCAGGACGGCAACGAGCAGCAAAAAGTGTCGGGGAATAGCTCAGCCTGGTAGAGCACTGCGTTCGGGACGCAGGGGCCGGAGGTTCGAATCCTCTTTCCCCGACCAGCCATTCAAACAAGACGCCCAAGTGATTCAGTCACTTGGGCGTCTTGTTTTGTTGCGGCCATGCACGGCGCAGGCCATCGGGGTCGATGGTGCGGTCGCTGACGCCCGGGGGGCCGTTGCAAGATGTGCGTTGCACGAGCGGAACTGCGGCAGCTGCGAACGGGGCGGTCGAGCAGGTGGCGTGGGTGCGGATTTCACGGCCGCATTCGCGCCTGCCGGCGCTCCTACACAAACCGCCGCGCGTCCCGCCCCCTGTAGGAGCTGCGGCAGCTGCGAACACGGCGACCCGGCAATCGACGCGGGTGCGGATTTCACCGCCGTATTCGCGCCTGCCGGCGCTCCTACACAAACCGCCGCGCGTTCCGCCCCCCTGTAGGAGCTGCGGCAGCTGCGAACACGGCGACCCCGCAATCGACGTGGGTGCGGATTTCACGGCCGCATTCGCGCCTGCCGGCGCTCCTACACAAACCGCCGCGCGTCCCGCCCCCCTGTAGGAGCTGCGGCAGCTGCGAACGGGGCGGTCGGGCAGGCGACGCGGGTGCGGAGCTCACGGCCGCATTCGCGCCTGCCGGCGCTCCCACACAAACCGCCGCGCGTCCCGCCCCCCTGTAGGAGCTGCGGCAGCTGCGAACGGGGTGGTCGGGCAGGCGGCGCGGGTGCGGAGCTCACGGCCGCATTCGCGCCTGCCGGCGCTCCTACACAAACCGCCACTCTTCCGACTCATGTAGGAGCAACGGAAGGCGCGAACGGGGGCGGACAGGCCGATCGGGAGGAACGCAGACTGCGCTTGCAGGCCGGGCGTCGCGATGCGCCTCCCTTCGCATCCTGTTCGGGTTGTTGCGCGTGGGCGTCCGGATCAGCGCGTGCAGGGCGACGATCCGGACGCTCGCAGCGTCGGCAGGGCTTGCCGATCAGGCGCTCAGCGCGCCCAGCACCTCGTCGAGCATCTTGCGGGCATCGCCGAAGAGCATGCGGTTGTTTTCCTTGTAGAACAGCGGGTTGTCCACACCCGCGTAGCCGGAAGCCATGCTGCGCTTCATGACGATCGAGGTCCGTGCCTTCCAGACCTCAAGCACCGGCATGCCGGCGATCGGGCTGCCGGGGTCTTCCTGCGCGGCCGGGTTCACGATGTCGTTGGCGCCGATCACGATCGCCACGTCGGTTTCGGCGAAGTCCGCGTTGATCTCGTCCATCTCGAGCACGATGTCGTAAGGCACCTTCGCTTCGGCCAGCAGCACGTTCATGTGTCCGGGCATGCGACCGGCGACCGGGTGGATGGCGAAGCGCACGGCGACACCCTGTCCGCGCAGCACGTTGACGATCTCGCAGACCACGTGCTGCGCCTGCGCGACCGCCATGCCGTAGCCCGGCACGATCACGACGTTCTTGGCGTCGCGCAGCAGGTCGGCGGTATCCACCGCGCTGATCGGCGTGACCTCGCCGGCCGGCTCGGAGCCGTCTGCCGCCGTTACGGAGGCGCCGCCGCCGGAGCCGAAGCCGCCGGCAATCACGCTGATGAAGTTGCGGTTCATCGCCCGGCACATGATGTAGGACAGGATCGCGCCCGAGGAGCCGACCAGCGCGCCGACGACGATCAGCAGGTCGTTGCCGAGCATGAAGCCGGTGGCCGCAGCGGCCCAGCCGGAGTAGCTGTTGAGCATCGACACCACCACCGGCATGTCGGCGCCGCCGATCGCCATCACCATGTGCACGCCGAAGGCGAGCGCGATCACGGTCATCACCAGCAGCAAGGCCATTCCGGCCCAGATCGAGTGCGTGTTCAGGAACCAGCGCCCGAGCAGGATCACCAGGACGAGGCCCGTGAGGTTGAGCCAGTGACGCGCGGGCAGCAGCAAGGGCTTGCCGCCGAGCTTCCCGGATAGCTTGGCGAAGGCAACCAGCGATCCCGAGAAGGTGACGGCGCCGATCAGGATGCCGATGTAGATCTCCACCTCGTGGATGGTCTTCTCGGCGGCGGTGGGGAAGACCACGGAGGTGTCCACGTAGCTCGCGAAGCCCACCAGGCAGGCGGCCAGGCCCACCAGGCTGTGCATCAGCGCGACGAGCTCGGGCATCTGCGTCATCTGCACCTTCTTCGCGGCGTAGAGGCCGACCGCGGCGCCGATGACGAGGGCGATGACGATCCATGGAATGCCGCCCATGCCGACCTGCGGGCCGAACACGGTGGCCAGCACCGCGATGCTCATGCCCGCGATGCCGAACAGGTTGCCGCGGCGTGCGGTCTCGGGGTGGGCGAGCCCGCCCAGGCTGAGGATGAAGAGGATGGTGGCGCCGATGTACGAGACAGTGGCCAGACTGGAGGTCATTGTCTTCTCCTTATTTGCGGAACATCGCCAGCATGCGACGCGTGACCGCGAAGCCGCCGAACATGTTGACGGCCGTTAGGGTGATGGCCACGAAGGCGAGCACGCCGATCAGCCCCCCGGGGCGATCGCCGGCCCCATCGGCCAGCGGCGGAGCGATCTGCACCAGCGCGCCGATCGCGATGATCGACGAGATGGCGTTGGTGACGCTCATCAGCGGCGTGTGCAGCGAGGGCGTGACGTTCCACACCACCATGTAGCCCACGAAGCAGGCCAGCACGAACACGGTGAAGTGGGTCAGGAAGCTGGCCGGGGCGTACAGGCCGACGAGCAGGAACAGCAGCGCGCCGACGCCGAACACGATCGCCAGCGACTTCACCGACATCGGCTCGCTGGCGCCGTGGCCATGGCCCTTGGGCGCGGTGATCGGCGCGTTCGAAGCCTTCGACTTGGTCGATGCGGCCGGCAGCTTGGGCGGCGGAGCGGGCCAGGTGAGCTCGCCTTCCTTGACCACGGTGAGGCCGCGGATGGCGTCGTCCTCGAAGTTGACGACGATGTTGCCGTCCTTGGCCTTGCACAGCTCTTCGGTGAGGCGGAGGAGGTTGTTCGAGTACAGGGTGGAGGACTGCCTGGCGAGCCGGCTCACCAGGTCGGTGTAGCCGATGATCGTGACCCCATGGCGCACCACCGCTTCGCCCGGGACCGTGAGCTCGCAGTTGCCGCCCTGCTCGGCGGCGAGGTCGACGATCACGCTGCCCGGCTTCATGCTCTGCACCATCTCGGCGGTGATCAGCTTGGGTGCGGGTTTGCCCGGAATCAGGGCGGTGGTGATCACGATGTCGGCGTCCTTGGCTTCGCGCGCGTACATCGCGCGCTGCGCCGCCTGGAAGCCCTCGCTCATCACCTTCGCGTAGCCGCCGCCGCCCGAGCCTTCCTCGTCGTAATCGACCTTGACGAACTCGCCACCGAGCGACACCACCTGGTCGGCGACCTCGGCGCGGGTGTCGTTGGCGCGCACGACCGCGCCCAGGTTGGCGGCCGTGCCGATGGCCGCCAGGCCGGCGACGCCAGCCCCGGCGATGAAGACCCTGGCCGGCGGGATCTTGCCCGCGGCGGTGATCTGGCCATTGAAGAAGCGGCCGAAGGCGTTCGCCGCCTCGATCACCGCGCGGTAGCCGCTGATGCCGGCCATGGACGACAGCGCGTCCATCTTCTGCGCGCGGCTCAGCTGCCGTGGCAGGCAGTCGATCGCGAGCACGGTGGCCTTGCGTGCCTGCAAGGCTTCCATCAGCTCGGGGTGCTGCGCCGGCCAGACGAAGCCGATCAGCGTCGCGCCTTCGCGCAGCATGCCGACCTCGTCCAGCGTGGGCGGGCGCACCTTGAAGACGACGTCGGCGCGGCCCAGCAGATCGGCCGCGCTCGGCACAACCTCCGCGCCGGCGGCCTGGTAGTCGTCGTCGGAAAAGTTGGCCGCCGCTCCGGCGCCGCTTTCGACGGCCACGGAAAAGCCCAGCTTGACGAGCTTCGCCACGACCTCGGGAACGGTGGCGATGCGCCTTTCACCGGCGAAGGTTTCCTTGGGAACTCCGATCAGCAAGCTCATGACGTGGTCTCCTCGCTCGTTCGATCCTGCAGGTTCGCCTGCGCTGCGCGCCTCGCCGGGCCGGGCAGGCGGTCGCCTGGGGCCGTCGCGATCGGTGCGCGCGGGCGCGCGATGCGGGCTCCACAAAGCGTGGTCCCGTGAGCTGTGGGTGTTTGCATCGGGTTCTCCCTGTTCTGGTTTTGATGAAACGGTGCACGCGCTCGCGTCGGCCATGCCTGGCAGGCTCCGCCAGGCACGCTGGCTGGACGCAAGACATGGCACGCGAATGCCGGCGGAGCCTGCCTACCTTACCGCATGTGCTGGCCGCCGTTGATGGCGGTGTTGGTGCCGGTGACGAAGGTGGCCTCCTCGGAGGCCAGATGGATGATCAGGCCGGCCGCCTCCTCGGGCTTGCCGAGTTGATGACGGTCGCCCCCAGGTCGGGTGCGGCGAGCTTGGCGAAAGTCCTGCCGAACTTGCCGACCGCAGTGCGCGCGGCGGCAACGATGACGACATCTTCCATCTTCTGCTTCCTCTCTCGGGTGGATTGCAGCCTGACCGTCGCCCCCCCTTGTTATGGGTGGCAATGACTTGCCTGTAATGGGGGGGGAGGGCCAGGGTTGGGGTTGGCTCTCGAGTTGGGCTCGGGGATGCTGTCTTACTTCTTGCGCATCGGCGGCAGGTCGGTGCAGCTGCCGTGCGCCACCTCGGCGGCCATGCCCACCGTCTCGCCCAGGGTGGGGTGGGGGTGGATGGTCTTGCCGATGTCGGTGGCGTCGGCGCCCATCTCGATCGCGAGGCAGACCTCGCCGATCATGTCGCCGGCGGACGGCCCGACGATGGTGCCGCCGATCACGCGGTGGGTCTCGGCGTCGAAGATCAGCTTGGTGAAGCCGTAGTCGGCGCCGTTGGCGATGGCGCGGCCGCTGGCGGCCCAGGGGAACTTGGCGGTGTCTACCTTCTTGCCCTCGGCCTTGGCCTGCGCCTCGGTGTAGCCGACCCAGGCCACTTCCGGATGGGTGTAGGCCACGCCCGGGATCACCGTGGCGTCGAAGGCCGCCTTGTGACCCGCGGCGACCTCGGCCGCCACGTGCGCCTCATGCACCGCCTTGTGGGCGAGCATGGGCTGGCCGACGATGTCGCCGATCGCAAAGATGTGCGGCACGTTGGTGCGCATCTGCGCGTCCACCGGGATGAAGCCGCGCTCGCCGACGATCACGCCCGCCTTCTCGGCGCCGATCTTCTTGCCGTTGGGCGAGCGGCCCGCCGACTGCAGGATGAGGTCGTAGCGCACGGGTTCCGCGGGGGCCTTGTCGCCCTCGAACTTCACCCACAGGCCGTCGTCCCTGGCCTCGACCGCCACGGTCCTGGTCTTGAGCATGACGTTGTCGAAGCGGTGGGCGTTCTGCTTCTCCCACACCTTGACCGCGTCGGCGTCCGGGCCCTGCATCAGGCGGTCGAGCATCTCGACCACGTCGACGCGCGCGCCCAGCGTGGAGTAGACGGTCGCCATCTCCAGCCCGATGATGCCGCCGCCGATCACCAGCATCTTGGCCGGCACCTGGCGCAGCTCGAGCGCGCCGGTCGAATCCACGATGCGCGCATCGCGCGGCAGGAAGGGCAGGTGCACCGCGGCCG
>NZ_AMXF01000183.1 GCF_000310225.1 Thauera phenylacetica B4P
GCCGGTGCGGCCGGTGCGGCCGGTGCGGCCGGTGCGGCTGGTGCGGCCGAGGTGCTGCGCGTGCTGAGCTGGCCGGGCTACGCCGACCCCGACGTGGTGCAGGCCTTCGAGGCGCGCACCGGCGCACGCGTCGAGGTCACCCTCGTCGACTCCGACGAGACGCTGTGGCACAAGCTCACCGCGCACGACGCCAGCGACTACGACGTGTTCGCGGTGAACACCGCCGAGCTGCAGCGCTACATCGACCGCGGCCTGGTGGTGCCGATCGACGCGGCCGCGCTGCCCAACCTCGCCGCGCAGCTGCCGCGTTTCCGCAACCCGGCGACACTGCCGGGCACGACACGTGGCGGCGAGCTCTACGCCGTCCCCTACGCCTGGGCCGAGATGGGCCTGATCTACGACCGCCGCCAGTTCGACGCCCCACCGACATCCATCGCCGCGCTGTGGGACGCGCGCCACCGCGGCAAGGTGCTGATCTACAACAGCGGCTCGCACAACTTCTCGCTCGCCGCGCAGGTGCTCGGCAAGGACTCGCCCTTTCGCCTCGACACGGATGACTGGGCGGCGGCGGTCGCGCGCCTCGTCGAGCTGCGCCGCAACCTGCTGACCTTCTACGTCCACCCGGAAGAGTCCGCCCACCTGTTCGTCAGCCGCGGCGCGGCGCTGATGTTCGCCAACTACGGCACCCAGCAGCTGCAGCTCCTGCGCGCCGCGGGGGCCGACGTCGGCTACGTCATCCCGCGCGAGGGCGCGCTCGCCTGGCTCGACTGCTGGGCGGTGACGCGCGGCGCGGGCAACCGCAGGCTCGCGCTGGCGTGGATCGACCACCTCCTCGGCACCGGCCCGGCCCATGTGCTGAGCGCGCGCCACGGCCTCGCCAACACCCGCGACCCGGCGCCGCACCAGGACGAAACCGACCGCCTCGTCTGGCTCGAGCCGGTGGAGGACGTCGAGCGCCGCAACCTGCTGTGGGAGCGCATCCTCTCCGGCGACCGCGCCGCGCGGGTGCTGGCACCATGAGGTTCGGCCTCGCCTCCCGCCTCGGCATCGTCCTCGCCCTGTCCGGCATGCTCTCCGCCGGCATCACCGCCTTGCAGGCCCAGCGCGCGAGCGAGACCCTGCTGGTCGACTCCGCGCACGCGGAGCTGCTCACCTCCACCCGCGTGCTGGCGCGGCGCATCACCCTGGTGCGCGAGGACCTCTCGCGCACCCTGCTCGCGCTCGCCCGCCACCCGGCCGCCCTCGCCGCGCTCGCCGACGACGCGCAGGCTGCGACGCAGCTCGCCACCCTGTTCGCCCTGCCGATGGAGGCCAACCGTGCCTACTTCCAGATCCGCCTGATCGGCGCCGCCGACAACGGCCTCGAGCTCGTGCGGGTCGACCGCGACGGCGACGCGCCGCTGCGCGTGGACGGCGACGCGCTGCAGGAGAAGGGCCACTACCCCTACGTCTTCGACACCCTCGCGCTGGCAGCGGGCGAGGTCTACCTGTCGCGCGTGGGCATCAACCGCGAGCGCGGCTCGCATTCGGCCCTCGGCCGGCCGGCGGTGCAGCTCGCCACCCCGGTCGTGGACGCCGCCGGCACGCCGCGCGGCGTGATCGTCGCCAGCGTCGACCTCAACGGCGTGTTCACCCTGCTCGCGGCCGACCTGCCCGCCGACTTCCAGCTCTACCTCGCCAACAGCGCGGGCGACTACCTGATCCACCCCGACCCCGCACGCACCTTCGGCTTCGACAAGGGGCGCCGGGTGCGGGTGCAGGACGAGTTCGCCGCGATCCAGGCGGTGGTCGATGGGCGTGCGGGCGAGTCGATGCTCGACAGCGCCATCGGCGAGCACGCGCGCGCCCCCCTGGTCGCCGCCTTCATCGCCGCGCGCGCGCAGCTTCGCACCGACGAGGGCGCCTTCATCCTCGGCCTCGCGCGCCCCCGCGCCAACGTGCTCGCCGAGCTCGATCCGCTGCGCAGCATCATGCTGCAGATCGTCATCGGCATGAGCCTCACCGGTATCCTGATCGCCGCCATCCTGGCGCGCGCGATCACCCACCCGATCGAGGTGCTCGGCGCCGCGGTGCAGAACTTTTCCGGCAAGGGCGAGGCGCCGGCACTGCCGGTCGAGCGCCAGGACGAGATCGGCGCCCTCGCCCGCCGCTTCGCCGAGCTGCGCACCCAGATCGGGCAGCAGCTGGCCGAACTCGAACACCGCCGCAGCGAGCTCGAGCACCTCGCCCGCCACGACGCGCTCACCGGGCTGCCCAACCGCGCCCTGTTCGACGACCGCATGGCGGTGGCGCTCGCGGCCGCCCGCCGCGACGACGGCCGGCTGGCGCTGCTGTTCGTCGATGTCGACCACTTCAAGCCGATCAACGACCGCCTCGGCCACGTCGTCGGCGACCGCGTGCTCGAAGGTGTGGCGGCGCGCATCCGCCAGTGCATCCGCGAGTCCGACACTGCGGCACGCGTCGGCGGCGACGAGTTCGTCGTGCTGCTGCCGGGCGTCGCCTCCGCCGCGGACGCCGCGCGGGTCGCGGACAAGATCCGCGCCGCGATCGACCGCCCCTTCGTGATCGACGGTCACGCGCTCGCGGTTTCCGTGAGCATGGGCCTCGCCCACTACCCGCAGGACGGCACCGACGCCACCGCCCTCGCCCGCCACGCCGACCGCGCGATGTATCGCGACAAGGCCGAGGGCAAGGCACAAGGGCGCGGCTGAAGTCGGCCACCGGTCGGCGGGGAAGTGTCGAATTTTTTTACACCGACTCCCGTGAGACCAAGAATATTCCTTGAAAATCAAGGGGCCACCGATCGGGCACGGCAAATGCTTCTACTAAGGAGGGCAGTACCCGACACTCCGGAGCAAGGAGGTCATCATGATCAAGCGCATCCTCTGCAGCCTGCTGCTGTGCTGCATCCCGCTCGTCGCGCACGCTGGCGCGGTGTTCCAGGAACGCGGCGACGCGGGCGATTTCGCCTCGCCGCAGGACGTCGTCGGCACCTCCATCAGCCACATCCAGGGCAGCATCGGCGGCGACGACGGCATCGACGTCTTCCGCTTCCACTTCGCCGGCGGCCCGCTCGCCATCTTCGCCCGCCTCGACGGCTCCGGCCAGGACCCGGCGGGTCTGCTGCCGATCCGCCTGGTGCGCGAGCGCGCCCTGCCCGACGATGCCTGCTTTGCCGGCAGCGTCGACTATCCGCCCAACCCGTGTGTCTCCGATGGCTGGCTGGACTTCTCCGTCGACCTGCTGGCGCCGGGAAACTACCTCCTCGGCGTGTGTGCATCCACAAAGGACTGCGTGGCGGAAGATCCGCCCTTCACCATCGGCTTCCTGACCAGCCCCGATCCGGGCGCATCGACGACCACCGTCGACAGGCCTGTGCCGGAACCCGGCGTGCTCGCGCTCATCGGCCTCGCCTTGCTCGGCCTCTGGGGCCTCCGCATGGCGGTCGCGCCGCCGCGCAAAAAGCCCACCCCGCCCGGCATGCGAGCCCCCGCCGCCCCCGGCCGATAACACCGCCTTCGCTAAACCCCCCTCGCGCCCCGCCCGCCTGTAGGAGCTGCGGCAGCTGCGAACAAGGCCACGCCGACCCCGACGCGCGCCCCCCCCTCCGCCGCCTTCGCGCCTGCCGGCGCTCCTACACAACCCCCTCGCGTCCCGCCCCTCCCTGTAGGAGCTGCGGCAGCTGCGAACAAGGCCACGCCGACCCCGACGCGCGTCCCCCCCTCCGCCGCCTTCGCGCCTGCCGGCGCTCCTACAGAAACCGCCGCGCCGCCGATGCCCTGTAGGCGCTGCGGCAGCTGCGAACAAGGCCGTGCCGAAGCCGACGCGCGTGCCGCCCTCCGCCCCCTTCGCGCCTGCCGGCGCTCCTACACAACCCCCTCGCGTCCCGCCCCTCCCTGTAGGAGCTGCGGCAGCTGCGAACAAGGCCACGCCGAACCCGACGCGCGCGCCGCCCCCGCCCCTTCGCGCCTGCCGGCGCTCCTACAGAAACCGCCGCGCCGCCGATGCCCTGTAGGCGCTGCGGCAGCTGCGAACAAGGCCGTGCCGAAGCCGACGCGCGAGCCCCCCTCCGCCGCCTTCGCGCCTGCCGGCGCTCCTACAGAAACCACCGCGTCTCCGATGCCCTGTAGGCGCTGCGGCAGCTGCGAAGGTGGCGGTGGGGGTCGCGGCGGCGGGGCCGGCAGTCGGGGTGGAGGTGGATGAGCGGGTCCCGGGCGGCCATGCATTCGGGCTGGGAGGAGCGTCGATTGTAGACGGCCGCGGCCGACGCGCCGTGCATGTGGCGCGCGCATGCCGTGCGGATTTGCGCTGCGCACCGTGACAAAGTGCAGTGCTCAATACGCCACCGTCCGGATAATGGCGCGCAACTCCCTGCCCGATTGCTCCTCATGTCCGATTCCGCGCGCCGCCTCCTCGTTCCACTCCGGGCGCCGCTTCACGGCACATGCGCGCAGGCGGGCCGATCGGCGCCGGGGATGCTTCACGGCTTTGTTCGCGCCCGCCCGCGCGCCTGCATGGGGCCGTGCGGCGCGGCTGCGCAGGGGTCCCGGTGAGCAAGCCACGCCGCGGCCTCTTCGAGCGGCCGCTGGCACAGGCCCTGATCGCGGCCCTGCTGGTGTTCGGGCTGCTCGCCGCCTTCCTGCTGTTCTCCCACCGCTCGGCCGAGGCGATCACCACCACCGCCTCGCGAAACGAGGTGCGCGTGCTGGCCACGCAGATCGAGGGCGCGCTGCGTCGCATCGAGATGAGCATCGGCTTCGTTCGCGACAAGTACATCCGCGTCGGCCTGCACGAGAACGCGGGGACACCCGCATGGCAGGCGTCCTTGCGCCAGCTGGAACTGGAGCTGGTGCATCTGCGCCGCGGCTTTCCGGAGGCCGTCGCGATCCTGGTGACCGATGCGCAGGGCAAGGTCCAGGCCAGCACCCTCGACGAGTCCCCGAAGTGGGACATCGGCGACCGCGAGTATTTCCGCCGCGCCCGCGAGGACGGCTCGACCGCGCTCGCCTTCTCCGAGCCGATGCTCAACAAGGCGGGGACGCGGCGTGTGGTGGTCGCCTACGAGGCGATCCGCAGCCCGGCGGGCGACTTCGTCGGCGTGGTCGCGGTCGCGCTCGACCTGCAGCGCCTGCAGGACCTGCTGCTGGATGTGGACGTCGGGCGCCAGGGCATGGTCAGCATCCGGCGCAGCGACGATAGCCGCCTGGTGCTGCGCTGGCCGGAACACACCGCCAGCCAGGTCGCCGACTTCACCAGCACCGGGCCTTTCCAGGCCATCCGCCGCGGCGAGACGTCCGGCAGCGCACGCTACGTCGGCATCGTGGACGAGATCGAGCGCAGCTTCGCCTTCCAGGCCCTGCGCGACTATCCCTTCTACGTGGTGATCGGCCGCGCCGTATCCGAGCAGTTCGCGCCCTGGCGGCAGACGGCGACCGTGGCCACCCTCATCGCCGTCGCCACCCTGGGCCTGCTGCTGGCGATGCAGGCCGCGCTGCACCGCAGCCGCAGGCAGCTCGCGCGCAGCCAACGCAGCTTCGACGCCCTCATCGACAGCCGCCAGGAGGCGACCTGCGCGTGGCGGCCCGACACCACGCTGCTCACCTGCAACGAGCGCTACGCCGAGCTGCTCGGGGCCGAGGCCGCGTCCCTGCCGGGCACGCGCTGGATCGACAGCGTGCCGGAGGCGAAGCGCGCCGAGGTGAACGCCACCATCGCGCGCATGCTGCAGGGCGCCGGCACGCTGACCACCGACCGCCGCCTGCGCCAGGCCGACGGGCGCACGCGCTGGCTGCGCTGGCTGGATCTTCCGGTCTTCGACGAGGACGGGCGCTGCGTCGAGGTCCGCTCGATCGGCCAGGACATCACCGCGCACAAGGAGGCCGAGCTGCGCCTGCGTCAGCTCGCGCTCGCAGTCGAGCAGAGCCCGAACACGATCGTGATTACCGACACCGAGGGCCGCATCGAATATGTGAACGAGGCCTTCGTGCGTACCACGGGCTACACCGCAGACGAGGCCATCGGGCGCAACCCGCGCATCCTCAACGCCGGCAAGACCCCGGCCGCCACCTATGGTGACCTGTGGGCCACGCTGAGCCGCGGCGAGTTGTGGCGCGGCGAGTTCGTCAATACCCGCAAGGACGGCGGCACCTACACCGAGCTCGCCACGATCGCACCGATCAAGCAGGCGGACGGCAGCATCAGCCACTACGTGGCGATCAAGGAGGACATCACCGAGCGCCGCGAGGCCGAGGCGCGCATCCGCCAGCTCGCCTATTACGACACCCTCACCCGGCTGCCCAACCGTAGCCTGATGTGGGACCGCCTGCGCCATGCCATCGCCGCGAGCGAACGCAGCGGCTCGGGCGGCATGTTGCTGCTGCTCGACCTCGACCACTTCAAGCTGCTCAACGACACCCAGGGCCACCAGGCCGGCGACGCCCTGCTGCGCGAGGTGGCGCGCCGCCTGCGCGCCGCGCTGCGCGAGGAGGACACGGTGGCGCGGCTGGGCGACGACGACTTCGCGATCGTGGTCGAGAACCTGGGCGAGGACCGCGACGAGGCGATCGCCCACGCCGAGAAGATCGCCGAGCACCTGCACCGCGCCGTGACCGCGCCCTGCGAGCTCGGGCTGCCGAGCGGCCTCTACCACGTCGGCGCGAGCCTGGGCCTGACCCTATTCCGCGGGCGCGCCGAGACCGCCGACGGCTTGCTCAAGCAGGCCGAGGTGGCGGTGGCGCGCGCCAAGGACGACGGCCGCAACCTGATCCGCTTCTTCAGCGCGGCGATGCAGGCGGTGGTGGCCGCGCGCGCCGAACTCGAGCTCAAGCTGCGCGCGGCGCTGGCCGGCAACGGCTTCCGCCTCTACTACCAGCCGCAGCTCGACCGCAGCGGCCGCGTGATCGGCGCCGAGGCGCTGATCCGCTGCTTCGACGCCGACGGCACGATGATCTCGCCCGCCGCCTTCATCCCGCTCGCCGAGGAGACCGGCCTCATCGTGCCGATCGGCGAGTGGGTGCTGGAGACCGCCTGCGCGCAGCTGCGTGCCTGGCAGCGCGAGCCGGCCACGGCCGGGCTGACGCTGTCGATCAACGTCAGTGCGCGCCAGTTCCACCAGCCCGACTTCGTCGGCAAGGTGGCGGCGGCGATCGAGCGCAGCCGCATCCGCGCGGGTGGGCTCAAGATCGAGCTCACCGAGAGCGTGGTGCTCGGCGACATCGAGACCACGGTGCTGCGCATGCGGCAGATCAAGGCCCTGGGCGTGCGCTTCGCGCTCGACGACTTCGGCACCGGCTATTCCTCGCTGTCCTACCTCAAGCGCCTGCCCTTCGACCAGCTCAAGATCGACCAGGTCTTCGTGCGCGACATGGAGAAGGACACCAGCAGCGAGGCGATCGTGCGCGCGATCCTGGCGATCAGCCGCTCTCTCGACCTGGAGGTGGTGGCCGAGGGCGTCGAGACCGCCGCCCAGCACGAGCTGCTGCTGACGCGCGGCTGCGAGCTGTTCCAGGGCTATCTGTTCGGCAGGCCGGTCCCGATCGAGGACTGGAAGCTGGAGCGTCCGCCGTCCTAGCCCAGCGTAGCGGTGGCCAGCTTGGCGCCGAAGCCGATGAAGACCCCGCCCACCCCGGCCGTGGCCCCGGCGGCCACGCGGCGGTGGCGGCGGAACTGCGCCGCCAGGCGCGCGCCGGCGAAGATCAGCGTGGACAGGTAGAGCACGCTGCAGATCTGCACGATCACGCCCAGGATCACGAAGGACAGTGCCGGGTGCTCGTAGGCCGGATCGACGAACTGGATGAAGAAGGACACGAAGAACAGGATCGCCTTCGGGTTCATCAGGCTGATCAGCAGCGCGGTGCGGAAGGGGTGCGGCGTGCTGCGCACCGGCGGATAGTCGGGCTTGCCGTCACCGACCGCATCCGCCGCCTCGTCCCCGCGTCGCCAGGTGGCGAGCGCGCCGCGCAGCAGGGCCAGCCCCACCCAGGCCAGGTAGGCCGCGCCCGCGTACTTGATCACCATGAACAGCTCGGGCGTGGCGCGCAGCACCGAGGCCATGCCGGTCACCGCGAGCAGCATCAGGATGGTGTCGCCGACGAAGATCCCCGCCGCCCCCTGGTAGCCGGCACGCACCCCCCAGCGCGACGCGGCGGCCATCACGTAAAGCGAATTGGGCCCCGGCAGCAGCACGATGAAGACGGTGCCGAGGACGAAGGTGAAGAGGTCGGTGATGCCGTAGAACATGATGGAGGGCGCGCAGGCTTGAAGTGGGGGTCGAGGCAGGAGGACAGGCAGCCACTTTGCCACGACCGCCCGCTCACAGCCAGGGAGCGCCGCCTTCGCGCCTGCCGGCGCTCCTACAGAAACCACCTCATTTCCGGCCTGTAGGAGCTGCGGCAGCTGCGAACAAGGCCGTACCGAACCCGACGCGCGTGCCACCTTCCGCCGCCTTCGCG
>NZ_AMXF01000184.1 GCF_000310225.1 Thauera phenylacetica B4P
GGCGCTGCTCGCCACGCGGCGCCTGGCCGCCTTCCGCACGCTGAGGCGTGGCCCGATCCCGCTGCGGCGTGCCCTTGTCTCGCCGCGCCGCACCCTCGTCGCGCCGGGCGCCGGGCTCGCCGCGTTTCGCCGTCACCTCGTCGCCCAGGCGCATCGTCAGCGCGATGCGGTGGCGCGGGATGTCCACCTCCAGCACCTTGACCTTCACCACCTGTCCGGCCTTGACCACGCTGTGCGGGTCCTTGACGAAGGTGTTCGACAGCGCCGAGATATGCACCAGGCCGTCCTGATGCACGCCGATGTCCACGAAGGCGCCGAAGTTGGTGACGTTGGTGACCACGCCCTCGAGCAGCATGCCGGGCTCGAGGTCCTTCAAGGTCTCCACGCCCTCGCGGAAGGTCGCGGTGCGAAACTCGGGGCGCGGGTCGCGGCCGGGCTTCTCGAGCTCGGCGAGGATGTCCTGCACGGTCGGCAGGCCGAAGCGCTCGTCGGTGAACTCGGTTGGCTTGAGGCTCTTGAGGACGCTGCCGTTGCCCATCAGCTCGCGCACGCCCTTCTGCACCTTGGCGAGGATGCGCTCGACCACCGGGTAGGCCTCCGGGTGCACCGAGGAGGCGTCGAGCGGGTCGTCGCCGCTGGGGATGCGCAGGAAGCCGGCGGCCTGCTCGAAGGTCTTGGGGCCGAGCCGGGGGACGTCCTTCAGCGCGCTGCGGCTACGGAAGGGCCCCTGCGTGTTGCGGTGCTCGACGATGTTGCCGGCGAGCGTGGCGTTGAGTCCCGAGATGCGCGCGAGCAGCGGCGCGGAAGCCGTGTTCACATCCACGCCGACCGCGTTCACGCAGTCTTCCACCACCGCGTCCAGGCTCTTGGCCAGGCGGCCCTGGTTCACGTCGTGCTGGTACTGGCCGACGCCGATCGACTTGGGGTCGATCTTGACCAGCTCGGCGAGCGGGTCCTGCAGGCGGCGGGCGATCGACACCGCGCCGCGCAGGCTCACGTCGAGGTTGGGGAACTCGCGCGCGGCGAGCTCGGAGGCGGAGTACACCGACGCGCCGGCTTCGGACACCACGATCTTGGTCACGCCCAGTTCCGGGTGACGCTTCATCAGCTCGGCCACCAGCGCGTCGGTCTCGCGTGAGGCGGTGCCGTTGCCGATGGCGATCAGCTCGACGGCGTGCTTCTTCGCCAGCGCGGCGATGGCGGCGATGGAGGACTCGCGGTCGCGGCGCGGCTCGAAGGGATACACGGTGGCGGTGTCGACCAGCTTGCCGGTGGCATCCACCACCGCGACCTTCACGCCGGTGCGGATGCCCGGGTCGAGGCCGATGGTGGCGCGCGTGCCGGCGGGCGCGGCGAGCAGCAGGTCGTGGAGGTTGCGCGCGAAGACGCGAATCGCCTCTTCCTCGGCGCGCTCGCGCAGCTCGCTCATCAACTCGAGCTCGAGGTGGATGGAGATCTTCACGCTCCACGCCCAGCGCGCGGTTTCACTCAGCCAGCGGTCGCCCGGGCGGCCCTGGTTGCGGATGCCGAAGCGCACGGCGATGCGGCCTTCGCAGGGATGGGGTGCGTCCGCATCGGCGCGCTCCACATCGAGCGTCAGGCGCAGCACGCCCTCGTTGCGCCCACGCAGCAGCGCCAGCGCGCGGTGCGAGGGCATGGTGGCGATCGGCTCGGCGAAGTCGAACCAGTCGCGGAACTTGGCGCCCTCGGTCTCCTTGCCCTCGATCACGCTCGAGCGCACCTGGCCATGCTCGTGCAGGTAGGCGCGCAGCTCGCCGAGCAGGGCGGCGTCCTCGGCGAAGTGCTCCATGAGGATCTGGCGTGCGCCGTCGAGCACCGCCTTGGCGTCGGCGAAGCCGGCCTCGGCATTCAGGTACTTCTCCGCCTCCACTTCGGGCGTCAGCGTGGCATCGCCGAGCAGGGCTTCGGCGAGCGGGCCGATGCCGGCCTCGCGCGCGATCTGCGCCTTGGTGCGGCGCTTGGGCTTGTAGGGCAGGTAGAGGTCTTCGAGGCGCTGCTTGGTGTCGGCGTCCTCGACCTCGGCGCGCAGCGCGGGGCTGAGCTTGCCCTGCTCCTCGATCGAGGCCAGCACGGTGGCGCGGCGATCCTCGAGCTCGCGCAGGTAGCCGAGGCGCTCCTCGAGCGTGCGCAGCTGGGTGTCGTCCAGGCCGCCGGTGACTTCCTTGCGGTAGCGGGCGATGAAGGGCACGGTGGCGCCGTCGTCGATGAGCTGGACGGCGGCGATGACCTGGCGCGGCGAGACGCCGAGCTCTTCGGCGATGCGGTATTCGATCGGGGGGAGCATGGGGTCGAGGCGATGAGGCGCGAAAGGGAAGGGCGGGATAGTGCAACAGGCGGCGCGAAGAGGGCAACCGCGCGTCGCGGGCGCGGTCGGGGGAGGCTCGAAAAGGCGGGCTTGGCGCGCGACGCGGGTTCCGGCGTACGGCGAAATACCCTGGGATACACGCGATTTTTCGGTGCCGCAGGGTGGTCTCATCGCAACCGAGACCCGGCGGGCGAGAATTCGGACACTCCGGATCACCCGCTCCGGATGCGATAATTGCATTTTTCCAGCTCCAGGCAGGGTTCCCAGAGTGATTCTCGTGACAGGCGGCGCCGGCTTCATCGGCGCGAACTTCGTGCTCGACTGGCTGGCGACCAGCGACGAGCCCGTGATCAACCTCGACGCACTGACCTACGCCGGCAATCGCGAGACGCTCGCGCCGCTGGAAGGCGACGCGCGCCACCTCTTCGTGCATGGCGACATCTGCGACCGCGCCCTGGTCGAGCGCCTCTTTGCCGAGCACAAGCCGCGCGCGGTGGTGCACTTCGCCGCCGAGAGCCACGTCGACCGCTCCATCGATGGCCCCGGCGCCTTCGTGCGCACCAACGTCGACGGCACCTTCACCCTGCTCGAAGCAGCACGCGCGCACTGGAGCGCGCTGCCCGCCGGCGAGCGCGAGCTCTTCCGCTTCCTGCACGTGAGCACCGACGAGGTCTACGGCTCGCTTGGCCCGAACGACCCCGCCTTCACCGAGACCAAGACCTACGAGCCCAACAGCCCCTACTCGGCGAGCAAGGCGGCGAGCGACCACCTGGTGCGCGCGTGGCACCACACCTACGGGCTGCCGGTGCTCACCACGAACTGCTCGAACAACTACGGCCACTATCAGTTTCCCGAGAAGCTGATCCCGCTGATGATCGTAAACGCCCTCGCCGGCAAGCCGCTGCCGATCTACGGCGACGGCCAGAACGTGCGCGACTGGCTGTACGTGGGCGACCACTGCAGCGCGATCCGCGAGGTGCTCGCGCGCGGCCGCCTCGGCGAGACCTACAACGTCGGCGGCTGGAACGAGATGGCCAACCTCGAGATCGTGCACACCCTGTGCGCGCTGCTCGACGAGCTGCGCCCGAGCGCGGCCGGCAGCTACGCGCGCCTCGTCACCTACGTGAAGGACCGCCCCGGTCACGACCGCCGCTACGCCATCGACGCGCGCAAGATCGAGCGCGAGCTCGGCTGGCGTCCGGCGGAGACCTTCCAGAGCGGCATCCGCAAGACCGTGCAGTGGTACCTGGACAACCCGGGCTGGATCGCCAACGTACAGAGCGGCGCCTACCGCGACTGGGTGGCGCGCAACTACGCCGGACGCGAGGTGCAGCCATGAAGATCCTGCTGCTGGGCAAGAACGGGCAGGTCGGTTGGGAACTCCAGCGCTCGCTCGCGCCGCTCGGCACGGTCGTGGCGCTCGACCGTGGCGGCGCCGACGGCCTGTGCGGCGATCTCGAGGACCTCGAGGGCATCGACCGCACGGTGCGCCGGCTCGCCCCCGACGTGATCGTCAACGCCGCCGCCTACACCGCGGTGGACAAGGCCGAGACCGACATCGAGCGCGCGCAGCGCATCAACGCCGAGGCGCCGGGCGTGCTCGCCGGGGCCGCTGCGGCGGTGGGCGCGCTATTGGTGCATTACTCGACCGACTACGTCTTCGACGGCAGCGGCGACACCCCCTGGCGCGAGGACGCCCCGACCGCGCCGCTGTCGGTATACGGGCGCACCAAGCTCGCCGGCGAAGAGGCGATCCGCGCTGCGGGCTGCCGCCACCTGATCCTGCGCACCTCGTGGGTGTATGCGGCGCGCGGCGGCAACTTCGCGCGCACGATGCTTCGCCTTGCGGCCGAGCGCGAACGCCTGACCGTGATCGCCGACCAGCACGGCGCGCCCACCGGCGCGGAGCTGATCGCCGACGTCAGCGCCCACGCCATCCGCGCCGAACACAGAGACCACAGCCTGGGTGGCACCTACCACCTCGCCGCCGGCGGCGAGACGAGCTGGCACGGCTACGCGAGCTTCGTGATCGAACAGGCGCGCGAGCTCGGCGCGGCGCTGAAGGTGGGCGAGATCGCGCCGATCGGCACGCGCGACTATCCGACCGCCGCGGCGCGACCGCTCAACTCCCGGCTCGACACCGGGCGGCTGCGCGACCGCCTCGAGCTCGCGCTGCCCGACTGGCGCGACGGCGTCGCCCGCATGCTGCGCGAGATCCTCCACTGATGCCTCAGGCCGGGTCGCACGCCTCCGCTGCCGTGCGCACGGGGAAAAAGACGCCCGGCCGACCCAACCCAAGCAAGGACCCGATTCATGACCATCAAGAGCGTGATCCTCTCCGGCGGCTCCGGCACCCGACTGTGGCCAGCTTCGCGCGAGAGCTATCCCAAGCAACTCCTGCCGCTCACCGGCGAGCGCTCGCTGCTGCAGGAGACCGCGCTGCGGCTGAAGGATTTCCCCGGCGGCGAGGTCGACCCGCGCCCGCTGGTCGTCACCAACGAAGAGTACCGCTTCATCATCGCCGAACAACTTCGCCAGATCGGCGTACGTTCGCCGCAGATCGTGCTCGAGCCGGTCGGCCGCAACACCGCGCCGGCGCTCACCCTGGCCGCGCTGGTGGCGGAGGAGGAGGGCGACCCGATCCTGCTGGTGATGCCCGCCGACCACGTCATCACCGAGCAGCCCGCCTTCCAGCACGCGATCGCGGTCGGCGCGAAGGCGGCCGCGACCGGTGCGCTGGTGACCTTCGGCATCGTCCCCGACCGCGCCGAGACCGGCTACGGCTACCTGCGCAGCGGCGCGGCGCTGGCCGAGGGCGAGGGCGCGCGCGCCCTGCTGGAGTTCGTCGAGAAGCCCGACCGCGCCACCGCCGAGGCCTACGTCGCCAGCGGCGCCTATTACTGGAACAGCGGCATCTTCATGATGAAGGCCTCGGTGTGGCTGGCGGCGATCCGCCGCTTCGCGCCCGAGATGGCCGCGGCGTGCGCCGCGGCAGTGGCCGCCTGCACCCACGACGCCGACTTCATCCGCCTCGACACCGCCGCCTTCGAACGCAGCCCGAGCGACTCCATCGACTACGCAGTGATGGAAAGGCTCGCCGAGGCGCCGGAGCTGGGGCGGGGCGTGGTCGTGCCGCTGTCGGCCGGCTGGTCCGATGTGGGCGCCTGGGACGCGCTGTGGGCGGTGTCGGCCAAGGACGGCGAGGGCAACGCCGCGCGCGGCGAGGTGCTCTTCGAGTCGTGCCGCAACACCCTGGTGCATGCCGGGAGCCGTCTGGTCGCGGCGGTGGGCTGCGAGGACATGGTGGTGGTCGAGACCCCCGACGCGGTGATGGTCGCGCACAAGGACCGCACGCAGGACGTCAAGAAGGTCGTCGCCCGCCTGAAGGCCGAGGGCCGTACGCTCACGCAGAGCCATCGCAAGGTCTATCGCCCCTGGGGCTGGTACGACTCGATCGACGCCGGCGAGCGCTTCCAGGTCAAGCGCATCGTGGTCAACCCGGGCGCCAAGCTCAGCCTGCAGATGCACCACCACCGCGCCGAACACTGGATCGTGGTCAAGGGCACCGCCGAGGTCACCAACGGCGAGCGCAGCTTCCTGCTCGCCGAGAACGAATCGACCTACATCCCGCTCGGCCACACCCACCGCCTGTCGAATCCGGGCAAGGTCCCGCTCGAGATCATCGAGGTGCAGTCGGGCAGCTACCTCGGCGAGGACGACATCGTGCGCTTCGAGGACACCTACGGCCGCGGCACGAGCTGATGCCGTCCTCCGCATCGCGCCCCTGCAGCAGCGGCGACAGCCGCGAACGAACTGGGCGAACGCGATGGACGGTGCCGGGTGCGGACAGGCCGTGTCCGCGCCTTGCAGCGCTGCTGCGGAAACCAGCGTGCCTCGGGGCGTGCAGGAGCGACGGTGGCCGCGAAGCTGTCGGTCGCAATAGCGAACGGGGCGCCGTGCGCCCCGTCCTGGGTCGGGCTACGCCGTGCGTGCCCGGGGTCTCCGGAGTGGAGACGATGTCATCGATGTGCACTGCATTCGTCAGGAAAGCTGGATCCTCGGGGTCTCGGTCAAGCACATCCTCCTTGGCTCGGGCAGCTGCCTTTTGCCGTTGGCTGATCGGGTCTGGAGCCTTCGCGAACGTCCTCCCTTAGAGAAAGATCGTCGAGCCGAGGTGTTCCCCGAGCTCGTCCTGCGGTGTCTTGGTGTAATCCTTTTCGAAGCGGTCTGTGACCATCTGCGCGGTCGGGCCGTCGAGGACGGCGTTGAGCAAGCCCATGAATGCGGGCGGAGCGACCAGGATCGCGCGTTTGAATGCGTTGGTCGTGCGTCCCTGGTAGAGGGTCTGGGCGAGCTCCTGTGCGAACACCTTGGCCTCGTGCTGCTTGGGTAGGGTCTGCGGCTGCATCGAGCCGCCGCCGGTGCCGTTCGAGCCGTTCGCGCCCGCGCGGTCCGAGACCAGGTCGCCGTTCTTCTGTCTGCTTTCCGGGTGGATCAGTTCCCTCACCAGCGTCAGGCCCTTGTTGGGGCCCAGGTTGGCGTACAGCTTTGCCAGGCTGGCGTTGGCAACCAGAATCCAGGTGATGGCCATAAGCAATCCTCCGTTCGATGAAAGACCGGGGTGCCCTCCGAAGCGGACACGATCCCAGCTTAGGCCACGCGGACGGACTCCGCCATGATCATTGTTACCGCTTCGTGAAAGTCGATCCCGATTAACGCAAACGTGAACTTCCGCTGCGCGCTCGAGGCAGCTTCAGCCGCGTCTCCAGCGCTCCTCGCGCCTGACTCCTCAAGCCTCGCGCCCTCAGAACACCCCCATCGCCAGGCCGGCCGCCATCGCCTCGCCGAGTTCGCGCGCGCGCTCGAGGTCGGCAGGGGTGATCTCGCGCCGCACGATCAGGGGCTCGGCGACCGTCTTCCAGCCGTAGCCGGTGGCGATGCGACCGATCTCGCGCACCGCGCCGGTGCCGTCGTTGCCGGCGCTGACGAAGACCGCATAGGGCAGGCCGACGAGCTTGCCCTCGCAGGGGTAGTAGGTGCGGTCGAAGAAGTCCTTGAGCGCGCCCGACATGTAGCCGAAGTTCTCCGGCGTGCCGAGCAGCAGGCCGTTGCAGGCGAGCAGGTCTGCGGTGCCGGCATCGAAGGCGCGCAGCAGCCGGGTCTCGGTCTCGGCCACGCGCTGCGCCCCCTCGAGCACCGCGGCGGCGAGGCGGCCGGTGTTGCCGCTCTGGGTGTGGTGGACGATCAGCAGGCGCTTGGGCGCGCTCATTTCAGCCTCCGCTGGTGGTCGCCGCGCGGGCGGCGGGGTCCATGCCGTAGAAGTGCACGAGCTGATCGTACACCGCGGGAAAGCGCCCGCGCAGCACGAGCGGGTCCTCGAAGAAGACCTCGGAGACCACCGCGAAGAACTCGCCCGGGTGCTCCGCGCCGTAGGGGTCGATCGCGGTGTCGACGCCGCGGTCGACCTCGGCGCAGAAGTCCTCGTAGGCCTTGCCGAAGGCCTCGGCCCAGGCCTGGCGCGACATGCCCGGGCGCAGGCGGGGCAGGCCGTCGACGCCGCCGTTCTCCATGTCGAGCTTGTGGGCGAACTCGTGGATGACCACGTTGACGCCCGCCGGCGCGTCCTCGTCCGCGAACCAGGACAGCAGCACCGGACCGCCCTCCCAGGCCTCGCCGAGCACCTCGTCCTCGTACTCGTGCAGCACGCCGGCCTCGTCGACGATGCGACGCGGGATCAGGAAGTCGCCCGGGTACACGATCACCCCCACCCAGCCGTCGTAGGCCTGCAGGCCGATGTGGAGCACCGGCAGGCAGGCCTGCAGCGCGATCGCCAGCAGCATGTCGTCGTCCAGCGCCAGGCCTTGCGCGCCATGGAACTGCTTGCTGGCGAGGAAGGCGAGCGCCGTCTCGCGCAGGCGCGCGCGGTCTGCCGCGGTGAGGTGGTCGAGGAAGGGCAGGGTCGCCTCGACCCGCCGCCATTGCGCCGCCTCCACCGCAGGGCGGGTGGGGGCGATGCCGAGCAGGCGACGCAAGCGCTGGAGCATGGGAGGGG
>NZ_AMXF01000185.1 GCF_000310225.1 Thauera phenylacetica B4P
CCCGACTAAGTCCGTCCGCCGCTTTCGCGCCTGCCGGCGCTCCTACAAGGCCTTCCCGCCGTTTTGGCACCTGCGGGAGCGCCGGCAGTCCGTCGCTTTCGCGGCTGCCGTCGCTCCTGCAGGGGACCGGGATGCGCGGCGGTTTCTGTAGGAGCGCCGGCAGGCGCGAACATGACGCTCGGCACTCGCCCCGCCGCGGCTCCACCGCCGTTTTCGCTGCCGGCGCTCCTACATGAAGCGTCGCGGCTTCGTCTCGCGCGGGGCGGCGGCAGCGAACAGCAGGCACGTCCGCTGTATTCGCGGTGGCCGGCGCTCCTACATGAAGCGTCGCGGCTTCGTCTCGCGCGGGGGCGGCGGCAGCGAACACCAGTCACGTCCGCCGTATTCGCGCCTGCCGGCGCTCCAGGGAACCGGGATGCGTGGTGGTTTCTGTAGGAGCGCCGGCAGGCGCGAACATGGCCACGGGGCTCTTGCCCACGCCGAGTGCAGAACCGCTGCATTCGCGGCTCGCGCCGCTCCTGCCAGAACCGGGAAGCACCACGGCGTGCAAATGCGCTCGAGGCCCTTCCCTTTCCTGCGGCGCCTCACTATAATGCGCGCTCTTTCAGGGCCGATAGCTCAGCTGGGAGAGCGCTGCGTTCGCAATGCAGAGGTCGGGAGTTCGATCCTCCTTCGGTCCACCACTTTCCAAAGGCCAGACATTGCTCTGGCCTTTTTCATGCCTGCCCGAAACCCCAGTGTTGGCGCGGGTTTCGCGTTTCGTGCGAAAAGGCCGCCCCCTCCCGGCACCCTCTTTTTCGAGGGTTTTTCGCCCTCTGTGCTCTCCGTTCTCTGTTTCTGCGAAAGCCGGCTTTCGCACGTGGCCTATAAAAAGCAATGGGTTGCGCGGGTCGGTTTGGCCTGTCACTTGGCAGGCGGAGGCGACAGGTCCGCGGCGGGGCGCATCAGCGCGGTGCAGGCTCGGCCACGAACGCGCCCGAGTCGAAGCCCTGGAAGAACGCGCGCGCCGCGCTTTCGGACTTCGCGCGCAGCCAGTCTCCCCAGGCCTCGTCGGGCAGGATCACCACCGAGCGCTTCTCGTCGCCCGGCTTGTGGAATCGCTGCATGAGGGGATGGCCGTCGGCGTTGATCGTCAGCAGGGTCATCGACCAGTGCAGATTCCCGGCTTCGTCCGCCTTGCGCTCCCACAGCCCGGCGATCCCCATCGGCTTGCCGTCGGCGCGTCGGATCGCCCAGCGCACCGATTTCCCGGTCTCGTAGCAGGGCTCGAAGAGCACCTCGGCCGGGATGATGCAGAGCTGCCCGCGCTGCCAGGCGTGGCGAAAGGAGGGCTTCTCGCCGAGCGTCTCCGAGCGTGCGTTGTAGGTCGAGCGGATGATCTTGAGGTCGTGCGCCCAGGCCGGGACGAGCCCGAAGAGGGCGGGCACCCACTGTCGGGGGGCGAAGTTGGTCACGACCGGAACGACCGAGCCGGGATAGGCCTCGCCGTAGCCGAAGTCCGGCGGCGGCAGCGGCAGCGCAGAGAGTGCTTCACGCGAGGCGGGGCGGTAGTTGGCGCACATGGGGGGGCGGTGCGAGTCTCCGGGGGCCATTATCCCCGATGCGGGAGGCGGGGATGCAGCGGCGCCAGGCCGCGCGGTTCGCGGTGTTCGTCCCGCAGGGGGGCGATGCCGCGCTGTGTCGCCATCGGCATCTGGTAGAAAATGGACCCTCGCAGCCAAAGCCCCCGCGGACCAACAAGACCCTTCGCTCCCTTGCCCCCTGAATTACCCACCACCTCTCCCCGCCGCCGCACGCTGGCGGCCGTGCTGCTGTTTGCGATGACCGTGCTCGCCGCGCTGGCGGGCACCGGACATGGGCCGCCCGTGTGGACCGCCGGGCTGGCGGCCTGGGGCGCGGCCGCGCTGTTGTGGCCGCAGCTTGCGCGTGCGCAGAAGCGCCAGGCGCTGCTGCTGGCCGGTGCTGGCGTGGTGGCGTTTGGCGTCGCACTCGGGCGCGGGGGCAGCCCGAGCCTGCTCGGCTTGCTGACGCAGAACACCGCGCTGCTGGGCATGCTGGCGGCGGTGAGCTTCCTGCGCCTGCTGCGCACGCCCGAAGCCGGCAGCGCAGGGCTGCCCAGGGGCCGCGGCGCGCTGTGGCGCACCTTGGGCGCGGTGCACGTGCTGGGCGCGGTGATCAACCTGTCGGCGGTCTTCATCATGGCCGACCGCATCGGTGCGGACGGCAAGCCGCGCCAGGACCAGGCTGCGGTGCTGGTGCGCGCCTTCCTCGCCGCGGCGCTGTGGTCGCCCTTCTTTGCCGCCACCGCGGTGGCGCTGACCTATGCGCCCGGCGCCAGCCCGCTCGGCCTGGCTGCATCCGGCATGGCACTCGCAGTGGTGCTGCTGTGGCTCGCCGGCCGCGACACCGAGCGCAGCAGCGGCAACCGGGCGGCCGACTTCGTCGGCTATCCGATGCAGGCGTCGGCGCTGAAGGTGCCCGCGGTGCTGGCGGTGCTGGTGGCGGCGGGACACTGGGTGGTGCCCGAATGGGCGGCGCTGGCGGTCATCAGCCTGGCCGCGCTCGCGGTGGTTTGCGTCGTGGTGCTGGTGCAGCAGGGCGCGCGGGCGGGCGGCCATGCGCTGTATGGCCATGTGCGCGACCGCCTGCCGGGCATGTCGGGCGAGCTGGTGCTGTTCCTGTCGGCGGCGGTGTTCGCCAGTGGGCTGCGTGCGCTGATGGACAGCGGCGGGCTGTGGCTGCCCTTTTCCGCCTTCGGCGTGACCGAGGCGGCGCTGGCGCTGGCGGCGATGATCCTGCTCGCCGCGCTCGGCATCCACGCGGTGATCACCATCGCCATGGCCTCGGCCTGGCTGGCGCCGCTGCAACCGGAACCGACGCTGCTCGCGCTGGTGTTCGTGCAGTCGTGGGCGATCGGTCTCGCCGCCGGGCCGATGTCCGGCATCCACCTCGCGCTGCAGGGTCGCTACGGCCTGTCGGCCGCGCAGCTCGCGCGCGCCAACGTGCGCTATTGCCTGCAGGCCTATGCGGCGGCGGTGGTGTGGCTGGCGGTGATCGGCAGCGTGCTGGGCGTGAGGCTGTTACCGGCCTGGAGTTGACCAACCCTCGATGAAGGATCCGTCGGACATGACAATAAAGAAGGGCAAGCCAGGCTGGCGCGACGTAAAGGGCGCGCTGGTCGACTTCGACCGGGCCGGACTGCTCGCCTTGGTCCAGGACCTGTATGCCGCCAGCAAGGACAATCAGGTATTCCTGCACGCCCGCTTCGGGCTCGGTGAGGATGCGCTCGAACCCTACAGGGTAGTGATCGAGCGCTGGCTTTGCCCCGATGTGTACAAGAATCAGGACTACTCGGTCGCGAAGGCCAAGAAGCCGATCGCCGACTACAAGAAGGCGATCGGCCTGCCGGCGGGGCTCGCGGAGCTGATGGTCTTCTATTGCGAGCAGGCGACCGGTTTCAGCGCCGAGTTCGGGTTGGACGACGAGGCGTACTACGGCGCGCTGGTGCGGATGTTCGAGCAGGCGCTGACGATCGTTGCGGGCTTGCCCGAGCCGCAGCGCGCGAGCTTTCTCGAGCGGCTGGCTGTCGTCCGCGCGATCGGGCAGAACGTGGGCTGGGGCGTGGGCGAGGAGTTCGACGCGCTGTGGCGACGCGCCGGCCTCGAGATCGACGGATCATGAGAATCCGCTCCGCCCCCTGCGCGCGCGGCCCGGACGTCATCCGCCATGGCTGATCACGAAATTCCGCCCGAACTGGCGGCCCTGGCCCGAGGCATTCAATCCCTTCGCGAGGAGGCGCGCGTGCTCGGTCTCTTCGCCGAGGATCGCGGGCTGCTGAGCTGTCCGGCCTGCGGCCTGCAGGAAGACGTCACGATCGGGGGGCGTCTGATCACCTGCGATGGCAATGTCGCCGCAGGCGACGACCTCGGCTTGCGCTTTGTCGAGTCCCCGGTCGGGACCTTCGTCTGCCCGCGTTGCGGCAGTGCTGCTTGCCGCGAGGATGATCCGGAGGCATAGGGTCGTGCGGCGGAGGGCTGCCGGGCGGCTTTTCGCGGGATCCCAACCTGGCATCCCCACACGGGGAACATCCGGCAGCGCTCACCCGTGCCGCTCACCCCCGTCCCGCCACGGCAAGGGCGGCGCCACGAGCCGCGGCGCCCGGCCGTCGCCGACCGCGCCGAAGCGCTCGTCGCCCCGCTCCCAGGCGGCCTGCGCCTGCGCGATGCCGGCCTGGTCGAAGCCGACGAAGTTCCACCAGATCTGCGCCGGCTCGTCGAAGGGCTCGCCCCCCAGGAACAGCACCCGGCCGCCTGCGGGCAGGGCGAGGTGCACTTCGCGCCGTCCTTTGCCGAGGCAGGCGAGCTCGTCGGTGTGGATGAGCTCGCCATCGATGTCCAGGTCGCCCGCGAGCGGCATCAGCCCATACTCGAAATCCGGATCGAGCGCGAGCGTGAGCGTGCTCGCCCCGGCGCAGACGATGTCGATGCCGACCAGCGCAGAGTGGATGCGCGCCGGCGCTTCACGCTGGCCGTAGCGGCCGGCGAGCAGGGTGAGCTCGGCGCCGCCCTCGCGCCATTGCGGCAGCTTGGGGTAGTGGTCGAAGGCCGGGGCGCAGTCCTTGTGCGCGGGTGGCAGGGCGATCCAGAGCTGCGCGGCGTGCAGGCGCCCGCCGTCGTGGAGCGAATCCTCGGTGTGGGCGATGCCGTGCCCGGCGGTCATCAGGTTGACCTGGCCGGGGCGGATGAGCTGCTCGTTGCCCAGGCTGTCGCGGTGCAGCACCTCGCCCTCGATCAGCCAGGTGAAGGTCTGCAGGCCGATGTGCGGATGGGCGCCGACGTGCAGGCCCTTGCCGGGTTCGAACTGCACCGGGCCGGCGTGGTCGAGGAAGCTCCACGCTCCCACCATGCGCTGCTGGCGATTGGGGAGGGTGCGGCGGACGAGCAGGCCGTCGCCGAGGTCGGCGTTGCGGGGCTGGATGCGGACGATCGGGTTCATGGTCGGTGTCCTCATGGGGGCTGTCGCCTCGGGGGGCGTGGGGATCTCCGCTGGCGGAGGTCTTGCGGTGCAAGGACTGCGCCGGGCGGCTCGGGTGCCGAGTCCCGGCGGGGTTCTTCAGTACAATCACGCGATGTTCGACAGATCGATGCGTCGAGGCGCCGCTTGCAGGAGAAGCGTCAAGTGTGTGACTGGATCGACGAATGAGGATTTCGATGAATTACATCATGGCAGTGTTGATCGGCTTCAGCGTCCTCCTTGCGAGCGGCCCGGCCATGGCCGAGGGCGCCGGACAGGATGGCGCGACGGCGGGCGCACAGGCGCTCGACCCGCAGCAAGGCAGGAAGGAGGCCGCCAAGGCGGCCGTGACGGAGGCCGACCCCGGCAACCGCGCTTCCTTGCTCTACATCGTCCTCATCGGCGCCGTGATGGTCGTGGCCATGAAGATGGCGATCGCCTACGGCAAGAAGAAGCTGGAAGAGGAGCGCGAGGCCGCCCGCGAGAAAGCCGCGCTCGAGGAGCGGCAGAAGAGGTCGCAGGCGAAGGGCTGAGGAAGGCGGGTTGCGTGCCGGCCTGCAGGCTTGCCGCTCGAGCACCGGGATACCGACGCCCCCTCCCGCCGCGCCCGGCATGTGCGCCCGCGCGTTTGAAAGCGCAGGATCCATCCCCATATAGGGTGGACCGGCCTTCACGGCCATCCCCCCCCCCAACTTTCGGAGACCACGCGATGAGCTGCCGCGGCCGCGCGAGATTCGCCCTGTGCATCGACCAGGCACATGCCTGGCCCCGGCCTCGATAGCGCCTTGCCGGCGCGGATCGGCAGGCCGGGGTCGGTGGAGTGTCGTTTCCTCTCGTCTCGAAGGTCCTGCCATGGTTCGCGCGCTGTACTCCCGCGCCGGCTCGCATGCCGGTGTCGGTCTCCTCTTCCTGGTGTTGTTCGTCCTGTACGCCGAGCGGGCGTTCGGGCTGCTGCCCGTCGACCACGCCCTGCAGCCCTGGCTCGAGCCGGTGCGCAACGCAGCGATTGCGCTCGCACTGTTTACCGCTGCGCATCTGCTGCATGCGCTCGCGTCGGCGCGGCTGTCGCAGCGGCGCAAGGGGCGCAAGCCGGTGCCCAAGGTGCTGCTCGACCTGCTGCGGGTGTTCCTGTTCGCGCTGGCCGCGCTGGGCGGGCTGTCGCTGCTGTTCCGCCAGGACCTGTCGGGGATCCTGACCGGCTCGGGGCTGGTGCTGGCAGTGCTGGGTTTCGCGATCCGCAACGTGGTGGCCGACACGCTGTCCGGGATCGCGCTCGGGATCGAGGCGCCGTTCCGCATCGGCGACTGGGTGCGCATCGAGAACCTGGCGCAGGGGCGGGTGCAGGAGATCGGCTGGCGCACGACGCGGCTGGTGACCGGGGACAGCACCTACGTGATCCTGCCCAACAGCCAGATCTCGCGGCAGCGCATCACCAACTTCAGCGCGCCGAAGAAGGAATATCGCGACCACGCCGAGCTGACCCTGCCGGTCGCGCTGCCGGTGGCCGAGGCGAGGGAGCTGATGCGCGCGGCGCTGGAGCGTGCGGCGAGCATCGCCGAGGACAAGCCGCCCGAGGTGCAGCTGGTGTCCTACGGCCCGGCGGGCATCACCTACCGGGTGAAGTACTGGGTGCCACAGCACGATCGCGAGCCGGCCTGCCGGGACGAGGTGCTCGGGCTGATCGATGCGGCGCTGCGCGAACGCGGGGTGGTGCTGGCGCAAGTGCCGTTCGCGCTGCCTTGTGCTCAGCAGGCGTCCACACCGCATGAGGCCGTCTAGAATTCGCGCATGCAGGTCGGTAGGCGTGGGGGCTCGCGCTGCGGGCAGGCTGGCGCTCGTCATGCGCGAGCGTGGTGCGCCTCCCGGCTGGTCCCTGCGTGCCCTTTTCGGTGATCCTGCACTCGACCGCCGCTGCGCCGTGATGCCGGTGCGGCGGCAATAAGGAGTTCGGCGATGCCCGCTTCGCCGCAGTCTTCGCACGGCCCGTCCGCAGCTCGAGATCCCGCCCCGCTGCTGGCGCTGATCGACGCCCTCGTGGGCGAACTGCAGCCGGGCGCGCGCCGGCAGGCCACGCTGGACAGCCAGCTCGACCGCGATCTGGGCCTGGACAGCCTGAGCCGCGTCGAGCTGCTCGCGCGCATCGAGCAGCACTACGGGGTGCGGCTGCGCGCCGAGGTGCTGGGCATGGCGCAGACACCGCGCGAGCTGCTCGCCGCCTTGGGCGAGTCGGCCGCCTCGCACGCACCGCCGCGGCCGCCCGCGGAGGCGGTCGCCGACTGCGAGCGCGCGTCCGGCGAGGATGCGGAGCTGCCCAAGGACGCGGGCACCCTGCTGGAAGTCCTCGACTGGCACCTTGCCCGCCACCCCGATCGCGTCCATGTGCGCTTCTACGCCAGCGAGGACCGTCTCGACACGTTGACGTATGCCGGTCTTGCCGAGGGCGCCGGCCAGGTGGCGCAGGCGCTGCGCGCGCTCGAGATGCGCGCGGGCGACTGCGTGGCCCTGATGCTGCCTTCGGGGCTGGACTTCTTCCGCTGCTTCTTCGGCATCCTGCGCGCGGGGGCGGTGCCGGTGCCGATGTATCCACCGGCGCGCCCTGCGCAGATCGAGGAGCACCTGCGCCGTCAGGCCGGCATCCTGCGCAACTGCGAGGCGCGGGTGTTGATCACCTTCGATCGCGTACGCCCGCTCGCGCGCATGCTCGCCGGCCTGTCGCCCGCGCTTGTCCATGTCGTCACCCCGGAAAGCCTGCTCGACGGGCCGCGCCCGCCTGCTGCGGAGCCGCCCGCCCCGGGGGCGGGCGGCCTGGCGCTGATCCAGTACACTTCCGGCTCCACCGGCGACCCCAAGGGCGTTGCGCTGAGCCATGGCAACCTGCTCGCCAACATCCGCGCCTGGGGCGAGGCCGCCGCGCTGACGGCGAGCGACGTGTGCGTGAGCTGGCTGCCGCTGTACCACGACATGGGCCTGATCGGCACCTGGCTGGGCAGCCTCTACCACGGCATGCCCCTGATCCTGATGTCGCCGCTGGATTTCCTCGCCCGCCCCGAGCGCTGGCTGTGGGCGATCCACCACCATCGCGGCACCGTCACCGCTGCGCCCAACTTCGCCTTCGATCTATGCGTGAAGCGCCTCGAAGGCGGGGATCTCGCCGGGCTCGACCTGTCCACCTGGCGTCTGGCGGCCAACGGTGCCGAGCCGGTCGACGCGGACACGCTGGCGCGCTTCGCCCGTGTCTTCGCCCCCTACGGCC
>NZ_AMXF01000186.1 GCF_000310225.1 Thauera phenylacetica B4P
GAACACGGCGCCCGCCGGCGCGCCCGCGCCGATGCATGCACGGATGCGGTGGCGGCCGCGCGGCGTGCGCAGGCTGCCGCTGCGCTCGCCCGCACCGCGCTCGCCGGTCGACACCGCGTAGCGACGGATGCAGGCGCCATCCTTGCCGAAGAGCTCCAGGCGCTGCCGGCCCAGGTCCACGCGGATCCGCATTCAGGCCACCAGGGTGCGCCCGCGGCGGGCGGCGAAGAAGCTCGACAGCATGCGCCCGCACTCGTCGGCAAGCAGCCCGCCCTCGATGGTGGCGTGATGGTTGAGGCGCGGCTCGGCGAAGAGGTCGAGCACGCTGCCGGCGACGCCGGTCTTGGGGTCGCGCGCACCGAAGACCACGCGCGCGATGCGGGCGTGCATGATCGCGCCCGAGCACATCGCGCAGGGCTCCAGGGTCACGTAGAGCTCACAGCCGGGCAGCCGGTAGTTGCCCAGGCGCGCCGCGGCGTCGCGCAGCGCCATGATTTCGGCGTGCGCGGTGGGGTCGTGGCGGCCGATCGGCTGGTTGAAGCCGCGGCCGACGATCTCGCCCGCACACACCACCACCGCGCCCACCGGCACCTCGTCCACGGCCCCGGCCGCGCGCGCCTGCTCGAGCGCGGCGCGCATGTAGTCTTCTTCGTTCATCGCGTTCATCGTTCGGAAACGGGGCCGATTCTAGCCCGAAAGCTCGCGCACCGATTCGCGACCACCGTCGCACGACCGTGCATGCTTGCCGACCTCGACCACCGCTGGCATCGGCGCGAAGCCGGCAGAACCACGAATGACGCCCCAAACCAGAAAGGCCGCGAGGCGGCGGGGCCGGGCGGGGGGTCGCCAACGTCAGGAGCGCCGAGGTGGAGGGCGTCGCGGGGGAAACAAGGCGACACCTGTCCGAGGCGCGCAGCGCCGAGTTCGTGTCGCCGCCCCCGCGGCGTCCGCCGCCGAGGGTAGCCCGAAGCGCAGCGCAGGGCCGCGAGTGCAGGCGGCGACCGCCCGCCCGGCCCCGCCGCCGGATCGGAGCGGGAATCATGACCGGAGCCGAAATCACGATCTGAACCAAAATCACGATCGACCCGCGTTCGCGCCTGCCGGCGCTCCTACAACGCCGCCGCCTTCGGCTAGAATCCGCCCGTCCAGCCCCCGGCCCGGGGGCATTTCCGTTTACGGACCCGCGCATGCTTCCCGATCCCGAACTCATCCGCCCCTACGGCCCGCTGGTGCGCCGCATCGAAGCCGAGGCCACCGTCATCGGCGACCAGATCCTGAAGATCGATCACTTCCTCAACCACCGCATCGAGCCCAGCTTCATCACCGAGATGGGCCAGGAGCTCGCCAAGCGGCTCGTGCGCTTCGAGCCCAGCGTGGTGCTCACCGCCGAGGCCAGCGGCATCGCCCCCGGCCTGGTGGTCGCCCAGGCGCTCGACATCCCGCTGGTGTACGCGAAGAAATACGCGCCCCAGGTCGAATCCCCCGCGATCGCGCGCGTGATCCCCTCGCCCACGAAGGGCGGCGAGACCAAGCTCGTGCTGTCGCAGCGCTACATCGTGCCGACCGACCGCGTGGTCATCGTCGACGACTTCCTCTCCAACGGCCGCACCGCGGTGGCGCTCGTCGAGATGGCCCGCGAGGCCGGCGCCGAGGTGCTGTGCGCGAGCTTCATCGTCGAGAAGCGCTTCAAGCACGGCCACGCCACCATCGAGGCGCTCGGCGTGCCGGTGTGCACGCTCGCCCAGGTCGAGGCGCTCGAGAACGGCCACGTCCGCCTCACCCAGCCCTGAAGCCGCGGTCGTTCGTGGGATTTGCACGCGCACGCCCGCCCGCATGCGCATAGACTCCGCCAATCCCATGAACGGAACCGGCCCATGAGCTCTTTCGACACCCAATTCGAAGCCTTCGCCGAACAGATCCAGCAGGAACTGCGCGAGGGCGTGACGAGCTTTCCCACCGTCTTCGACCTCTCGCTGCGCATCCAGAAGCTCGCCGACGCCCCGGACACCTCGCTCGCGCAGATCGCCGGCGCGGTGCAGACCGAGCCCCTGCTCGCCGCCAAGGTCATCCGGATGGCGAACACGCTGACGCTGAACCCCTACCGCGGCCAGATCACCAGCCTCGGCGACGCGATCCAGCGCATCGGCCTGTCCACCCTGCGCTGCCTCGCCTTCGCGGTCGCGGCCGAGCAGCTCGCGCGCGACCATCGCTCGCGCCAGATGCGGCTCGTTGCCAGCGGGCTGTGGATGCACTCGATCGACGTGTCGGCGTGGTCCTGCGCCTTCGCCCACCATCTCAAGCGCCCCGACCCCGACGCCGCGATGCTGGCCGGCCTGATGCTCGACATCGGCCAGTTCTACCTGCTTGCACGCGCGGCGCGCTACCCGGCGCTCGAGGGCGACATGGGGCGCTTCGCCGAGGTGGTCACGACCTGGGACGAGCCGGTGCGCGACGCCGTGCTCGAGGCCCTCGAGATGCCCGAGCGCATCATCACCGCCTGCGCCGCCGACCCCTTCGCCAACACCGGCTGGCCGCCGGCCGAGCTCGGCGACGTGGTCTTCCTGGCCACCCTCGCGGCCGAATCGCCCAACCCCTTCGACAACCTGCTCGGCAGCCGCCAGCGCGGCGAGCTGCTCGAGGCGAGTGTGGCGGACGGGCTGGACCACGACGGCTTCGACGCGCTGATGTCGGAGGCGCGTGCCAGCCGCATGGAGCTGATCTCCGCCGCCTGCGGCTGAGCCGCGGCCGCGCGCCCCTGCGCGAGGGGCGCCACCGCCCCCGCTCAGGCCTGCGCGTGCTCCACCAGGTGGGCGCGCAAGGCCGCGGCCGACAGCGCCACCGCCTCGCGCGCCTCGGGGATGAGCTTGCCCAGGGTGTAGAAGCCGTGCACCACGCCCTCGAAGACACGCAGCGCCACCTCACCGCCTTCGCCGCGCACGCGCTCGACGAAGGCCACGCAGTCGTCCACCAGCGGATCGCATTCGGCACAGATCACCTGCATCGGCGGCAGCCCGGCAAGCGAGGCCGCGCGCATCGGCGACACCCGCCAGTCCTCGGTGTCCACGTCGGGCAGGTAGCGCTCGAAGAACCACTGCAGCGACTCCCGGTCGAGGAAGAAGCCGTCGGCGTAGCGCTCGCGCGCGGGCCGGCTGCTGCGGATCTCGGTGCTCGGGTAGATCAGCAGCAGGAAGGCCGGCCTCGCCTCGGCCTCGCGCAGGGCCAGCGCGGTGACGATCGCCAGGTTGCCGCCCGCGCTGTCGCCGGCGAGGGCGATCCGCGCCGGGTCGATGCCGAGCAGGTCGGCGTTGTCGACCGCCCAGTCGAAGGCCAGGCGCATGTCCTCGGGCGCGGCGGGGAAAGGATGCTCGGGGGCGAGCCGGTACTCCACCGACAACACCGCGCAACCCGAAGCGTTGGCGAGCTCGCGGCAGGCCACGTCGTAGCTCGCCACGTCGCCGATGCACCAGCCCCCACCGTGCGCGAAGATCACCAGCGCGAGGCGCTCGTCCACATGGCTGCCGAAGGGCCGGTACAGGCGGGCGAGCAGCGCCGAGGTGTCGGGGCGCGGGATCGGCACCTCGGCGGTGGAAGCCACCGCCGGCGCCTCGGGGCGGAAGGCGAAGTGCAGCTTCTGCGCCGAGTGGCGCGCCTGCGCCACCGAGAGCTCGTGGAAGCGGGGCACGCCGACGCGGTAGGCCATGTCGAGCAGGGAACGGGTTTCTTTGGTGAGCGGCATGATCGAAAGGTCGGGACGTTTTGCGCGGCCGGTCCGGGCGCCGCGCGTAGTGCGCGATTCTACCCGCCCACCCCACCGCGCGCGTGCCGAGCGGGACGCAGAGGATTAGAATTCGTTGAAACAAGGGAGAAGGAACAGATGAACAAGACCGAGGAAAACGTCCCCGTAGCGGACACCCCCTCCACCCGCGCCCGCAAGCCGCGCACCGCGTCCCGCGCGAAGAACAAGGGCGCGGCGCGCCCGAGCGCCGCCGGCGACACCGCGCCCGACTTCAGCAGCACCGGCATCGAGGACTTCGAGATCGAGCAGGCGATCGACGCGGCGCAAGACTCCAAGCTCGTCGCCGTCAAGGACATCCTCGCCCGCGCCGCGGCCGATCCGCAGGCGAAGACCGACGCCCTCGAGGCCATCCTCGACGGTGCCTCGCCCGACGACATCCACATGCTGCGCCGGGCGCTGATGCGCGCCGACCTGCCGCAGGGCCCGGGCGCCCACCCGGACGACGAGCTCTCGCCCGACTGGCGCAAGGGCGGCTACCCCTATCGGAACCTGATGTCGCGCAAGGCCTACGAGAAGCAGAAGTACCGCCTGCAGGTCGAGCTGCTCAAGCTGCAGGCCTGGGTCAAGGAGACCGGCCAGCGCGTGGTGATCCTGTTCGAGGGCCGCGACGCCGCCGGCAAGGGCGGCACGATCAAGCGCTTCATGGAGCACCTCAACCCGCGCGGCGCACGCGTGGTGGCGCTGGAGAAGCCCTCCGAGCTCGAGCGCGGCCAGTGGTACTTCCAGCGCTACATCCAGCACCTGCCCACCGCAGGCGAGATCGTGCTGTTCGACCGCTCCTGGTACAACCGCGCCGGAGTCGAGCGCGTGATGGGCTTCTGCACGCCCGACGAGTACAACGAGTTCATGCGCCAGGTGCCCGAGTTCGAGCGCAACCTGGTGCGCAGCGGCATCCACCTCATCAAGTTCTGGTTCTCGGTGAGCCGCGACGAGCAGCGCCGCCGCTTCAAGGAGCGCGAGTCGCACCCGCTCAAGCAGTGGAAGCTGTCGCCGATCGACCTCGCCTCGCTCGACAAGTGGGACGACTACACCAAGGCCAAGGAGGCGATGTTCTTCTACACCGACACCGCCGACGCGCCGTGGACCGTGGTCAAGTCCGACTGCAAGAAGCGCGCGCGCCTCAACGCGCTGCGCTACGTGCTGCACAAGCTGCCCTATGCGAACAAGGACGTCTCCCTGATCGGCCCGCTCGACCCCTTGCTGGTGGGCCGCGCCAACGTGGTGTACGAGCGTGGCGAGAAGGACGACGTGCCGCTGCTGTGAGCGCCCGCGGCCGCACGCGGCGGGGTTTGCATCCCGCCCCCGGCGGGCGGTGACAAGAGGTAAGTCGTCGTGACGCCCGCGCCGCTGCCCGTTTATGCTGCAGGCACGGGCGCGGGGCGGGCATTCGAGTACCGCCGGCCGCTCCCCGAACATCCAAACGACAAGGGAGCACGAGATGAGCCTCGCCAAGCTTCGCCACAAGGCCGCATCCGGCCTGATCCTGGCCGCCTTCCTCGCCGGCCCGGCCTTCGCCGACAAGCCGGACTGGGCCGGCAGCGGCAAACCCGAGCGTGCGCAGGGCGGCCAGACCGAGCGCGGCGGCGGTCCCCAGGAACGCGGTGAAAAGCGCCCCGACAAACGCAGCGAGCAGGGCAATCGCGATGCGCGCGGCGACGACGCCCGTGGGCGTGGGGGAGACCGCGACGGCGCCCAGTCACGCGACCGCGAGCAGGAGCGCGACCGCGACCATCGCAGCGAGCGTGCCGGCTCCTCGGCGCGCGTGTCGGCCTACTTCACCGACCGCCACCGCGAGACCGTGCATCAGTATTACGGCGAGCGCCACCGTGCGGGCGACTGCCCGCCCGGGCTGGCCCGGAAGCGCAACGGCTGCATGCCGCCGGGACTGGCGAAGAAATGGCGCCTTGGTGCGCCGCTGCCGCGCGACGTGGTGTGGTACGACGCGCCGGGCGACATCGTGCTGCGCCTCGGCATGCCGCCCGAGGGCCATCGCCTCGTCCGCGTCGCGGCCGACATCCTGCTGATCAGCGTCGGCACCGGCATGGTCGTCGATGCCATCGAGGATCTGAGCCGGCTCTGAGCCACACCGTGGATCCCGCGCCCGCGAGGCGAACCGATCTCGCCCCGCCCGGTCCACCCCGAGCCCTTCCCCCAGGAGACCGATCATGCCCTTCACCCGTCTTGCGCGCGCCCTCGCCCCCGCCCTGCTGCTCGCCACGCTCGCCCCCGCCGCGGGCGCGGCCGACGATGCGACGACGCGCCTCTACGATCACAACCTGCGCCGCCTGCACGCCGACGAGTCGGTGCGGCTCGCCGAGCGCTACGCCGGCCAGCCGGTGCTGGTGGTCAACACCGCCAGCCACTGCGGCTTCACGCGGCAGTTCCGCGAGCTCGAGGCGGTGCACCAGCGCTTCAAGGAGCGCGGGCTGAAGGTCGCCGGCTTCCCCTCGGACGACTTCCGCCAGGAGGCCGCCGACGAGGCCGAGACCGCCGAGGTCTGCTTCCAGAACTTCGGCGTCACCTTCGACATGTACGCGCCGATCCACGTGACCGGCGCCGAGGCGCATCCGCTCTTCCGCGAGATCGCGCGCCAGTCGGCGGCGCCGGAATGGAACTTCCACAAATACGTGATCGACCGCAACGGGCGCGTGGTGGCGGCCTTCGGCAGCCGCACCCAGCCCGACGCGCCCGAGGTCATCGCGGCAATCGAGAAGGCGCTCTGAGCGCCCCGCCCCGCCGGGGGCGACAACGAGGCGGCGGCCACGCGCAGCCGCCCACGGAAAGGGAGAACCCATGAAGGAATACGACCTGATCGCCATCGGCGGCGGCAGCGGTGGTGTCGCCACCGCCCGCCGCGCCGCGGAGTACGGTGCGCGCGTGCTGCTGATCGAGGCTGCGCGCCTCGGCGGCACCTGTGTGAATGTCGGCTGCGTGCCGAAGAAGGTGATGTGGTACGCCTCGGGCATCGCCCAGGCGCTGCGCGACGCACCGGGCTACGGCTTCGCCGACGTCGCCGGCCACCTCGACTGGGCCACGCTCAAGCAGCGCCGCGATGCCTACATCGAGCGCCTCAACGGCGTCTACGCCGGCATGCTGGAGAAGTCCGGCGTCGAGCTGAGGCGCGGCTTCGCGCGCTTCGCCGGCCCGCGCGTGGTCGAGGTCGAGGGCGAGCGCTTCACCGCGCCCCACATCGTCATCTCCACCGGCGGCCGCCCCGCCCTGCCCGAGCTCCCCGGCGCCGAGCTCGGCATCGACTCGGACGGCTTCTTCGCCCTCGAAGCGCAGCCGCGCCGCGTCGCCGTGGTCGGCGCCGGCTACATCGCGGTGGAGCTGGCCGGCGTGTTCCGCGGCCTGGGCAGCGAGGTCTCCATGCTGGTGCGCGGCGATCGCCTGCTGCGCCCCTTCGACGCCCTGCTGCGCGACGAGCTCGCCGCGCAGATGCAGGAGGACGGCATCGCGCTGCGCTTCGGCACCCAGGCGCGCGCGCTGCACCGCCAGGCCGACGGCAGCGTGCTCGTCGACTGCGGCGAGGCCGGCAGCCTCGAAGTGGATGCGCTGGTGTGGGCCACCGGCCGCCAGCCCAACACCGACCGCCTGCAGCTCGCCGCCGCCGGCATCGAGGCCGACGCCAAGGGCACGATCCCCACCGACGCCTTCCAGAACACCAACGTGCCCGGCATCTACGCGATCGGCGACATCACCGGCCGCGCCGAGCTCACCCCGGTGGCGATCGCGGCCGGCCGTCGCCTCGCCCTGCGCCTGTTCCGCGGCGCGGCCGACAGCAAGCTGGACTACGAGAACATCCCCACCGTGGTGTTCAGCCACCCCGCCATCGGCACCGTCGGCCTTACCGAGGAAGAGGCGCGCAAGCGCTTCACCGACGTCAAGGTCTACACCACGCGCTTCACCGCCATGTACAACGCGCTCACCGAGCATCGTCCGAAGACGGCGATGAAGCTGGTGTGCGTCGGCGCGGAGGAGCGCATCGTCGGCGCCCATGTGATCGGCGACGGCGCCGACGAGATGCTGCAGGGCTTCGCGGTAGCGGTGAAGATGGGCGCGCGCAAGGCGGACTTCGACGACACGATCGCGATCCACCCGACCAGCGCCGAAGAATTCGTCACCATGCGCTAAGGGAGCACGCGATGCCGATGACTTACGAGCAACACCTCGACGAGGTCGCCACGCTGCTCTACGAGCGCTACGACCAAAGCGAAAAGGCGGCCATCAAGCTGGTGATGGCCGCCCAGGAGGACGGGTTCTTCAGCGGGCACGACGACGACCCGTCGACGTGCACGCTGGAACGCGCGCAGGACGACGCCCGCGCGGTCTTCCGCAAGTACGGAAAGGCTTAGGAGCAGCAGCCGTGGCCGCCACCGCCGCCGCAACCGCCACCCCCGGCGGCCGCGGCAGCGGCTGCGGGCACGGCCGACGCCTGC
>NZ_AMXF01000187.1 GCF_000310225.1 Thauera phenylacetica B4P
AGCAACACTTCGCGGCCAATCCGCTTCGATCCGATCTCCACCCGCGCTCGAAGTAGGCAAGAACGCCGCTCGGTTACCGCTTACACTGGTGCCATCTATGTGTTCTTGGCTCTGGCAATTTGGAATCTTCCCTTCATTGCGGAACTGCTGCTCGCGCAATAGCGCTTCATGCCTCAAACCGCATTAAAAGCCCTTTACCGACGCGCCGCTGACGATAAAAGCGTTTTCGGATCGGGACGCCATGGCTAGCCGAAAAATCGAAAACCTCCATTCCGATCTTCCGCTGATTATCATGCAGTTCATGAAGCGGTGCCGGGCTGGATGTTTTGATCATGGTAGAAAGCCGTCGCTCAAGGAGTTCCACATGAACGACAGCTGTCAACCCTTCAGCTGACCTTCATCACGCTGGACAAGCAAGTCCTGTCACTGCCCTCCGTCATCTGTGTGCATGTCTCCAAAGTCTGCGTTACGCATCTGATAGGTCATGTTCGCATTCAGTCGTGTCGTCTCGTCAATGCTGAGAAGGTCGATTCGCCGATTTGGCAGATAGCGCACGTTCAATAGACTCTCCGGGCCTCGAACGCTTCTCGAAAAGTGCATCAGGCCCTGGTTTAAGTGCTCGCACAGGTAGTTCATGCGCTCTTCAAACTCTGCCCTCGTCGAGGGCGTGTGCATCGGTACAAACATGATTTTTTGACTCTCTAGAACTTACTCAGCACTGCACGAACAGCTCCGTCCACTCGCAGCGTCCATCTGATTTGCCAGCCGCTCGGTAAAGACAGGGCGTCCCGTCGAATCCCAAGCAAGGCCACTTCATGGCGACGACTTGAAGCCAAACTATTCACCGTACTTCCATCCCTCCAATGGTACCGAACGGAGGCTGCCCCTTTCGCTCCAGTAAGGTACAGGAAACGAGGTGTCGGAATGGCAGGACTGATGGAGCCGAAGTATGCAACGGTTGGTCGGGCTCTGTCGCAGACCATCATGGACTCATCGTGTCCAGATCGTGGCAGTTCAGTAGCCTTAAACGAGGGCTGCATGTGTCGCAGGGTCTGAGGAGGGCCGGGGGGAACGAGGTGGGAAATGAGCTCCACATGGACTGTCTCTCGGTCCAACTCCAAGAAGCATTGAAGGTCGAGGTACACAAGCTCTTCGTTGGACGGTAGATAGCTTCGCTCCCTCCCTCCTTCCAACGAATCCACAAGCTTTGCCAACAGGGCTTTGCCATTAGCCGGCTCCACCAGGCTCCCGGGGTTGTAGGTCCTAAGCGCAGTCTCGACTTTGCTGAGCAGGCTGGCAGGCATCGGATAGAAGAGAGCCGTGTTCAGGGCATAGCGTATTCTTGTAGCCCAACGGCCGGTCGGTAGTCCAGGGTTCTCCCTGCCACCTGTTGCGACAAGGCCCTCTAGCTCAAAGGCCACATTGATAGCGAGGGGCGAACAGGTCTCAAGCAAGTTTGCAGCGAATGCTTGCAGTGCGTTCTCGGTAAGGACGCCGAGGTTGAACAGGTCATGCCATAAAGCGTAAAGCGTTGGCGGTACGAAGCTGGGCGGTCCCGTGTCAGGGGCGGAAGTGGGGTTGGCACTGGCCTCAGCGAACCGTTCTCGCAACGACTTGAGAGCTCCAGCTGCTGAGCTTACTCCTCGCTTGTTCGCACGTTCAGCGATTCGCATGAAGGTCGCGAATCTGCTCGCGTGCCGACACTGTTCAATGACCCGTGGAACGTCAAGGTGCGGCGAGATGCGTTGCCACAACCCCGCGGGGTCCTCGTTGGACAGAATGTCCAGCACTGCCGAGGCGATGTCTGCTCGATTCCTCCTGTCCATGGAGACAGCAAGGCGGGCAAGAGCCGCAAGCCAGTCTTCGCTCGTACGCGCCAACCACAGCGCCATGGCCGCGCCACTATCTCGGCGCTCCCATGCCGGGTGGTCTAGTGTCCAAAGCAAGAGTTCAAAGAGGGCCTCGGCCGCCCCGCCAGTTGCTGACCCCCCGAAGTAGGCGAACGACGTGAGTGAGGCATCACCGACGATTTGTCTGACGTGGTCAATGGCAACCGCCAACAGTTCCGCCTGCTGTGCTGAGTCGACCTTTTCTCCAAAACGAGTAACGAGGTGCGATGCAATGACCCAGCGTTGAACATGCCGCTCTTCAAGAACCAGCGGTCCGTACAGCCGTGCAAGTTCATCGGCGCTTTGGACTTGTGTGCTGATAAGGCGGTCGGCTTCGCTGCACGAGTGGTGGTCAGACCAGACCGACCAGCCCCCGGCCTGCAGTGTTCGCAGGGCACCAATGCAGCCTTGTATCGCCTTTGAGAAATTGCGGCGGGCTAGATGCGCACTTGCCGCAGCTATCTCAGCGCGGGCAGCTCTTGCTGCAGATTGTCTGCCAAATGTTCCTGGCATGAAGAAGCGGTCATCATCGTCCTCGGACTTATCGTTGGCATCGCCTTCAGGTAGTGCGTTAGTACTTGGCTCCTCGCGCCCTTTTTCCTTCTGAGTGCGCAGACCGAAGCCCGAAGTCAACTTCTCAACCTGGTATTCGTGGAGGCCAGCCTTAGCTTCTTCTAAGAGAACTTGGAAGTCGGGGCAAATGTCGGCTGGAAGGTTTTGAACAAGAGCGCTAAGTATCAGCGAAGCTCGCTCTGTGTTAAGCGAGTACGCAATTGAACGAACTCGCGTCTTTGTCCACGTCAAATCAGCATGATTAGCTCTCACTTCGACGATGATTGCGGCGTACTCGCGCCCCCAGTCGTTCAGGTGCCGCTCGTCGCCATGCAGGTAGATCTCAAGGAGTGCCCAACGCAACCGCCAGTCCGCGTGCCCCCGAGAGTGGCGCAACAGCGTGAGCAGGGCGGCCTGCTCCTCCAACGCCGCCCCAGGAAAGCGCATGCCTACGAGAGGTGAAACGCGGTCGAGATTGCCGTCCGTCGCCTGCGTGTGTAGCTCACAGAGCGTGCCGCAGGACTGGTGCTGGAAGTACCTGACGGCGTCCGCGAAAAGCGACCTACGACAGAGCTGCCCAATGAATGTGCCCTTGTCGGCGCGGACAAATCGCTGAAAGGTCATCTCGCCGGTCGCGCGCTCCAAGAAACCAGCGATTTGGGCAAGTGACGAGGCAGAGACGGGCAATGCCGCAGGAAGCGCCTCCAACGTGCTGGTCATCATGGAGAGCTGGTCTTCCTTATACCAGCTTGGCCCCATAGAGAACGACAGAACCAACTGGTAGGTCTTCACCGCCTCCTCCGTCGCCCCTAGTCGAGCTAGCAAGGGGACAATTTGGAGAAGCTCCGGGACGAGTTCAAACCTGTTCTGTACGTTTGCTGCGACGTAGTCCCTCCAACGTAAGGTGAGTGCGAAGGCCCTATCTGCATGCGCCCCTTCGGGAGCCATCTTGACGAGTAAGCCGAGAACCTCTTGGAGTGACCGCCGAAAACCTTCGTTATATAGACCAAGCTGTACGTCAAACGCACATTCGATTGTCTCGAGAAGTACGTTCACCTTTGTTGGGTAACAGTCAAGGAGCAGCTTCGCTAGCCGCCCATACAGCGGCGGGACAATCGTCTCGGGAATGGCATAGCTTTTTTCCCAGTAGATGCGAGTCGAAAGATCGAAGGAGAAACAGGGGAGGAGGGTATCGACTACGAAAAACCATACGTCGTCGAGGCGGCTTTGGTCCTTCGACGACATCGCCTTCCGCGCCTTGCCATCGCTCCAGGCAACACCCCGCGCTATGGCTTCAAGGCACCCTTCCCAGTCGTCCAATGACGGAATCTGCACGGCAGGCCTAGCATGAACTTCCTCCATGAAGTGAGATGCGCGAAGACGCAACATCGCACTTTCAAAGATGGTCTTGTCAGGGTCTGCTCGATTCTCCTCGTAGAACGGTAGTGTCCCGTCGCCCAGTTTCACTCCGACTGAGTAGGCTTCAACGAGACCCGGAGCGGCCCCAGCCTCAATCAGGGCATCGGCAAAGACGAAGCGTCGGTCTTCGGGTTGCAGAGGCGCGTCTATTGCTCTTTCGATGTCGGAAAGGACGAGCTCGACCGCCTCGTTCTTGAGCGCGATGCCGTAGTGCTCCGAGTACATCTCGGCGCACGCCAAGGTGTTGAGAAATACAAGCAGTTGGTGCCGCAATTCCACGACACCAGGCATGCCCAGCTGCGAGTAAGGGCGATACCGCCCCTTTAAGCAAAGTTGGGAGCCAATCATCTCACCGGTTAGTTGTCGAAGAATTTGCCCCCCCTCATCGGGCGAGAAGCTGCTTTCTGGGCCACGCAAAATGCCTTCGACGACGGCGCGAAGAAATGGAGTGAATGGTGGAGTCTCACCTGCTGCCTGAGCGAGTGAGAAGGCGTGCAGCCGCAGACTCACTGCACCAAGCAGATCATCGGCGTCGACGCCATCTTCGGACCTCAGCTTCTCAAAGACCTCGTTCAGCGCGCGTTGAACTAGCTCAAGCACTTCTAGGGCCTGCTCGGTGTTGCCCTCTCTCGTCAGCGCATGAGCCACTGTGAACGCTTCCTCCGCGCTGACGATTAGGCGTCCGTTGCGTACGACGTGTCGAAGCGCTTCCTCGGTCTTTCCCAATGAGATGAGCGCCAAGGCCACGAGCTCGGCGGATAGCGCAAAGAGGGTGTTGTAGCGGAAGTTCAGGCGCTGGGAGAGAAGGAGCAGACGAAACACGTCGGTCGCGGACCCTATCCTGGTCGCGGTCGCGAGCGTGTCTTCAATATCTGTGAGCAGGACATCAGGCTCGGCGCCAAGGAGCACTGAATCGTCAACCCAAGTCTGCTGGCAGTCGCGAATTGCCTGCAACTGCGGCTCACGGCCACCTTTCAGACCGTGGTAGATCTTGTTCAAAACGCCGTAGTCCCCGCTTTGATAGAGGCGGCAGAAGACTGCTACGCGCTTGTGCACCCATTCGTCGATAGGGGATGTCTTGTGAACGACGAACTCCGAGAACGAAGGGTGGTAAATCGCTGTGTTTTCAGGGCTCGCAAGCAGATGGCGGATGCGGACGAGCGTGCTCGTGAAGACTCCCGATTCGGCGACGGTCAACATGCCGTGCAGGTCAGCGACCGGGATGCCCCACCGAAGGCGAGCGATGATGCCCAGCAAGTTGACGACATCGCCGTCACGAACAAGTTGCGCCCAGATAGTTTCGTAATAATCCTCGATGGCCCCACTGAATACCGGTAACGCCCCGATATCACCCTCGGTGGCGCCACTATTCACCAAGTCGGCTAGGTATCGGAGGTACAGCGGATGGCCCATTGCTCGGTCGCAAAGAGTTGCCGCAGTCTCCGCGGTGGCCTTGTCCTTGTCCAGTAACTCAATGCAGACTCCGTACTGTATATCCCGCTCGAGGGGGGGTAGTACCAGTCGCTCTGCACCTCGGGGAATGCTCCCGAGGCTGCCAGCGATTGCGTCCAATCCAACACCGGTGATGACGACCACAAGGCCGTCAAGCACTTTCTGCGGCAAAAGATTAACGAAGCGCCTGAGAGTCTCCTCCCCCGCCGCCGCGGCCTCGTTGATGCCGTCGATGAAAAGGACACCAACCCTCCCCGCCTTCGAGCAGCGATTTGCCAAAGCTTGAAACACCTCGCCAGTCTTCTCAATGAGTTGGGCGTACGACAATTCCATCAATCTGGCTGGCTTGCCCGTCGCCCGAGACGACAGCAGGGAGTTTGCCCAGTCGAAGAAAACTTCCGGTTGCGCTTGGTGTGCCGGCGTGGAACCACGGGCTCGCTCCGTAAATGGGTACACGCCAATCGCGTCCAGTTTGGATGACTCCGGTCTGAATTCTAAGCAGTAGGTCGACTTGCCTACGCCGTGAGAGCCATCAACAAAGATGTACCCACCACCTTTCGCAATGATGGTGGATTCAAAGAGATCGTCAAAAGCCGGTCGGCTCCCGATCGGCGTAGGCGCTGCATCCTCCCTGACGAGCTCTGGCAGCAAACCGTTCGCCTCAAGAAACGGCCTCAGCAACGCGAGGCTTACTGCCCCGATGGCGCTGTCGATATTGAGACGAAGCAGGCCCTTGCAGACTGCACCGACCATGAGCGCGGAGCCGGAGAGTCCTTGATAGTCCGAAAGGTGGGTTCCCGGCTCAACCGAGAGATCTAGGTCTACGCGGTGCAGCCGCTCGGTTAAGACTTGCTGTATCTCGCCAACGAGGACGTGACCCAGCTCCAGCTTCACGGCCGGATATCCGAACGCGAACCATTTCTCTCCCGGGCGGAGGTCGTCGGTGTCGATGGAGATGGGGGCTACCGAGAGCGGGGCGGGCAGCCGAAGTAGGCAAACATCGAGGTCTTCGTCATAGGGGCCGAGGACCACGACATGGTCGACTGCTGACGAGCCAGCACCAAACCGAACCCTCGTGACTTCGCCCTTGGCCGCAGCGGTCGCGACGCAGTGATACGCCGTGAGGACGAGGTCTGAGGATATGAGCCACCCTGTGCCTGATTCCTCTTTGCTGAGGACTTGGCACGTTGCCCGCTTGGCCTCCTCTTCCATCATGAACTCGCTCCTCCCACTTGAACCCAGTCGTGCTCCGCAACATGAACGCTGAAGGCCGCGCCGGACCTTGACGTGTGCGCTTGAAGCTTTCTCGATGCAGGGGTTTCGTAGTTGACGTAGATCTGGCGCGTGAAGGGCGCCGGGCGATCCACAATTTCCGCCAGTACCTCGAAATCAGGATGACCATGACCCGTTCCATCGGACGAGACCAGGAAACAGGGCGAGTCCGCGATTGATAGCAGCTCCACGCTGGTGTTACGCGAGCTTCCATGGTGCGAGACCTTGATGGCATCAAAGATGATCGGCGCGGATGCGGTTTGCAGCGGTTTCAGCTTGGACACGACGTCTTCTGCCCAAGCGTCTCCGAGGAAGAGCATTCGTGTACTTCCCGACGAAATGATGAGCGCGATGGAGCTTCCATTCGAGATGGATGTATCGCACATGTAGGCCTCAGCAAGTCGGCGATTTAACTTGGCTGCTATGGGAGTGGCCAAAGGTAGCGCCGGCCCAGGCACTGCAGCACACCACATCTCGTACGCATCGTCGAGGAGGTCGGTTGCTTGGGAGCTTCCGCCAAAGCCGAGCTTTTGCACATCCCTCAGCCATCGTGCCCGCAGCGCTTCGAGACGCGCGCGTGTGGGGCCAATGACTTGCACAACTAGGTCCCTTGCCAAAGCGAGCGGTGAGATGCTGTCGTCGACGCTGCTAGAGCCATCCCCAGCGTTCCAGGCATAGCCGTATTGCCGAAGGAGCTTGGCTAGCGAGCTTCCCTGCCGAGCGCTGATGGGATTCGGAGAAACGGCTACCGCCCCTTGAAAGCCACGCCGACGGATAGCTTCAAGAATGGCTTGATCACGGGCGCTGCTTGGTGTGCCAGCACGAAACGGCAGAGACCGGAGGCTGTTGTGCCAGACCGTATCCACCTCGATTCCCCGTTCGCCGGGTAAACCGTTAAGCGAGAAGAGCTCAAGGAGCCCGCCAATGTGGTCGGCATCGATGTGCGTACAAACGACCAGACTCAACCGACCACCGCCCTCAGCAAGACTCGCTAGGTCGGCAGCGATGAAGTCCTGATAGGTGCTCGCGAAACCAGCGTCAATGAGGACGTTTGTGCCAGAGGCGTCTATGAGGAAGGCATCACCGCTCCTGGCGGGGTACATCTTCAGCTTCAGCATGCGCTTATACGAGTAGGTGGCTTATGTCGGATGACACGGTCGACGAAGTTCCGGTAGTGGTCAAGTTGCTTTGGACACACCGAAGAGCTTTTCCAAGCCTGTGAATCGCCCCGACTTTCGTCGACAGGTCCGAATGTCTGCTCGGCAACGTAAGACCTGCCGTAAGCTGGATGGCGGCTGAGTGACCGACGGCCGACCGGTTGTCGTTGCAGCCCCCGACCAGGGGGCGCCGCGTTCTGTATGTCTTTGGGATGGTCGGTGCCCAAGCCCAAGACCAGCACACTGAGAGTTGAGCACTGCGAGGGGTGGTCTCGTAGACCTCCACGCTTACCTGCCCCTCGAGAACTCGAACTTCGCTATCGATACCCGAACCCCGGCAAGCCTTCCACCCGAGTTCGACAGTTACGCTCGCAAGTGCTTGTTTTTGCTAGAGCGCACTTTCAAAAATGCCACTACAACAGCGCCAACTGCT
>NZ_AMXF01000188.1 GCF_000310225.1 Thauera phenylacetica B4P
GAGACATATCGGCGCGCTGGTCCGGCACTTCTGGCCCGAACCGCGGCGCGGCCTGGGGCCGGCCAACCTGGTGACGCTGGCGCGCGCGGTGCTGGTCGCCTTGCTCGCCGGCGCGCTCGCGGCGCCGGCGTGGGTGAGCGATCATGCGCTGCCGGTCGCCGCGCTCGCCGCGGTCGCGCTGCTGCTCGACGGTGTCGACGGCTGGGTGGCGCGACGCTGGCATTGCGAGAGCGACTTCGGCGCGCGCTTCGACATGGAGCTCGACGCCTTCCTGATCCTGGTCCTGTGCGTGCATCTGCTGGCGATGGGCAAGGCGGGGCCCTGGGTCCTGGCGATCGGCGCGATGCGCTACGCCTTCGTCGCCGCGATGCGGCCCTGCCCGTGGCTGGAGCGGCCGCTGCCGGAGAGCCGGCGGCGCAAATGGGTGTGCGTTTGGCAGGTCGCGAGCCTGCTGCTGTGTCTGCTGCCGGCGGTCGGCGGTGCGCCGGCGACGGCGCTGCTGGCGTTGGCGCTCGCGCTGCTGGCGTGGTCCTTCGCCGTCGATGTGCGCTGGCTGCACCGCACGCGTCCGCGAACCTGAGCGGGCGCTCGCTGCCCAAGCGTCCACACCCGGCGTCCGAGCGCCGGCATTTGTCGTCGCGCTACGGGTGTCCAGCCCGCAAACACCTGGAGGAGGAAGCAAGATGGAATCGCGCAGACGTATTTCCTGCATGCTCGCCGCGACCGCGTTCGCGGGCGTCCTCGGCGCCGCGCCGGCCTGGGCCGAGCCGCGCAGCTACACGATCGACCCGGATCATTTCGCCATCGGCTTCCAGGTCGATCACCTCGGCTACGCCGACGTCATCGGCCTGTTCCTGAAGGCGAGCGGTCGCTTCGAGTACGACGAGGCCGCGCGTACGCTGAAGTCGGGCCGGGTGGTGGTGGCCGCGGATAGCGTGTTCAGCAACCACGACGCGCGCGACCGCCATGTGCGCGACAGCGACTTCCTCGACGCCAAGAAGCATCCCGAGATCGTCTTCGAGGCCACCGCCTTCGAGCCCGGCGCCGAGCGCGACGGGCGCCTGGAGGGCAAGCTCGCCGGCCGCCTGAGCCTGCTCGGGCAGACCCACCCGGTGGTGCTCGAGGTCACGCTGAACAAGGCCGCGACCTATCCCTTCGGCCACCGCAAGCACACCCTCGGCATCTCGGCGCGCACGACCATCGAGCGCAGCCGCTGGGGCATGGACTACGGCGTCAGCCGCGGCATGGTGGGCGATGCGGTGGAGCTGCGCTTCGAGCTGGAGGCGATGCGCGACGATTGAGGTGGCCGAGGCAGGGCCTGCGTCGGCGGCCGCTTCAGCCGCCGATGTAGGACATCTCGATCTTGCGCAGCGCGGCGGTCTCGGCGGTGCGGAGCTCGGAGTAGCGGTCCTCGCGGCCCTGCCACACCTGCGCGATCGCCGCGTCGATGCGGGTGTCGTCCGCCCCCTCGCGCAGCAGGGCGCGCAGGTCGTGCCCCTGCTGGGCGAACAGGCAGGTGTAGAGCTGGCCTTCGGTGGACAGGCGGATGCGGGTGCAGCTCGAGCAGAAGGCTTGCGTGACCGAAGAGATCACCCCGACCTCGCCGGCGCCGTCCTTGTAGCGCCAGCGCTCAGCGACCTCGCCCTCGTAGTTGGGGTCGATGGGCTCGAGCGGGAAGAGCCGGTCGATGCGCTCGATGACCTCGCGCGAAGGCAGCACCTCGTCCATCTTCCAGCCGTTGGAGGCGCCCACGTCCATGAACTCGATGAAGCGCAGGATGTGGCCGCTGTTGCGAAAGTGCGCGGCCATCGGCTCGATGTCGGTGTCGTTGGTGCCGCGCTTGACCACCATGTTGACCTTGATCGGACCCAGGCCGACCGCCCTGGCCGCCTCGATGCCCTCGAGCACCTTCTCCACCGGGTAGTCGGCGTCGTTCATGCGCCGGAACAGGGCGTCGTCGAGCGCATCCAGGCTCACGGTGACGCGGTGCAGGCCGGCGTCCTTGAGGCGGCGCGCGAGCTTGGGCAGTAGCACGCCGTTGGTGGTGAGGGTGATCTCGACCCCGTCGAGCGCGGCGAGCATGCCGATCAGGCGGTCGACGTCCTTGCGCAGCAGCGGCTCGCCACCGGTGATGCGGATCTTGCGCACCCCGCGCGCCACGAAGAGCCGCGCCACGCGCAGGATCTCCTCGAAGCTGAGCAGCTGGCGGCGCGGCAGGAAGGCGTAGTCGTCGCCGAAGACCTCGCGCGGCATGCAGTACACGCAGCGGAAGTTGCAGCGGTCGGTGACCGAGATGCGCAGGTCGCGCACGCTGCGCGCACGACGGTCGAGCAGCGCGGCGCCGGGCGCCGGGACGAGCGCGGGGTCGGCGGGGGCGAGGGAGGACGCGGCCTGCTGGATCGGGATGACTTTCATGGTCGGCTGCGGGCTGGGGTTCGAGTTGCGGGATTATCGATTCGTGGACAGCGCGGTGCAAGGCGAGGTTCGCACGGGTGGGTTTCGCGTCTTGCGAGGCGCGTGCACGATTCCACCGCTGCATTCGCGCCTGCCGGCGCTCCTACATAAACCGACGCGCGCCCCGGCCCCGCCTGTAGGAGCTGCGGCAGCTGCGAACCCGGCGGTCGGGCAAACGACGCGCGTGCAGAACCCCACCGCCGCCTTCGCGCCTGCCGGCGCTCCTACATGAACCAACGCGCGCCCCGGCCCCGCCTGTAGGAGCTGCGGCAGCTGCGAACCCGGCGGTCGGGCAAACGACGCGCGTGCAGAACCCCACCGCTGCATTCGCGCCTGCCGGCGCTCCTACATAAACCGACGCGCGCCCCGGCCCCGCCTGTAGGAGCTGCGGCAGCTGCGAACCCGGCGGTCGGGCAAACGACGCGCGTGCAGAACCCCACCGCTGCCTTCGCGCCTGCCGGCGCTCCTACATGAACCACCGCGCGCCCCGGCCCCGCCTGTAGGAGCTGCGGCAGCTGCGAACCCGGCGGTCGGGCAAACGACGCGCGTGCAGAACCCCACCGCCGCCTTCGCGCCTGCCGGCGCTCCTACATAAACCGACGCGCGCCCCGGCCCCGCCTGTAGGAGCTGCGGCAGCTGCGAACCCGGCGGGCGTGGGTCACGGGGCCTGCGGGGCGGGGTGTATCATTGCGCTCCCTGCCGCTCCGGCACCAGAAGAAAGATCAAATCCATGGCCGATCTCGTGCCACTGCCGGCGACGGCATTGCGCAAGCGCTGCGACCCCGCCTGTTTCAGCTTCGACACCACCGAATCCCTCGCCGACCACGCTGGCGACCTTGGCCAGGAGCGCGCCGTCGAGGCGATCCGCTTCGGCCTTGCGATGGGCCATACCGGCTACCACGTCTTTGTGCTCGGCGATGCCGGCAGCGGCAAGCACGCGACCACCTTCCGCCTGCTGCGCGAGCGTGCGGCCAGCGAGCCGGTGCCGCCCGACCTGTGCTACCTCCACAACTTCGACGAGGCGCTCAAGCCCAGGCTGCTGACCCTGCCCGCAGGGCGCGGCGCGGCGCTGCGCACGTGCATGCAGACCTTCATCCGCGACCTCGGCCCGGCGCTCGGCGCCGCGCTCGACAGCGACGCGCACGTCGAGCGTGTCGAGTCGCTGCAGAGCGCGCACAAGGCGCGCGAAGAGGGCGCGCTGCGCGAGCTCGGCCAGGCCTGCAACGCGGAAGGCATCTCGCTTCTGCAGACCCCCGAGGGCTTCGTGTTCGCGCCTACCAAGGACGGCGAGCCGCTGTCGCCCGAGGCCTTCGAGGCCTTGCCCGAGGATGAGCGCAAGGCCATCGAGGTGCGCATCGGCGAGTGGAGCGACCGCCTCGAGGATCTGCTCAACGACTTCCCCGGCTGGCGCAAGTCGGTGCGCGAGTCGATCGACCGCGCCGAGCGCGAGGTGCTCGGCCCCGCGGTCGCCCACCTGCTGCGCGAGGTGCGCGAGGCGCACGAGGACCTGCCTGCCGTGCTCGCCTTCCTCGATGCGGTGGAGCGTGACGTCATCGACAGCGCGGTGCGCGGCACCATGCTCGACGAGGAGGACGACGAGGCGCCCGAGCCCGAGGAGAACACGCGCTACCACCGCTACCAGGTCAAGCTGCTGGTGGATCACTCCGCCTCGCAGGGCGCGCCGGTGGTGTTCGAGAACAACCCCGGCTACGGCAACCTCATCGGCCGCATCGAGCACGTCGTGCAGCAGGGCAACCAGGTCAGCCACTTCAACCTGATCCGCGCCGGCGCGTTGCACCGCGCCAATGGCGGCTACCTGGTGCTCGACGCCGAGCGCCTGCTGTCGCAGCCCTTCGCCTGGGAGGGCCTCAAGCGCAGCCTGCGCGCGGGCGAGATCCGCATCGAGCCGCCGGCCGAGGCGCAGGGCTGGAGCGGAGCGCTGACCCTGGAGCCCGAGGCGGTGCCGAGCGCGCTGAAGGTGGTGCTGATCGGCGACCGCGAGGTCTACTACCTGTTGATGGAGCACGACCCGGAGTTCGCCGACCTCTTCAAGGTGGCGGCCGACTTCAACGACGACATCCTGCGCACGCCCGAGAACGAGTGCGAGTACGCCCGCCTGATGGCGCTGCTCGCGCGTGGCGCGAAGCTGCTGCCGGTCGAGCGCAGCGGCGTGGCGCGCCTGGTCGAGGAGGCCTCGCGCCTGGCCGATGACTCGGGGCGCCTGTCGCTCAACACGCGCGCGCTCTCCGACCTGATGCGCGAGGCCGACTTCCACGCCCGCCAGAAGGGCCTCGCCGCCACCACGCGTGCCGAGGTCGAGGACGCGCTCGCCGCGCGTGCGCGGCGCGCCAACCGCTACCCGACCCGTGTGCTGGAGTCCATCCTCGACGGCACCACGCTGATCTCCACCACCGGCGAGCGCGCCGGGCAGATCAACGGCCTGGTGGTGATCGAGCTCGCCGGCGAGCACTTCGGCCACCCGGTGCGCATCACCGCCACCGTGCGCATGGGCGAGGGCGACGTGGTCGACATCGAGCGCGAGACCGAGCTCGGCGGCGCCATCCACTCCAAGGGCGTGCTGATCCTGTCGGCCTTCCTCGCCGCGCGCTACGCCCGCCACCAGCCGCTGTCGCTGTCGGCGAGCCTGGTGTTCGAGCAGTCCTACGCGCCGGTCGAGGGCGATTCGGCCTCGCTCGCCGAGCTGTGCGCGCTGCTTTCGGCGCTGACCCAGGTGCCGATCCAGCAGCGCTTCGCGATCACCGGTTCGGTGAACCAGTTCGGCGAGGTGCAGGTCATCGGCGGCGTGAACGAGAAGATCGAGGGCTTCTTCGACCTGTGCAGCGCGCGCGGCCTGGACGGCACGCAGGGCGTGGTGATCCCGGCGGCGAGCATTCGCCACCTGATGCTGCGCGAGGACGTGGTGCAGGCCGCGGCGGAAGGGCGCTTCCACATCCACGCGGTGAAGACGGTGGACGAGGCGATGACGGTGCTGACCGGCGTCGAGGCCGGCGAGCCCGACGCCAAGGGCGTGATCCCCAAGGGCACGCTCAACCACAAGATCGCCACCGTGCTCGCCGAGATGACCGCGGCGCGCCACGCCTACTCGGACGCCGAGGGCGCCGCCGGTGCCCGCCAGCACCGGCGGCGGCACGGGGTGTGAGGGCTTGCGGCCGGGAGCAGGAGGCGCTCCGCCACAGATCCTCCCCGGTCGCTCGGCGGGGCTTGGAGGCTGGCTGCGACCGCGCACGCCAGTAACGGACCCGGTCAGCGCGTGGCAAGGCCTGATGCGTCGGAATAATTTACAGTCGCGCTGAGGATCCACCGCCCGGGAATTGGCTTGAAGATGCAAGTGATGGATATATAAGCTGAAATGGTTCCTGGCATTGCGATTGCTTCTGGAGGTCTGGATTGCCCAGGAAGCTGCGGCAGTCCGCTCGACTCCTTCCCGTAGAGGTGATCATGAAAATGCTGAGACCGATCCTGAGTGCGACCGCGCTCGCGCTGCTCTCCGCGCCGGCGGCGGCTGTGGTGGTGTTGTACGACCAATCCTTCGAGGCACCGGTCGGGTTTTCAAATGACGGCGGCGACGTCAATATCTACAAGACGGTCAATCAGCTCTACGGCAATCAGCCGGCCGGTTTCTTGTTTGCCCAGGCCAACACGGTGGAGACGCTGCTGGTCGGAGGGACGCAGGCCTGGGCTGCCGCACAGGGCGGTAGCGGGGGCTTCAAGGACCCCTCGGGCGTGGGGGGAAGCTACGTCCTCGGCATGTTATCCACTGTCCAGAACGATCTGCTCGGACTGTCCTTCGACGTCGGCAGCTACAAGTTCCTCAATTTCCGACTGAACGTCTCGAGCATCGACCTCGACCGCTGGGGTGGCCCCTTCGTCCCGCAGGGCGGGGCTGCGCCGTCGTTCAGGTTCTCTCTTTTCGACAACCCGGGCGGGGCGGTCGGCGTGGGGGCCGGCACGGCGCTCGACTCCGTGGAAGTCACCGGCAAGGTGGCCCCGAACAAGTGGACCTTCGATTGGAGCGAGTTCACCGTCGCCCTTGATGCGACGGGCAACACCAATGGCAACGTGACGCTGCAGGTCGATTTGCTGAGCGGTGGCTATGCCGCAATGGACAACTTCCGCATCGCTGCCGCGGATACGTCGGGTGATGTGGGCGATCCCACCAATCCTGTGCCGGAGCCGTACACGCTGGCCTTGCTCGGTATCGGCCTCGCTGCGATTAGGCTCGGCCGCGCACGGCGCGGCCGAGCCCGTTGGCACGGTTCGGCCTACGAGAACATGTCCTCGTAGATGGTCTGCGCCCAGTTGAAGTCCTGCGAGATGGTCGCAGCGGTGCGCTCGTTGTAGTCGATCTGGGTCTGCTCGATGATGCCCTGGGCGTTGAGCTTGTAGTCGAACTGCACCGAGATGCCCTCCTGCGGGGCGGTGTTTACCATCATGAAGCACAGGTTGTCCGGGAGCCGGTAGTCGGGCTCCCGCCCGGCCTCGCGCTCGGAGATGTAGTACGCGACGATGCGCGCGTGGCGGTTGGCGACGTGGCCGGCCTTGGGGTAGAAGCCGAACTGCGGCGACACGAAGCCGACCGCGTCGCCGATGACGAAGACCTCCTTGTCCGCGCGGTCGTGCAGGAAGAGTGGATCGACGTCGGCCCAGCCGCCGCTCGGGTTGCCCGCGCCGGGCCGCGGCACCAGGCCCGCCTTCCAGGCGAGGTCGCCGGCCTGGTGCGGGGCCATCAGGATCGCGTGCTGGAAGTCGAAGTCGCCCGCCTCGGTACGGATCCGGCGCTTGAACGGGTCGATCTCCTCGACGCGCGCGTCGGGCACGTAGGTGATGATGTCCTTGTACAGCTCCTCGAAGGTGGAACGGAAGCCCGGCCCGATCGGGCGCGCGCCGTCCTTGTGGTCGAGGATGTAGATGCGGCCCGGGATCTTTTTCTGCTTGAACATCGACGCGATCAGGCAGGCGCGCTCGTAGGGGCTGGGCGGGCAGCGCTGCGGCGGGGGCGGCAGGGTCATCACCAGGTCGCCGCCCTTGAAGGCGTGGAGCGCGTTCTTGAGGTGGAAGTGCTCGGCGCTGGGGATGTAGGCGGCGGGAAAGCGCGCCCGGGTGGCCTCGGCCATGCGGCGGTCGTTGCCGAACCAGGCCTCGTAGTTGTAGCGGATGCCGGGGGCGACGATCAGGTAGTCGTAGTGGAGGGCGCCGGCGGCGGTGATCACCCGCTTGCCCTCGCGCTCGATCTCGAGGATCTCGGTCTGGAGGAAGCGGTAGGCGTATTTCTCGGCCACGGCGAGGTAGTCGTGGGTGAGGTACTGGGTGTCCACCTGGTCGACCAGCCACTTGTTGCTCATCGGGCAGGAGAAGAACACCGGGTTGCGCTCCAGGAGCACGACCTCGAGCTGCGGGGCGAGCTGGCGCAGGTACTTGGCGGCGGTGACCCCGCCCCAGCCGCCGCCGCAGATCACGACGCGGCGCTGCTTGCCGGGCGGCAGCAGGGTGTCGGTCGCGCGCCCGACCAGGAAGGGCAGCGTGGGCGCGGCGCTGGCGGCGGGCGGCGCGGATTGCGCCAGG
>NZ_AMXF01000189.1 GCF_000310225.1 Thauera phenylacetica B4P
CCCGCGGGCGGCCCGCCACGGCACGGGCCTCCCGAGCTGCGGGCGGGGCCGGGCGGGTGCGGGCGGATCACGCCCGCGAACTTTCAGTAATCGACGATCTGCAGGTCGTGCGCGATCGGCGCCGCGCGCACGGCACGCACCGCAGCGGGAGCGTGTGCGGCCGCCTGGCGCGACACCGCCGCGAGCCGGCGCACGGAGACCGTGCCGAGCTGGCGCCGGAAGCGCTCCAGCACCTCCTCGCTGGCGAGCGCGAGCGCAGCCGGGTTGACCTCGAGATAGCTCAGCTCGTCGAGCGACACCGCGCTCAGCAGCTGCCTGTGCTCAAGCTGGTCGAGCCAGGCCTGCTCGCCGAAGACCTCGCCCGGCCCCACCTCCAGCACCCGCCGGCCCTCGATCGAGAGCTCGACCTTGCCCTCGAGCACGATACCGAAGCGCTGGTCCATGTCGCCCTCGCGCATCAGCCCAAGGTCGCTGCCGACCTTGCGCCAGGCGCAGATCCGCATCACCTCCCACAGGTCGACGTCCTCGAACTCGGTGAAGAAGGCGAGCTTGCGCAGGCGCGCGAAGCGCTCGGCGTCGTGATGCACGTGGCCTTCGTCGAGGATCTGGTAGCGCACCGCGGCGAGGTCCTTGGCGAACTCGGCGCCATTGCGGTAGCGCGAGTACAGGTCCTTCTCGAGAGCCTTGCGGATCACCGCGTCCATCTGCTCGGGCACGTCCGGGTTGAGCTGCGAGACCGAGGGCGGGTCGGCGTTGATGATCTTGTACACGAGCTGCGCCGGATTGCTGGCGCGGAAGGGCAGGCGGCCGGTGAGCATGTGGAACAGGAGCACGCCGAGCGAATACAGGTCGGTCTTCTGGTTGAGCGGATACCCCTTGATCTGCTCCGGGCTCATGTAGGCCGGCGAGCCCACGCCCATGATGAAGGTCGAGTCGGTGTCGAGCTTCTTGTTGATGTTGAGCGCGAGGCCGAAGTCGGTGATCTTCACGTTGTCCTGCTCGTCGACCAGGATGTTCGCCGGCTTGATGTCGCGGTGCACGATGCCCTGGCGGTAGGCGTGGTCGAGCGCCATGCAGCACTTGAACACGATCCCGATCGTGCGATGGATGGGCAGCAGGTTCTGGAAGCCGCAGTAGCGCTCGAGCGAGCCGCCGGGGAAGTACTCCATCACCACGTAGGCCTGGTCGGGCTCGATCGAGGCGTCGTGGATGCGGATGATGTTGGGGTGGTCGAGGCGGCCCGACACCACGCGCTCGGCCTTCAGCAGCTTGATCAGGCGGCGGTTCCACTTCGCCTCGTCGCGCGCCTTGTCGTCGAAGCGCACGTGCTTGAGCGCCACCGGCTCGGGGTAGTCCGGGGTCTCGGCGAGATAGACCACCGCGGTCGCGCCGCGGCCGATCTCCTTGATGATCCTGTACTTGCCGATGCGTTCGGGAATCCGGTTCATGCTGTATTGCAAGGCTGGAGCGCCCGCGCGAGCGGCAGGCATCGGCGCGATTGTTGCACGATCCGGCGCCGGCGTGCGCCCCCGCGCCCGCGGCCGCGCGGGATTGTCCGCCCCGGGCCGTGCGTGCTTGAATGAGGCCCGTCCCGCAACCGCCCCGCGAGGAGCCCGCCTTGAGCGAAGCCGTCGACCTGCTGATCAACGCCCGCTGGATCGTCCCCGTCGATCCGCACGACTCCGTGCTCGCCGACCACGCCGTGGCGATCCGCGGCGGACGCATCGTCGACGTGCTCGACCAGGACGCGGCGCGCGCGCGCTACGTCGCCGACAAGGTGGTCGAGCTCCCCCGCCACGTGCTGATCCCCGGCCTGGTCAACCTCCACACCCACGCCGCGATGAGCCTGCTGCGCGGCATCGCCGACGACCTGCCGCTGATGCGCTGGCTGCAGGAGGCGATCTGGCCGGCCGAGAGCCGGCACGTCGACGCCGCCTTCGTGCGCGACGGCACCCTGCTCGCCGCGGCCGAGATGATCCGCGGGGGCATCACCACCTGCAGCGACATGTACTTCCACCCCGAGGCGGCGGCGGAAGCCTTCGTCGCCGCGGGCATGCGCGCGGTGGTGGGTGCGGTCACGCTGGAGTTCCCCACCTCGTACGCGAGCGACCCCGAGGACTACCTGCGCAAGGGCCTGGCCGCCCGCGACCGCTGGCAGGGCCACCCGCTGCTCGGCTTCTCGATCGCCCCGCACGCGCCCTACACCGTCTCGGACGAGAGCTTCCGCCACGTGCAGACTCTGGCCGACGAGCTCGAGCTGCCGATCCATGTGCATATCCACGAGACCGCGCAGGAGATCGCCGACTCGCTCGCCGCCCACGGCTGCCGGCCGCTCGCGCGCCTGGCGCGCCTCGGCGTGCTCGGCAGCAACCTGATCGGCGTCCACGCCGTGCACGTGGACGCGTCCGACATCGAGCTCCTCGCCCGCCACGGCTGCAGCGTCGCGCACTGCCCCACCTCGAACATGAAGCTCGCCAGCGGCATCGCGCCGGTCCCGCGCCTGCTCGCCGCCGGCATCCCGGTCGGCCTCGGCACCGACGGCGCGGCGAGCAACAACCGCCTCGACCTGCTCCAGGAGATGCGCCACGCCGCGCTGCTCGCCAAGGTCGGCAGCCTCGACGCCACCGCCGTGCCGGCGCATGTCGCCTTGCGCATGGCCACGCTCGACGGTGCGCGCGCATTGGGCATGGACGATCGCATCGGCTCCATCGAAATAGGCAAATGCGCCGATCTTTGCGCGCTCGAGCTTTCCGCGCCGCAATACCGGCCCTGTTTCGATCCGGTGTCGCATCTCGTCTACGTTTGCGGTCGCGAAAATGTCTCGCACGTGTGGATCGACGGTGAAACCCGCGTGGACAAAGGCGTCTCGCTGTTGCATATTAACGACACCGAATTGCTCCGGCTGGTGTCGATGTGGCAAACTAGGCTCGGTAATTGAACTGGATATACTGGTACAAACCGACACGAAGACGGCAGATTCGCCAGTCTTCATTTCGTTCAGTGGCAATTCCGGCGACTCGCCCTTCAAAGAGGAAACCATGATCAAACAATCCAAGAAGCAGATGCTCATGCTGGCCGCCATCGCCTCGATCGGCCTGTCCGCCCCGAGCGCTTTCGCTCAGGTCAACGACGTCGTCGTCGCCGGCAAGGGTGAAATCCCCTACGTGATCGACGCGCGCAACGTCGTCGCTCGCAGTGGTACCGGCCTGTGCTGGCGTACCGGCTACTGGAGCCCCGCCGCCGCCTCGACCGCGCTGGCTGGCGACCTGCCCGTCGGTTGCGCTTGCGACAAGGACATCGTCCCCGCCGACAAGTGCACCGTGAAGGCTGCCGCGGCCGCCCCGGCGCCGAAGCCCACCGCCGACAAGGTCAAGCTGTCGGCCGACGCCCTGTTCGACTTCGACAAGGCCGTCCTGAAGGCTGAAGGCAAGGCCAAGCTCGACCAGCTCGCCGCCCAGGCCAAGTCGCTCAAGCTGGAAGTGATCCTCGCCGTCGGCCACACCGACCGCCTGGGTTCGAACGCCTACAACCAGCGCCTGTCCGAGCGCCGTGCCGCCGCCGTCAAGACCTACCTGGTCTCGAAGGGCGTCGATGCCAACCGCGTCTACACCGAAGGCAAGGGCGAAACGCAGCCCGTGACCGGCAACAAGTGCGACAAGGTCGGTGGTCGCGCCGCGCAGATCTCCTGCCTGCAGCCGGATCGTCGCGTCGAAGTGGAAGTCATCGGCTCCAAGTAATCCCCGAGCCGGTAACCCGAAAGCCCTGCCTCGGCGGGGCTTTTTCGTTTGTGCCGGGTGCGCGCGCACCCGGCGTGCGCGCTAGCAAGGACACCCGAAGCCATGAACACCGTCAACGCCGATCCCGCCGAGCTGCAGAAGTTCAGCGACCTCGCCCACCGCTGGTGGGACCCCGCCTCCGAGTTCCGCCCCCTGCACGAAATCAACCCGCTGCGCCTGGGCTGGATCGACGGCAAGGCCGCGCTCGCCGGCAAGAAGGTGCTCGACATCGGCTGCGGCGGCGGCATCCTCGCCGAGGGCATGGCCTCGCTCGGCGCCGAGGTCACCGGCATCGACCTGTCCGAGAAGGCGCTCAGCGTCGCCCGCCTGCATCTGTTCGAGAGCGGCCACAAGGTCGACTACCGCCACCAGAGCGCCGAGGCGCTCGCCGACGAACTGCCCGGCCACTTCGACGTCGTCACCTGCATGGAGATGCTCGAGCACGTGCCCGATCCGGCCAGCATCGTCGCCGCCTGCGCCCGGCTGGTGAAACCGGGCGGCCACGTCTTCCTGTCCACGCTCAACCGCAACCCCAAGTCCTACCTGTTCGCGATCGTCGGCGCCGAATACCTTCTCAAGCTGCTTCCCGCCGGCACCCACGAGTACGCCCGCTTCATCAAGCCCTCCGAGCTCAGCCGCCACTGCCGCAATGCGCGCCTGGACGTGCAGGAGATCATCGGGCTGTCCTACAACCCGCTCGCCAAGACCTACTCGCTCGGCCGCGACACCGACGTGAACTACCTCGTCCATACCGTCGCCGCGGGCTGAACCGCGCCTGGCCCCCGACGCCAGGCGCCGGGCCGCGGCGGGCGCACCGACAAGGCCGCAATTCAGTTCATGCACGCATAGCGCGCGTGCATTAAACTGCAGACGAGCGATTCTTCCCCGGGGAGCAAGGCGATGAGCTTCCGCCACCTGAAAAGCCTGTTCAATCCGCGCTCGATCGCCGTGATCGGCGCGAGCGCGCGCGAGCGCCGCATGGGCAACGTGCTCATGCGCAACCTGCTGTCGGGCCAGTTCGCCGGCCCGATCATGCCGGTCAACCCCCGCCGCCCCTCGGTCGCCGGGGTGCTCACCTATCCCAGCGTGGCCGCGCTCCCGCAGACGCCCGACCTGGCCATCGTGTGCACGCCCGCGCCGCTCGTGCCCCGCATCGTCGAGGAGCTCGGCGAGCGCGGCACGCGCGCGGTGATGGTGATGGCCAACCAGCTCGACGCCACGCTCGGCGCCGACGGCCGCCCGCTCGATCGCAGCATCCTCGAGATCACCCGCCGCCACGAGATGCGCCTGCTCGGCGGCAGCACGCTGGGCATCCTGGTGCCCGGGCTCGGCCTCAACGCCACCTTCTCGCAGATCCCCGCGCGCCCGGGCAAGCTCGGCTTCGTCTCCCAGCGCGACACGGTCGGCACCATGGTGCTCGACTGGGCGCTGCGCAAGAAGGTCGGCTTCTCGCACTTCGTCTCGCTCGGCGACAGCCTCGATGTCGGCTTCGGCGAGGTGCTCGACTTCCTCGCCGCCGACTCGGGCACGCGCGCGATCCTGCTCTACATCGAGTCCATCCAGGACCGCCGCGCCTTCATGTCGGCCGCGCGCGCCGCCGCGCGCAACAAGCCGGTGATCGCGATCAAGGCCGGGCGCTCGCCCAACAACCCGCTGATGGGCGTCTCCGATCCGCTCTTCCTCGAGATGCCCAACCTGGTCAGCCACGACGACGTGCACGACGCCGCACTGCGCCGCGCCGGCATCCTGCGGGTGGACCAGCTCGAGGAGATGTTCGGCGCCGCCGAGACCGTGCTGCGCGCCCGCCCACTGCGCGGCAACCGTCTGGTCGTGCTGAGCAACGGCGGCGGCGCCGGCCTGATGGTGGAGGACAGCCTCTACCTCGCCGGCTACACCCTGCCGACGCTCAAGGAGCCGACCATCGAGCGCCTGCGCCGCTTCATGTCGCCGGGCTGGAACGGGCGCAATCCGCTCGAGATCCGCGTCGACTCCGAGCCGGCCTGCTACGAGCGCCTGCTCAAGATCCTGCAGGAAGAGCGCGACGGCGACGCCGTGCTGCTCATCCACACCCCGAACGCGCTCTCCAGCAGCATCGACACCGCGCAGCAGGTGATCGCCACCGCGCGCGAGACCGGCATCAACCTGATGACCTGCTGGGTCGGCGACGAGAGCGTCGAGAAGGAGCGCAACCTCTTCATCAACGCCGGCATCGCCACCTTCGACTCGCCCGAGCACGCGGCCAGCGCCTTCCTGCACATGCACCGCCACCGCACCGCCTCCGAGGTGCTGATGGAGGTACCCACTTCCGAACCGGTGGCGTTCAAGCCCGACGTCGCGCGCGCCCGCGCGGTGATCCAGGGCGCGCTCGCCGAGTCGCGCGCCAGCCTCACCGAATCCGAATCCAAGGACGTGCTCGCCGCCTACGGCGTGCCAGTCATCCAGACCCACCTCGCCGCCAGCCCGCAAGAGGCCGCGCAGATCGCCGGCCGCATCGGCCTGCCGGTCGCGCTCACCCTGATGTCGCGCGACATCCGCCGCAAGTGGGACGTCGGCGGCGTCGCGCTCAACCTCGAGAGCACCGAGGCGGTCGAGGTCGCCGCGCGCGGCATGATCGAGCGCGCCGGGCGCGCCGAGCCGCCGGTGTCGGTGAGCGGCTTCACCGTGCAGCGCATGGTGATGCGCGGCCACGCCCGCCAGTTGCTGATCGGCGTCAGCACCGACCGCCTGTTCGGACCGGTGATCGTGTTCGGCGAGGGCGGCCGCGCGCTGGAGATCTTCCGCGGCCTCGCGGTCGGCCTGCCGCCGCTCAACAAGCCGCTCGCCGACGACCTCATCGCCCGCAGCAAGGCGGCAGCGCTGCTCGAGGCGCGCGGCCACCTGCCCGCGGCCGACCGCGACGCGCTCGCGCTCACCCTCACCAAGGTCTCGCAGATCGTCGTCGACCATCCCGAGATCCACGAGATGGACATCAACCCGGTGTTCGTCGACGAGCACGGCGTGCAGGCCCTCGACGCCCACATGCGCCTGCGCCCGGCCACCGCGCACGAGCACCGGCTGGCGATCCAGCCCTACCCGAAGGCGCTCGAGGAGCCCTCGCAGCTGCGCGACGGCCGCCCGATCCTGCTGCGCCCGATCCGCCCCGAGGACGAGCCGGCGCACTACGCCTTCCTGTCGCGCCTCACCCGCGAGGACTTCATCTACCGCTTCTTCAACTACATCCCCGAGTTCCCGCGCCGCGAGATGGCGCGCCTGACGCAGATCGACTACGACCGCGAGATGGCCTTCATCGCCACCGCCACCGGCCCCGACGGCAAGCCCGAGACCCTGGGCGTGTCGCGCGCGGTGGCCGACCCGGACAACCACACCGCCGAGTTCGCCCTCGTCATCCGCTCCGACCTCAAGCGCCAGCGCCTGGGCTCGATCCTGATGGACAAGCTGGTGCGCTACGCACGCGAGATCGGCATCCAGCGCCTCGTCGGCGAGGTGATGGGCGAGAACGAGCCGATGCTCGGGCTGCTCAAGCACCTCGGCTTCAAGCTCAAGGCCTCGGAGGAGCCGGGGGTGGTGCGGGCGATCTTCGAGCTGCGGCCGCCGTCGCAGGCGTGAGGGGCGGAGACCGGGGCTTCACGCCGAAGACGCACGCGCGGGTGTAACCGGGGCGCCGGGTTCGCGCCTGCCGGCGCTCCTACATGAACCGCCACGCGTCCCGGCACTCCTACATGGACATCCGCGCGTCCCGGCGCTTCTGTATGAACCACCGCGCGTCCCGACCCCGCCTGCAGGAGCTGCGGCAGCTGCGAACCCGGCGGTCTGCCGCTCGACGCGCATGCAGCGCTCCACCGCCGTTTTCGCGCCTGCCGGCGCTCCTACATGAACCACCGCGCGTCCCGACCCCGCCTGCAGGAGCTGCGGCAGCTGCGAACCCGGCGGGTGTGCCGCTCGACGCGCATGCAGCGCTCCACCGCCGTTTTCGCGCCTGCCGGCGCTCCTACATGAACCACCGCGCGTCCCGACCCCGCCTGCAGGAGCTGCGGCAGCTGCGAACCCGGCGGTCTGCCGCTCGACGCGCATGCAGCGCTCCACCGCCGTTTTCGCGCCTGCCGGCACTCCTACATGAACCTCCGCGCGTCCCGACCCCGCCTGTAGGAGCTGCGGCAGCTGCGAACCCGGCGGTCTGCCGCTCGACGCGCATGCAGCGCTCCACCGCCGTTTTCGCGCCTGCCGGCAC
>NZ_AMXF01000190.1 GCF_000310225.1 Thauera phenylacetica B4P
CGCCGGCCGGCGTCGGCGCTCGCGCGCCCGGGGCGGTCGGGGGCGGCGAGCGCCTTCTCCAGCGCCGTGCGCGCTTCGGCGTAGCGCTTCTGCCGCGAGAGGAAGTCGCCGTAGAAGTAATTGGGATCGATGCCGCCGGGGTTGATCGCCAAGGCCTGCTTCAGCAGCTTTTCGGCCTGCGCGTCGTCGCCGAAGCCCAGCGGCCATCCGGGCACCTGATAGTAGAGGCTGCCGAGGCTGGTGTAGGCCGAGCCGTCGAGCGCGCGCGGGTCGAGCCGCAGGGCGGTCTCGAGCTCGGCCTTGGCCTCCTTGACGAGGCCGAGCGCGCCGAGCCCGCCCTTCGCCCCTGCCCAGGTGCTCAGGACGATGGCGTGCCAGATGCGCAGCTCGGCCGCCTCGGGCTCGACGGCGACCGCCCTCGCGGCGCGCTCGGCGAGCTCGGCGAAGGCCGCCTCGCGGTGCTTCTCGGGCAGGCCGTAGTGGATGTCGGCCCAGCGGCCCTGCACGGCCTGGAGCTCGGCCTTGCCGGTGTCGGCGAGCGCGAAGGCGGCCGGCGCGGCCAGCAGGGAAAGGAGCGGAAAGGCGAGCGGGAGCGCGACGCGGCGGGCGAGCCGGAGTGTCGCGGTGGCGAACGGTTTGTGGTCGGGCATGTTCATGGGCGGTTTTCCTCCGGTTCGGAATGGGCGAAACGCTGGATGGTGGCCAGCTGTCCGCGCAGGGCGCGATCGACCACGCGCGGCAGCAGCCGGTTGAGGCGGGCGAAGAATCGCTCCGGCCAGCCGAGATGGCGCTCGGGCGACTCGTCGCGCAGCGCCTGCACGATCGCGGCGGCGACCTGCGCCGGCGGGTCCATCGCCACGCCAAGCGCGCGGTTCATCTCGACCACCGCGCCGGCGTTCATCGCGGTGCGGGTGGCGCGCGGCGCCAGGTAGAGCACGCGCACCGGGCCGTCGGCGAGCTCGCGGCGCAGCGCCTCGGCGAAGCCGCGCAGACCGAACTTGGTGGCGCTGTAGGGCGCGAAGCCGGGATAGCCGATCGCGCCGAAGGTCGAGCCGACGAACAGCAGCAGCGCGCGCGGGCGCTCGCGCAGCAAGGGCAGCAGGCGCCGGGTGAGCAGCATCGGCGCCACCAGGTTGAGCGCGACCTGGGCCGCGATGGCCTCGTCGTCCTGCTGCTCGACGAGGCCGAAGCGGTTGAGGCCGGCGGCCTGGACCACGCAGTCGACGCCGCCGAAATCCCGCGCCGCGGCAGCCACCGCATCGACGCCGGCGGGGGTGGCGAGATCGGCGGCGAGCGCGCGCAGCGCATGCGGAAAGCGCCCCTGCGCGGCCGCGAGCTTGTCGGCGTCGCGACCGACCGCCAGCACCTGCGCGCCCGCCGTGCAAAGCTGCCCGACCAGCGCGTCGCCGATGCCCCCGCTCGCGCCGGTGACCAGCACGCGGCTTCCGTTCAGTTCCATCGCGCCGCTCCTCAGGCCGCCAGCGGCAGGCCGCGGAAAATGTCGCCGTACAGGCGATACACGACGCGCGCGGTGTGCACCACCGCGGCACGGTCGTCGTCCTCGTCGAGCCGGTTCATCAGCGTCGCGAAGAAGTCCATGTGCTCGAGGTCGAGGCTGCCGTGCGAGTTCAGGTAGCTGAAGGCCTCGGGCGGCAACCCCAGGCTGCTGCGGATCGACCCCGCCGCGCGGGTGGCGAGCGCGATGCTGGTGCCTTCGAGCACGTTGACCATGCCGAAGAAGCTCACCGGGTTATGGCGCGCGATGCGGTCGTAGACATAGGCCACCATCAGCTCGGTGGGCAGCGCCGGCTGGCTGCGGCGCACCGCCTCGGGGTCGGCGCCGCAGGCGGCGAGGTCGTTCAGGATCCACTCCTGGTGGCCATACTCCTCGTCGATGTATTCGGCGATCGCGCCGCGCAGCCATTCGAGCCGTGCGGGCAGGCGCGCGCCGCAGGCCATCAGCAGCGGCACGGTGTGGCTGACGTGGTGATAGGCCTCGGTGAGGAAGGCGATGTAGCTGGGCAGCGCGACCTTGCCGGCGAGCGCCTGCTGGATGATCGGCGCGGCGAACAGCATGTCGCGTTCGGCCACGGTCTGGTCCTGGAGTTGCTGGAAGAAGCTCATGTTTCGGTCTCGTCGCTGAAGGAGGTGAAGTGGACGCCCGGGGCGCCGCCATCGGCGCCGCTGCGCGGCAGGTAGTGCGCCGCGAGCGCAGCGCGGCGCAGGCGGCCGTTGGCGGTGAGGAGGCCGTTTGCCGGGGTGAAGGGCGCCTCGGCGCGCAGCCAGCGGTGCGCGCGCGCGTAGTCGGGCAGGCCCGCGTTGGCGGCGGCCACCGCCGCCTCGAGCTCGACGTCGCTGCAGTCGGCGCGGCGCGGCACGAGCACGGCGAGGTTCTCGGGGCGGGCCTCACCGTGCACCCAGGCCTGGGCGATCGGCCCCTGCTGGACGAGTTCGGCCTCGACCCACTCGGGGTTCACGTTGCGCCCGTAGGCGGTAATGAACTGGTGCTTCCTGCGCCCGTGCAGGACCAGGAAGCCGTCGTCGAAATGGCCGAGGTCGCCGGTGCCCAGCCACGCGTGGGCCGCCAACGCGTCCGCCGGCGGTGCCTCGCCGAGGTAGCCGAGCATGCGCGCGCCGCGCACCTGCACCTCGCCGTCGTCGCCGATGCACACCCCTGCGTGCGGCAAGGGCCGCCCCACCGTGCCGATACGGCGCGCCGACGGGGTGTTGAGACACACCACCGAGGCGCACTCCGACAGGCCGTAGCCCTCGTACACCGGCAGCCCGAGCGCTTCGGAACGCTGCAGCAGCCGCGGCGACACCTGCCCGCCGCCCACCGCGACGAAACGCAGCCCGGCGGGCAGCGCATGGCCTTGCTCGGCGGCCCCGACGAGCGCGAGCAGCATCTGCGGCAACAGGATCAGGCTATGCGGTCGATGCGCATGCAGGGTCTGCAGGAAGCGCGCCGGATCGAAGCCGCCGCCCCCGCTGAAGCCGATCGTGCGCATCGGCAGCAGCTCCACACGCGCACCGGCGAGCAGGCCGGCGTACAGCCCGGCGATGTTCTCGAGCAGCGTCGCCAGCGGCAGCACACCCAGATGACGCTCGACCGCGCACGCCGCGCCGATCTGCGCCACGCTGCGCGCCACCGCGAGTTGCGCCGCCGCGCTCAGGCAAACCCCCTTGGGCTGGCCGGTGGTGCCGGAGGTATAGGTGATCTTCACCGTCCCCGCGGGCAGCGTCGCGACGTGCGCCGGCGCGCGCTGCAGGACGCCCGGCGCGACCGCCGCAAAGCCCGGGAATCCCGCCGCGCCCGCGATGGTGGCGGGATCGACGATCAGCGTGTCGACGCCGGCGCTGTCGAGCACATGGACCTGCTGCGCAGGGGAGAAGAAGCCGGGCAGCGGCACGCACACGCGCCCGTCGGCGAGCAGCGCGAGGTCCCACAGCGCCCACTGCGGGCCGTTGTCGAGCGCGAGCGCGACGCGACGCGCACCCACCGAGTCGAGGAGGGCACGGCACGCGGCGACGGCCTCGGGCAGGCGATCGTAGGCGAGCTCCCCGCCCTCGCCCCGCAGTGCGGGCCGCCCGCCATGGCGGACGAGGCAGGCCAGGAAGGATTCAGACGCATCCGGCACGGAGCGGCCCTCCACGTTCGGACGGGAGGTAGCGACCCGCGCCCGCGAGGGCGCGGTCCCCACCCGGGATCTCCCCCGCCATCACCAGCGGGCCGGCCTCGTAGTAGCTTCCCCACTCCGGAAGTTCCGCCCCCATGCGGCGCGGATCGGCTGGACCGAGCGTGAGCGGGTCGAGACCGAGGCGGCGAAAGCTGTTGATCAGCGCTGGCGTGCCGGTGAAGCACACCCAGCGCAGGCCCTCGGCGGCGAGGATGCGGGTGAGCGCGATGATCAGCAGGCGCGCGGTGCCGGCCCCGTGGGCGGCGAGGTTGCCGACCTCTACGATCCCCTCACGCTCCACCCGCGCTCCCGTCCGTCGCGCGATGACGCGCTCGACCGGCTCGTCGAGATAGCGTTCGAGGAAGAGCCCCTGCTCCGCCGCGCCACGGCAGCCGACCGCGCCGTGGAGGCTGCCATCGGCGGCTTCGAGCGCAAACAGCCGGGGCATGAACTGGCGCACCCGCGCCTGGTAATGCGCCGCGAAGCGTTCGCGCACGAAGTCTTCCACCGCCCGGCGGCGCGCCTCATCGACCTCGAGCAGGCGAAGGCTGCGCGCCGCGGGCTGCAAGCCAGGGGCGGCACTGGAAGGATGATCGAGCCATGGGAGGTCCATGTGTGTCTGGGTCCATTGATGAGAACTGGACCGGATCCTGACCGCGCAGGCTTAAGTGCAGCTTAAGGCGGCAGCGGCTACACCGCGTGCCGCCTCCATCGGTGTTCAATCGTCTTCGTCATGCCCCCCGCCGCGCGGCTCGGGCAGGTTCAGCGGCTTTGCGCCCCACGCGGCGCGGTAGGTCTCGGCCGAGGTGAAATGGCACTGCTCGTTGGCGCCGACCTTGCCGAGCAGCTCGACGTTGGGGCGCGGCAGGATCTCCGCCTGCGCCGCGATCTGCGCACGCAGCTGCGCACACGGGTCCGCGCCGGCGGATGCGCCTGCCTGCATGGGCGCGGCGGCCGGGGCCCCGGTACTGGATTCGGCAGCGTGGGCCTGGATCGTGAACAAGGCCAGCAGCGCGGCCAGGGAAACCGTATTGCGGCTGAGTCGGGTCGTCATGATCATCTCCGGTTGTTTGGCGACGGGACCCACTCTGCGCGCGCCACCCTGAACCCGCGCTGAATCGGCGACGGTTTCCGTAGGAGCGCCGCCAGGCGCGAATGCGGAGGTGGCGGTCGGCACGCGCGTCAATCGCCGGGCCGCCCGTTCGCGGCTTGCGCCACTCCACGGGGTCGAGATGCGCATCGGTTTCTGTAAGCGCCGCAAGGTGCGAATGTGACCGATCTCGCCCGCAGGCACGCCTCTTCGTGCACCCGCGAGTTCAGCTTCCCTTCATGTGCAGCGGCTTAGATTGCGCCCGTGTTCCGGATCGGAACGCGTCCGACCTACAGACAGGAGAACCATCATGAACCGCATTCTCGCCCTCGCCGCCGCCGCGCTCGTTTCCACCTCGGCCCTCGCCGGCCCCACCTGCACCGCCCCCAAGGAGAAGTGGATGAAGGAGGCCGACTTCAAGGCCAAGGTCGAAGCCCAGGGCTACAGGATCAAGACCTTCAAGGTCACCAAGAACGACTGCTACGAGATCTACGGCTTCGACAAGGATGGAAAGAAGGTGGAGATCTACTTCAACCCCGAGACCGGCGCCGAACTCGAACGCAAGTGAGTCGCCATCGGAGGGCGGCGCGCGATCGTGCGCCGCCCTCCCCCACCCCCACAGGAGCGCCTGCCATGCCCCCGCCCGATTCCGATCTTGCCCTGCGGGTCTGGGACCCGTTCGTGCGCGTCTTCCACTGGAGCCTGGTGAGCTGCGTCCTCGTGAACTTCGTCGTCGTCGATGACGGCGAGACGCTGCACCAGTTGGTCGGCTACACCGCCTCGGCGCTCGTCGTCGCCCGCCTCGTCTGGGGCTTCGTCGGCAGCGCACACGCGCGCTTCGCCGATTTCTTCCCGACGCCGGCGCGGCTGCGCGCCCACTTGGCGGCGATCCGCGCCGGCAGGCATGACTTCCAGCCCGGCCACACTCCCCTGGGCGCGCTGATGATGCTCGCGCTGATGACGCTCGTCCTCGCACTGGGCCTGACCGGCTTCCTGCAGACCACGGACCTGTTCTGGGGCGAGGAGTGGCTGGAAGAGCTGCACGCGGGCCTCGCCACCACCCTGATCGCGCTCGCTGGCATCCATGCCGCGGCGGCCATCGTCATCGGGCGCCTGGAGCGGGTCAACCTGGTCGGGGCGATGATCACCGGGGTCAAGCGCACGCGGAACGGCCGCGTCGACGTGCGCTGAAGGACAGGGGCTGCGCTCCGGCGCAGCCCGATCGCATCACGCGCGGCGCCGATCGCCGAAGCCGAGCTCGGCGCGCACGGCCACCGCCAGGAGCAAGCTCGCCGCCCACGCCAGCCACAGCGTCCACAGCGTGTGCGACAGGAAGTGCGCGCCCTGCAGCATGCGGGCCGTGCCGAGGATGCCGCCGGCGAGCAGGCCCGCCACCAGGGCGGCGCGCGCCGCCCGCGGTCCGGCCGGTCGCAGTGCCACCGCCCAGACGATCCACAGGAAGCCGGTCGACGCGTGCCCGGCCGGGAAGCACTGCCCCGCCTTGAGCCCCGGCGGCGCAGCCTCGAACAGGCCCAGATAGGGTGCGTAGCCGCCGAAGTCGATGAGGTCCCAGGGGCAGTAGCGCGCCGTCAGCAGCTTGGCGGTCGAGGTCGCGAGCGGGATCGCGAGCATGCCGATCGCCGCGAGCAGTGCATTGCGCGCGGGCAGCCACGCCAGCCGGCCGCGCCAGCCCTGCCAGCACAGGTACAGGCTGGCCGCCACCAGCACGTAGGTGGCCTGCTTGGCCGCCTTGTGCATCACCGCCTCGAGGAACCAGCTGTGCCGCAGGGGAAAGAGACCGAGCTCGGCATCGAACAGCGCGTGTGCCAGGCGGCGATCCAGATCGGTGCGCTCAAAGGTCCAGTACAACAGCAGCGCGCCGAGGCCGAGCAACGCCGACTGCGCGAGCAGCCAGCGCCGCGACGCATCGAGCGCGGGCACCGGCAGCGGGGTGACGAGTTCGTTGGTCGGCATGTGCTCAGCTCCGGCAGGGGGCGGCGAGGTCCAGTGCGTCGTCGCGGACGGCGGTGCGCACGTCGAGCAGGCCCAGGACGGTGTGGAATAGGTTGTCGTGGCTCGCGGGCCGGGCAGCCTGCGCACGCAGGCACGCCGCATCGACCCGGTTGCGCGCGGCGAATCCGGACGACAGCCACATCAGCATCGGCACCCGGGTCTGCTCCGCGGGCGCGATCGAGTACGGCAGCCCATGCAGGTAGAGGCCGTTCTCGCCGAGCGATTCGCCGTGGTCCGAGACGTAGAGCAGCGCGGTGTCGTAGCGCGACGCCAGCTCCTCGAGCAGATCGATGCTGCGCGCGAGCACGTGGTCGGTGTAGCTCAGCGCGTTGTCGTAGCTGTTGGCCACCTGTTCGCGGGAGCACTTCGACAGGTCCTCGTCATCGCAGGTCGGCGTGAAGCGGCGGAAGGCTTCCGGATAACGGCGGAAGTAGGCCGGGCCATGGTTGCCGAGCTGGTGCAGAACGAGCACGAGGTTGCCCTGCGGGTCGCGCAGCAGCGCCCGGCTGCTCTCGAGCAAGGCCTCGTCGAGGCAGCGCTCGCCGTCGCACAGCGCGGGCAAGGCGGCGGGATCGGGACGCAGGCTCTCCACGCCGGCGCACACCCCCTTGCAGCCGGACTGGTTGTCGTTCCACACCACCCGCAGGCCGGCGTGGCGAAGCACGTCGAGCAAGGACTCGCTGCCGCGGATGGCGTCCTCGTCGTAGCCGCGCCGCCCCTGCAGCGAGAACATGCAGGGCACCGACACCTCGGTGTTGGTGCCGCAGCTCGTCACGTCAGGAAAGTTGATGACGTCGCGGCGGGCGAGCTCGGGCGTGGTGTCGCGGATGGGCGACGGCCCCGCCCCGCGGTCCAGCCCCCAGTTGGCGGCGCGCGCGGTCTCGCCGACCACGATCACGAACAGCGCCGGCTTCTTCGCCGACGCCCAGCTCGCCCCCAGGCGGGCATCGGCGCCGACGGGCTGGCGCGGCTGATTGGCCGCCTGCGCGTCGCGGCTCAGCACGCGCGCGAGCGACCAAAGCGGCGCGGCAGGGGTGATCAGGTAGCGCAGCTCCTTGTGGTTGCGCATCTGCGCGGAGAAGTCCTTGAACACGCTGCCGAGCGCGCCCGCGGCCACGACCAGCGCGAGCACGACGGCGGCACCGCGGACCGCCAGCGCGCGCCGCAGCGGGCGCCGGCGCAGGCGCGC
>NZ_AMXF01000191.1 GCF_000310225.1 Thauera phenylacetica B4P
TGCCCTCGGCGTCGCGAAGGCGCGCGGCGAGCGCGGCGAGCTGCTCGCGGCCGCGGCCGGGCAGGTCGAGGTCGGCCAGGCGGGTGGCGTCGAGCTTCGAGACGCGCCAGTCGTGGTCGGGGCGGTCGAAGAGGTCGACCAGCGCGCGCACCAGCGGCTTGATGCGCGCCGCGCCGATGCGCAGGCGGCCGAGCGTCTCGTCCTCCAGGATCACCGCCTCGTGGTCGTCGATCTCGTCCAGGCGGCCGGACAGCCAGCGCGGATCGTGCGCGAACAGGCCGGCGAGGAGCGGCGCCAGCGGCAGGGCCTTGCCGTCGATCTCGACGCCCGGCGACAGGCCCAGCCAGCCGTCCTGATGCTCGTCGATGTCGAGCATGAGGTGATCGATGTCGATCGCGTGGTGGCGGAAGTCGCTCGGGAAGGCCACCTCCCAGCCTTCCGCACGCAGGGCCGGCACGGTCTCGGCCATGAAGCCGGGCCAGGTCGCCTCGCTCGCCAGCCCGAGCGCATCGGCGGGCAGGCTGCCGAAGCTCGTCTGCACCGCGCCCGGCGGGATGCGGGTGACGCCGGCGGCGGCGAGACGCTGCGCTGCGGCGCGCTCGGCCTCCTCGTCGCGGCTCAGGCGTGCGCTGCGCCCGTCTGGCAGCGGCTGGAAGAGGCGGGCGTCGCCGGCTTCGACGGTGACGGTGCCGTAGCGGAAGGCGAGCTGGGCGAAGTCGAACAGATAGGTCCCGTGCGGTGCGTACTGGCGAAAGCGCACGTGGTAGGTTGGGCGGGTTTCCAGGCGCAGCACCGGCACCGGCGCGCCGCCGAGCTCGACCGGCGGTTCGCCGCGCAGCGTGGGCGCGGGCAGGGCGGGGGCGACCTCGGCCAGGGTCTCGGCGACCAGCTCGGATTCGGCCTGGGTGAGCGCCGGGAGCCAGAGCAGGCGCTGCACCAGCTCGGCGGAGACCTGCAGCGTGATCGGGCCGCCCTCGGCCCGCGCGGTGTCGATGTACCAGGGCGGCAGCAGCGCCAGCACGCGGTCGGCTGCGGGCTCCACCCTCAGCACCGGGGCGCGCAGCCCCTCGCTGGTGATCGTCCAGTCGGGCGTACCGGCACGCGGCTCGCCCAGCGCCAGCACGCGGCCGGCGAGGCTGCCGAAATGCACGCGGCCGCTGGCGAGCAGGCTGCGCATCAGCTCGTCGCTGTGGCGCCCCTCGAGCGGCAGCCCGTCGCTGACATCGAAGTGACCGCGCGCGCGGTGCGCCCACAGCAGGCGCAGCAGGTCGAGGTCGGTGTCGTCCACGAAGGCGGGCGGGGCCTGCAGCGCGCGCTCGATGTTGCTCCAGGGCTCGTGCTGGCGGATCTCGCCGTGCTGGTCGAGGCGCACCTTGTGGCATTTGACGCTGAAGTCGCCGCCGTACAGGCTGGGCTCGACGACATAGCGCAGCGCGTAGCTGACCGAGGTCGGCCTGCGCTTGCGCGTGCCGTCCTTCGCGAGGCTGTCCGCGGTCTCGCGAAAGCCCTTCACCCAGGCCAGCACCTGCTCGCGCGGGCGGTCGGGGCGGCGGCGCTGGTGCAGCCACACCAGCATCATCGCCGCCACGTGCTTGCAGCCGTAGCCCATCGGGCAGGTGCACTCGCTCCTGAGCATCGGGTGCCCGTCCACGGGGTGGACTTCGTCCTCGACCTCGGCCTCGACCGTGTAGGGCGTGCGCTGGCGACCCTTCACCAGGGCCGACACCGTGTGGCCCTCGACGGACAGCGCGCTGACCCGGCTCACGTAGCCCAGGCCCTTGGCCACGGTCTCCACGCCGAGCGCGGCGATCAGGTCGTCCTGGGTGAAAGCTTCGAGCAGTTTCATCGGCGGAGGGCGTGCCCTGGGGCAGCCGCAAGGGGGGGAAACCCGCCAGTTTACACTTGACCGGAAGATTGCGTTGTAGCCACAGCGTCGAAAACGGTTTTCGAAATACCGCTCGTTCGCCGGCCGTCAGTGCCGGCAGGCGGGGGCAGACTTCCGGCGCGTATCGCGCCAGCCCTGGACCAGCATGCGGCTTGCGAACTCAATCGTTTGAGGAGGCCGATTTGCCCACGTCAGGGCGCAGCGGTGGATTTCCTCGTCGAAGACGAGGACATGGTGGAAGTGGCACGCTGGATCGCATCGCACTTGCCTTTTGACCGCATGTACGTCTATGGCCCTGCTCGTCCATTGCACCTGAGTCATGGGCCGGACGCCTGCCGTCAGGTCACGGTGATGCTCCCTGGGCCGTCTGGAAGTGAACGCCTTTATCCGAAAACGCTGACGACCGAGGCCTTCTTTTCTTATGTTTGGCCGGAACGGTGATTGCCCGGCGAAGAGACGTCAGCAGACCTGACTTTGACACCACCAAGTAACACGTCCCGCCGCAAGGCGCGCAGCACAAGGCGTCCGGCGAGGCACCGGAAACGGCCGTGTATCTATGCGGGAGTCGGGCTCAGTCGAGCCGGAGGATGGCCGGCGGCGGCTTGATCTTCAATGCTTTCAGTCGATTGGCCGCTTCCGCCGTGGGTTCGGTGACCTGCCAGACGGTGCCGTTGGGGCTGGACAATTGCGCGAGCTGAATGCGCTTGAGGTCGTCGCGCACGTTGCGCCAAGTATCCTGGCAGGCGTGCTCGATCACGCGTTCCAGTAGCAGCGACAGCACGGTGATCGCGATGTGGGCGTAGATGCGGTGGGGCGCCCAGTGGAACACCGGACGCATGCGCAGGCCGCCCTTCATCGTGCGCCAGGCTTCTTCGACGCGCTGCTGCTGCTTGTAGCCGAGCGCCATGTCCTCGGCGGTGAGGGTGTCGTCGTTGCTGTGGACGACGAACTTGCCGTCGAAGCGTTCGAGTTCGGCGATGGCCTGCCGGTCGATGGCCAGGCCCCGCTTGGTCTCCTTCAGGAAGCGTCCGCAGCGCGCACACGCGCTTGCTGTGTCCGCCCTCGTCCTGATCGGCCAGGCATGCAAGCTCGGCCTCGAGTTCGCGGAGGCGCTCGTCGCGATGGGCGCGCTGACGGCGGGCCTCCTGCGGGTTGAAGCACACCGCGTAGCGTCGGCGACGCTCGCCGTCGCCGACGACGACCTCCTTGACCTCGAGGTTGTCGGCGATCTTGCGGTAGCGGCCCGGGCGCGAGAGCACCGCTTCGGTCACCTCGTCGCCCCGGCGCATCGGCATCGCCATCAGATATTTTCCGCCGCCCTTGGCGAGCGCCTGGAAGTTGGCCTGCGAGACCATGCCGGCGTCACCGACGAACAGACAGCGGGTGAGCTGCCAGCCCTTGAGATCTTCCTTGACCTGGGCCACCGTGGTGACATCGACGGTGTTGCCCGGAAACACCCAGTGGCGTACCGGGAAGCCGTCGCGGGTGACCCGGTGCACGGCAAGCCTCGGCCTTCAGGCGGGGGAGGATGTCAATTCATCAACTCGACCGCCCGGACTTGGGTGGGATTTTCAGTCTGGTTTGCGCGATTGCTCGCGGAGTGTCCGTGCGGGGTCCTCGGAGCGGTGGCCGCTGCTTGTTGCCACCGCCCAGTCCAGCACTTGATCGATCCACTCGAGGGCCTGTAGGCGATCAATTGATCCCGGTGCGATCAGCCCATCGCGCGCTTCGACGGCGAAGGGGTTGAGCTCATCGAGAAAGTCGGCGAACGGTGGTGAAGGAAGCCTGTGGTCGCTGATGAGGTCGAGCAACTCGGCGATGTCGTGTGTGCGGCGAAAGGCGACGCTACTCGACGACAGCACCGCCTTGAGTGCTTTTTCGATCGACTGCTGGGCGTGAAAGCCCACGATCGTGTCGGATATTTCGGGTAGTTGGCTAAGGGCGCGAACCGCCTTGGCATCTTCGCGTGCTGCGTCGAGCAGCATGGCAGCGACCGATTCAGCCATATACGACCTTGCCTTCTCGGAGCGCCCAGTAAAGTGCCGTACCGGTTTGGGCGCCCCAGCGGCTGACCTCGTCGGCGGAATAGACGAGAACATCGGCCGGCACGCGCAGCGGGCGCAACAGGCGGCGCAGGCGCACCATTTCGCTCGCCCGATCGTTGACCTCATCCGCGATCACGAGCAGGTCGAGGTCGGAGTCGGCCGTTGCGTCGCCGCGCGCATACGAACCGAAAAGCACGATCTTCTGCGGGTGCGCGCCCTCCGCCAGCGCCTGGACGGCGGCGGCGATGGACTGGTCGGAGAGGCGCGCGGTGGTGCTCATGGCTACAGTTTATACGTTCCGATACACCTCGGCCCCGCCCTTCACGAACTCCACCGACTTCACCTCCATGCCCTTCTTCAGCGCCTCGGCCTCGTCGATGCCCTGCTGGGCGGCGAAGTCGCGCACGTCCTGGGTGATCTTCATCGAGCAGAAGTGCGGGCCGCACATCGAGCAGAAGTGCGCCACCTTGGCCGAGTCCTTGGGCAGGGTCTCGTCGTGGAATTCCTTCGCCTTGTCCGGGTCGAGGCCGAGGTTGAACTGGTCTTCCCAGCGGAACTCGAAGCGCGCCTTGGACAGCGCGTTGTCGCGGATCTGCGCGCCCGGGTGGCCCTTGGCGAGGTCGGCGGCATGCGCGGCGAGCTTGTAGGTGATGATGCCTTCCTTGACGTCCTGCTTGTTGGGCAGGCCGAGGTGCTCCTTGGGCGTCACGTAGCACAGCATCGCGGTGCCGTACCAGCCGATGGTGGCCGCGCCGATGCCGCTGGTGATGTGGTCATAGCCCGGGGCGATATCGGTGGTGAGCGGCCCCAGGGTGTAGAAGGGCGCTTCCTTGCACCACTCGAGCTGCAGGTCCATGTTCTCCTTGATGAGCTGCAGCGGCACGTGGCCGGGGCCCTCGATCATGACCTGCACGTCGTGGCGCCAGGCGATCTCGGTGAGCTCGCCCAGGGTCTTCAGTTCGCCCAGTTGGGCCTCGTCGTTGGCATCGTAGATCGAGCCGGGACGCAGGCCGTCACCCAGCGAGAAGGCCACGTCGTAGGCCTTCATGATTTCGCAGATGTCCTCGAAGTGCTCGTACAGGAAGCTCTCCTTGTGATGCGCGAGGCACCACTTGGCCATGATCGAGCCGCCGCGTGACACGATGCCGGTCATGCGGTTGGCGGTCAGCGGCACGTAGCGCAGCAGCACGCCGGCGTGGATGGTGAAGTAGTCCACGCCCTGCTCGGCCTGCTCGATCAGGGTGTCGCGGAAGATCTCCCAGGTCAGGTCCTCGGCCTTGCCGTTCACCTTCTCCAGGGCCTGGTAGATCGGCACCGTGCCGATCGGCACCGGCGAGTTGCGGATGATCCACTCGCGGGTCTCGTGGATGTTCTTGCCGGTGGACAGGTCCATCACCGTGTCGCCGCCCCAGCGGATCGACCAGGTCATCTTGTCGACCTCTTCGGCGATGCTGGAGGTGACCGCCGAGTTGCCGATGTTGGCGTTGATCTTGGTGAGGAAGTTGCGGCCGATGATCATCGGCTCGCTCTCGGGGTGGTTGATGTTGTTGGGGATGATGGCGCGGCCGCGGGCGATCTCGTCGCGCACGAACTCGGGGGTGATCGTCGCCGGCAGGCTGGCGCCGAAGTTCTGGCCCGGGTGCTGGCGCAGCATCATGTCGGCCATCTTCTGGCCCTTGAGGCCGCCGCTGGCGCGCAGCGAGGCGATGTACTGCTCGCGGTTGAGGTTCTCGCGGATGGCGACGTATTCCATCTCGGGGGTGATGATGCCGCGGCGCGCGTAGTGCATCTGCGACACATTGGCGCCGGCCTTGGCGCGGCGCGGCTTGCGGTGCAGGCCGGGGAAGCGCAGCTCGTCCAGGCTCTTGTCGGCGGCGCGCTGGCGGCCGAATTCGGACGACAGATCGGGCAGCAGCTCGGTGTCGGCGCGCTCCTCGATCCACTGCTGGCGCAGCGCGGGCAGGCCGGAGCGGATGTCGATCTTCGCGGCAGGGTCGGAGTAGGGGCCCGAACAGTCATAGACGAAGATCGGCGGGTTCTGCTCGGCGCCGAAGGAGGCCGGGGTGTCGGCCTGCGAGATCTCGCGCATCGGCACGCGGATGTCGGGGCGCGAGCCCTGCACGTGGATCTTGCGCGAGTTGGGCAGCGGGGCGATCGCGGCCTCGTCGACGTGGGCCTTGGCGGCGATGAATTTTTCGTTGGCGTTCATGCTGTCTCCTGGGGAAGTTCGTGGTGTTCGTGGTTTAGTTGGTGGTCGCGGCGGCGGCCGCCTTTCCGCGACCGACGTGATCGGGGCGCTGTAGGAGCGGCGGCAGCCGCGAACCCCGGCCCGTGATCCCCGCGCTGCCTCGGCCCGAGCTCACCGCTTCCACAGCGCGTGGAAGTGATGCACCGGCCCGTGCCCGCTGCCGACCGCGAGCTCGCCCGAGTGCGCGATCGCGCCCAGCAGCCACTGGCGGGCGTGGCGCACTGCGGTCTCGACCGGGCGGAACTGGCCCTCGGCCTGCGGCAGCAGCGCGGCGATCGCCGAACTGAGCGTGCAGCCGGTGCCGTGGGTGTTCTTCGTCTCGATGCGCTGCGCCGGCAGCTCGACCATGCGGTCGCCGTCGAAGAGCAGGTCTACGAGATCGTTGCCGGGCAGATGGCCGCCCTTCAGCAGCACCCAGCGCTCGGAGGACAAGGGCAGCAGCTCGCGCAGGCGCTCGGCGGCGCGGTACATCTCCTTGACCGTGTCGGGCGCGCGCTGCTCGAGCAGCACGCCGGCCTCGGGCAGGTTGGGGGTGATCAGGAAGGCCTGCGGGAACAGCGCCTCGCGCATCGCCGAGATCGCGCTCTTCGCCAGCAGGCAGTCGCCGCTCTTGGCGACCATGACCGGATCGAGCACGACCCGGGCGGCCTGCCAGTGCGCGAGGCGCTCGGCCACCGTGCTGGTGACCTCGGCGCTGCCGAGCATGCCGATCTTGGTGGCGTGGATGGCCACGTCGGCGAACAGGGTGTCGATCTGCAGGCGCAGGAAGTCGGTGGGCGGCACATGCACGCCGGTGACCGCCTGCGTGTTCTGCGCGGTGAGCGCGGCGACCACGCCGCAGCCGTAGGCGCCGAGCGCGCTGAAAGCCTTGAGGTCGGCGAACACGCCGGCCCCGCCGGACGGGTCGACGCCGGCGATGGAGACCACGTTCGGGATGCGGGAGGCCGCCCCGGACGAGTGGGACGAGGCGCTGCCGGTGGCAGCGGAGCTTGCGGACGAACTCATGAAGGACGTTTCCCTACGCCGGTGCGAGCCGGATCAGGTTCCAAGGGTGTTTCTCAGCCCGTGCGCGGCGGGCACCCCCAACGAGAGCCAAGGAAGATACTGTATGCACTTTAGCGTGGCAAGCCGCTCAAGATCCCGCCCTCGTGGTCGTTTAGCAGGATGGAACGCCACGCCATGCCGACGCCGATGAAAAAACCGCGCCCTCTCCTCCTCGCCCTGCTGCTCGCCCACCTCGCCGGCGCGGCCTGCGCTGCCGACTGGCAGCTCGTGCTGAGCGACCGCGACCGCCGCATCGAGATCGATCGCGCCAGCATCCTGCGCTCGGACGCCGGCACCAAGATCTCCTGGGGCCGGGTGGTGCTGACCTCGGAGGAGGCGCAGCGCTCCGGCTACGCCATGATCAAGGCGCTCAACCGCTACGACTGCCGCAACCGCACGTTCGCGACGGTCAAGCGGGTGTATGTCGATGCCGACGACAACATCGTGCGCGAGGAGCCGGTGGGGGCCGAGGCGCCGATCGCGGTGGCGCGCAACACGGTGGACGAGCGCATGTGGCGCGAGGTGTGCGATCCGCCCTCGGCGGTCGAGCTGCAGAAGCTGGCGGCCGAGGCGGCCCGGATCGCGAGCGCGCAGCCGGCGGCTGCGCCAGGCGCCGCTCCGCCTCAGGCCGCTGCCACCGCAACGCCCTCTGCCCTATCCCCTGCGGCTGCGGCCCAGGCGCCCGCAGCCCCGGTCGCCCCCGCTGTGGCCGCGCCGCCGAAGGCCGGGGAGTCGGCGCGCGC
>NZ_AMXF01000192.1 GCF_000310225.1 Thauera phenylacetica B4P
GCCGGCGCCGGCCGCCGCGCCGGCGACCGCGGCCAGCACCGCGGCCGAGCCGAGCGTGGCGCCCTGGCCCTGGGGCTCGTGGATGGCGGGGTAGAGCGCGGGCGGCTCGACGTTCTTCACCTTGGCGAGCATGTGGATCGGCTTGCTGAAGCCGACCCCCTCCTCGGTGCAGCCGATGCAGGGATGGCCGCAGCCCACCGGCCAGGTGCCCGCGCCGGCGTCGCCGAACAGCACGGTCGGGCAGTTGGCGTAGGTCTCCGGGCCCTTGCAGCCGAGCTTGTACAGGCAGTAGCCCTTGCGGTGGCCGTCGTCGCCGAACGCGAGCGCGAAGCGGCCGGCGTCGTAGTGGGCGCGGCGCTCGCAGTTCTCGTGCACCAGGCGCGAGTAGGCGAACAGCGGCCGCCCTTGCGCGTCGACCGGCGGGAGGCTGCCGAAGGTCAGGAAGTGCACCACGGTGGCGAGGAAGTTGTACGGGTTGGGCGGGCAGCCGGGGATGGTGACTACCGGCTTGTCGAGGATCTTGCCGACGCCGACCGCGCCGGTGGGGTTGGGGTCGGTCGCCGGCATGCCGCCCCAGGACGCACAGGAGCCGATCGCGATCACCGCGGCGGCGTCCTTCGCGCATTCGCGGGTGAGCTCGATCGCGGTCTGGTTGCCGACCTTGCAGTAGATGCCGCCGTCGCGGGTGGGGATCGCGCCCTCCACCACCAGCAGGTACTTGCCCTTGTGGCGCTCCATCGCCGCCTTGCGCGCGGCCTCGACCTGGTGGCCGGCGGCGGCGAACAGGGTCTCGTGGTAGTCGAGCGAGATGACGTCGAGGATCAGCTTCTCCAGCGTCGGGTGTTCGGCGCGCAGCATGGACTCGGTGCACCCGGTGCATTCCTGGAAGTGCAGCCAGATCACCGAGGGGCGCTGCGCCGCCTCCATCGCCTGCGCCATCGCCGCCTCCGCGCCCTTGGGCAGGCCGAGCGTGGTGGCGAGCGTGGCGCAGAACTGCAGGAAGCTGCGCCGGCTCATCTCGAGCCGGGATTCGATCGGGCGCTGCGGGCGGCCGTCGGGCGAAAGTGCTGCGGGCGCTGAAAGCATGAGTGTCCCCTCGTGTGCGCGATGCGGTCGTGGCCGCAGGATGTGTGGGGGAGCATCAAGAAGCGTGCCAGCGCGGACGGCAGGGGTTTCGCCAGCCGCGCCACGCCTTTCCTGGCCGGCGCTGGGGCAGTGGGTGGAAAAGCGCTGATCGGGTCGTGTGCGGAAACGGAAGAGTAGTGTCCGGATGCGTCCGGGTTCGTGCTTGGCGCTTGTTCGCGGGCAAGCCCGCTCCCATGTCGCAGGCGACGAGGACACGCAGGGCCTTTGGGCGATCGCCCCACGCCGGTCGAGCGGATTCGCGCCCTTGCCCTCGGGGTCTTAGAATCGCGAGCTCATCCTCAACTCCAGGCCTTGCCGATGAATCCCGCCTCGCCGCTCGCCATCCTGCTCGCATCCTCCCTGCTCGCCGGCTGCGGCCTGCTCGGGCGGGTGCTGCCGTCGTCGTCCCCGAGTGCCGCGCAGACCGTTGCCGCGGAGCCGGGCTCCGCTGCGCCCGTGCGCCAGGCCGACCCGGCCGCGCTCGATCCGCAGCCGCCGCTCGAGTTCCGCTGCGGCGAGCGCAGGGTCGAGCTGCGCCACTTCGGCGAGCTCGCCACCCTCGGCGTCGATGGGAAGGTGTTCACGCTGCGGCCCGAGCGCAGCGCCTCGGGGATGCGGATGGTGGCGGTGGACGACGCGCGCACCGGCATCTGGGTCAAGGGCAATTCCGCGCTGCTGAGCCTCGCCGGGATCGAGCAGCCGGAGTGCCGGCGGGTGGCGGAGAAACCGCTGTTCCGCGCGGTGGGGAACGAGCCGGCGTGGCGGCTCGACATCGGCGCGCAGGGGCTGGAGCTGATCGCCGACGATGGCGCCTCGCGCGCGTTCGCCTCCGGGCCGCTGGTCGTGGAGGCGGAGGGCCTGCGCAGCTACCAGGGCACGAGCGCCGGCGGCGAGCTGGAGGCGCTGGTGTTCGACCGCGTCTGTGTCGACACGATGAGCGGGATGACGCACCCGAACACCGTCGAGGTGCGCTGGCAGGACCGCGTGCTGCGCGGCTGCGGCGGCGATCCCGCGCGCCTGCTGCAGGGCGAGCCCTGGGAGGTGGTGGAGCTCGACGGTCGCGCGGTGGCCGATCCGGCGCGGATCACGCTGGGTTTTGCCGCGGAAGGGCGGCTCGCGGGCAGCGCGGCCTGCAACCGCTACTTCGGCAGCTACGTGCTGTCGGGCGAGGGCCTGCGCCTGTCGCCGCTGGGTGCGACCAAGATGGCCTGCGAGTCGCGCGCGATGGAGGAAGAGCGGCGCTTCATGGTGGCGGCGGCAACGGTGAGCGGATTTGCGATCGCGACCGACGGCGGGCTGGAGCTGCGTGCCGGGGAGCGCGTGGTGATGCGCGCGCGGCGCGCTTCCGGCCCCAGATAGGTGGCGGGCGGGGTGGATGGAGACCCGTTGCGCGTCGGGGGCTGTGCGGCTGCATTCGCGCCTGCCGGCGCTCCTACATCAACCGTCGGGGTTCCGGGGTTGGGCGGTGTTTGCGGCTGGCGGCGTTCCTGCGTTGAGCGTCGGGGTTCCGGGGAGGCTGCATTCGCGCCTGCCGGCGCTCCTACATCAACCGTCGGGGTTCCGGGGGTGGGCGGTGTTTGCGGCTGGCGGCGCTCCTGCGCTGAGCGTCGGGGTTCCGGGGAGGCTGCATTCGCGCCTGCCGGCGCTCCTACATCAACCGTCGGGGTTCCGGGGGTGGGCGGTGTTTGCGGCTGGCGGCGCTCCTGCGTTGAGCGTCGGGGTTCCGGGGAGGCTGCATTCGCGCCTGCCGGCGCTCCTACATCAACCGTCGGGGTTCCGGGGGTGGGTGGCGTTTGCGGCTGGCGGCGTTCCTGCGTTGAGCGTCGGGGTTCCGGGGGGCTGTAGGAGCGGCGGCAGCCGCGAATGGGGCGGTCGGGTGGGCGACGTGCGTTCAGCCGCGCTTGGCGCGGGCGGCCTCGACCTCTTCGGGGCGCAGGCGGGCGGCGAGCTTGTCGAGCACGCCGTTGACGAACTTGTGGCCGTCGGTGCCACCGTAGCCCTTGGCGAGCTCGATGGCCTCGTTGATCACCACGCGGTAGGGGGTGTCGAGGTTGTGGCGCAGCTCGTGGGTGCCGAGCAGCAGGATCGCGTGCTCGATCGGCGACAGCTCGGCGACCGGGCGCGACAGCAGCGGCTCGAAGCAGTCGCGCAGCTCGTCGGCCGCGCCGGTGGCGCCGCGCAGCAGGCTCACGAACAGCTCGCGGTCGATCTTGTCGAGGTTCTCGGTCTCGGACTCGAGGTGGCGCTGCACCGTGGTGGCGGTGTTGCCCGACAGCAGCCACTGGTACACCCCCTGCAGCGCGAGCTCGCGCGCGCGGCGGCGGGCCATCTTGCTGGTCGGGTTGGGCGCGCCGGCGCTGCCTTCGGCCTGCGGGTTGTCGATGTCGCTCATCGCACCACCTTCAGCAGGTTGACCATCTCGACCGCGGCGCGGGCGCAGTCGGCCCCTTTCTCGCGCATGCGCGCGACCGCCTGGTCGTCGTCCTCGGTGGTGAGCACGCCGTTGGCGATCGGCAGCCCGGTGTCGAGGCCGACGCGGGTGACGCCCGCGCCCATCTCGTTGGAGACGAGCTCGAAGTGGTAGGTCTCGCCGCGGATCACCGCGCCGAGCGCGACCAGGGCGTCGTGCCGGCCGCTCCTGGCCATGGTCTGCAGCACGAGCGGGATCTCCAGCGCGCCGGGCACGGTGACGATGCGGATGTCCGTGCGCGCGACGCCGAGGGCGAGCAGCTCGTCGGTGCAGGCCGACAGCAGGCCCTCGCAGATGTCGAGGTTGAAGCGCGCCATGACGATGCCGACACGCACGCCGGCGCCGGCGAAGCTCGGCTCGATCTCGTCGATGCCGTCGTAACGGGCGCCCTGGCGGGCGTTTTCGGATTGGTTGCGTTGCATGCTGGGGGTTCTCTGGGTCAGTTCTTGTCGACGAAGCCGGTGATCTCGAGGCCGAAGCCGGTCATGCTCGGGATCTTGCGCGGGCTGGCGAGCAGGCGCATCTTGCCGACGCGCAGCGCGCGCAGGATCTGCGCGCCGACGCCGAACAGGCGTGCGTCCCACTTCGCGGTGGGGCGGTCGTGGCCGCCGTTGAGGCCGACGAGGAGCTCGCGGCCGGACATCGGGCGGTAGAGCAGCACGATCACGCCGGCCTCGGCTGCGGCCAGGGTCGCGAGCGCCTGATTGACCGGGAAGGTGTGGTGGCCGCTGCCGGCGTCGAGGAAGTCGAGCACCGAGATCGGCTCATGCACCCGCACCAGGGTCTCGCGCTCGGGGCGGATGTCGCCGTGCGACAGGGCGAAATGCACGTCGCCCGAGGTCTTGTCCTCGAAGGCGGTGAGGCGGAAGCGGCCGTGGGCGGTGTCCACGTGCTTCTCGGCGACCTTCTCGACCAGGTGGTCGTTGGCGGCGCGGTACTCGATGAGGTCGCGGATGGCGCCGATCCTGAGGCCGTGCGCCTGGCCGAACTCGATGAGGTCGGCCAGGCGCGCCATGGTGCCGTCGTCCTTGAGGATCTCGCAGATCACCGACGCGGGCTCGAGCCCGGCGAGCTGGGCGAGGTCGCAGCCGGCCTCGGTGTGGCCGGCGCGGATCAGCACGCCGCCCTTCTGCGCGGTGAGCGGGAAGATGTGGCCCGGGGTGACGATGTCGTCCGGGCGGGCGTTGCGGGCGACCGCGACCTGCACGGTGCGTGCGCGGTCGTGCGCCGAGATGCCGGTGGTGACGCCGGTGGCGGCCTCGATCGACACGGTGAAGGCGGTGCCGTGCGGGGTGCGGTTGTCGCGCACCATCTGCTGCAGGCCGAGCTGGCGGCAGCGCTCGTCGGTGAGCGTCAGGCAGATCAGCCCGCGGCCGTGCTTGGCCATGAAGTTGATCGCCTCGGGGGTGACGAATTCGGCCGCCATGACGAGGTCGCCCTCGTTCTCGCGGTCCTCTTCGTCTACCAGGATGACCATCTTGCCGGCCTTGATGTCGGCGATGATGTCGGTGATCGGCGCGAGTGCGCTCATGCTGTGTCCTTGTGTGCTGTTCTTGCTGGCGTTCTGACGACGCGTCGTGCGGCACGGCGGGGGCGATCAGGCCTGCGCCGCCTCTTCCCGCTTCCATTCGAGCATGCGCTCGACATAGCGCGCGATGAGGTCGATCTCGAGATTGACTTTGCTGCCGGCAGCGAGGTGTTTGAGGTTGGTCATCGCCACCGTGTGCGGGATCAGGTTGATCCAGAAGTCGCGACTCTCGACCCGGTTCACCGTCAGGCTCACGCCATTGACGGTGATCGAGCCCTTCTTCGCGATGTAGCCGGCGATCGCGTCAGGAGCGCGGATCACCAGCTCGTGGCTCTCGCCGATCGGCGCGAACTTCACCACCTCGCCGACGCCGTCCACGTGCCCGGTGACCAGGTGGCCGCCGAGGCGGTCGGCCAGGCGCAGCGCCTTCTCCAGGTTCACCTCGTTGCCCACCGCATCCAGGCCGATCGTACAGTTGAGCGTCTCGCGCGAGACGTCGTACTTGAGCTTGGGTCCGTTCATCTCGACCACGGTCAGGCACACGCCGCTGTGCGCGATGCTGTCGCCGACGATGACGTCGGTCAGGTCCAGGCCGTTGGTGTCGACGGTGAGGCGGATGCCGTCAGCGAGCGGCTCGATGTGTTCGATGCGGCCAACGGCCGCGACGATGCCGGAGAACATGAAGGGTTTGAACCGAAAGGGGAAAGGCGGGATTGTAGGGGAAAAAGCAGGGCTTGGCCGGGATCAGGCCGCGAGCCGCAGCGGCTTGACGGTATCCCGCGGGCGCTGCGCGGCCTGCCAAAGGTCGTGGGTGGCCTGCATCCTGAGCCACAGGCCGGGCGGCTGCGACAGCGCTTCGGAAAGCTTCAGGTCCATATCCGCAGTGATGCCCGCATGACCATTGAGAATCTTCGACAGGTGCGGACGGGAAATGCCCAGGTGCGTGGCGAACTCACCTACCGTGAGGTTGAGCTCGGGTAGCACGTCCTCCTTGAGGATTTCTCCGGGGTGGGGCGGATTGTGCATGTTCATGGACTTTGCCTCAGTGATAGTCGAGATAATCGACGAGTTCGACCTCGCCAGCGTCGAAGCGGAAGATCACCCGCCAATTGCCGTTGACCTTGACCGACCAGAATTCCGCCAGATTGCCACCGAGCTTGTGCAGATCGTAGCCCGGGATGCGGACCTGCTCGATCGAGCTTGCGCCGTCGAGCACACCGAGAATCCGGCGCAGGCGGGCCGCATGGTCGGGTCGAATCCTCGCCTTGGAGCCCGTCTCGAAGAAGGCTTGCAGGCCCGCATGCCGAAAGCTGATGATCATGGCTGGATTGTAGTGTGTATGCTTACACGCTACAACTGCTGTTTACTGCATCTACAACGCTCGGTCCAGCACCGTCGCGAACGGCTCCGCCTTCATGAACCCCACCACGCGCATGCCTTCGCGCTCCTTACCGTGGTCGTCGAAGAAGAGGATGCCCGGCGGGCCGAACAGCCCGAAGCGCTTGAGCAGCGCCTTGTGCTCGTCGGTGTTGGCGGTGACGTCGGCCTTGAGCAGCAGCATGCGGCCCATGCGCTCGGCGACCGTCGCGTCGCTGAAGGTGAAGCGCTCCATCTCCTTGCACGACACGCACCAGTCGGCATAGAAGTCGAGCAGCACCGGACGGTCGGTCTGCGCCAGGCGGGCATCGAGCTCGGCGATGGAGTTCACCTTCTCGAACTGCGGCACGTTCGCTGGCGCGGCGGCCTGGGCGCGCAGGATCGACAGCGGCTGCAGCGGGTCGCGCGAGCCGGCGAGCGCGCCCACCAGGATCGCCGCGCCGCAAAGCAGCAGCACCACGCCCACGCCCTTCCAGAAGCGCTGCCAGCCCTTGGCCTGCGCCGGCAGCGGGTCGATCGCGTGCAGGAAGATCGCCGAGAACAGCAGCAGCGCGGCCCAGCCCAGCATCATCGCCAGCGCCGGGATCACCGGGGTGATCATCCACAGCGCGACCGCCAGCAGCATGACGCCGAAGGCCTTCTTGACGCCCTCCATCCACGGCCCGACCTTGGGCAGCAGGCTGCGCGAGGCCACGCCCACCGCCAGCAGCGGCGCGCCCATGCCCAGGCCCATCGCGAACAGCGCCCAGCCGCCGAGCACCGCGTCGCCGGTCTGCGCGATGTAGAGCAGGGCGCCGGCGAGCGGCGCGGCCACGCAGGGGCCGACGATGAGCGCCGACAGCACGCCCATCAGCGTGACGCCGCCGAGGTGGCCGCCCTTGCCGTGGCTGGCGGTGTCGGCGAGCTTGCTCTGCAGCGCGCTGGGCAGCTGCAGCTCGTAGAAGCCGAACATCGACAGCGACAGCAGCACGAAGAGGAGCGCGAAGGCCGATAGCACCCACACGTTCTGCAGCGCCGCCGACAGCATCGTGCCGGTCATGCCGGCGGCGACCCCGGCGAGCGCGTAGGTGGCCGCCATGCCCAGCACGTAGGCGAGCGAGAGCACGAAGGCGCGCATGTGCGAGACCTTGTTGCCCTGGCCGACGATGATGCCCGACAGGATGGGGATCATCGGGAAGGTGCACGGGGTGAAGGCGAGCAGCAGGCCGAAGCCGAAGAAGCTGAGCAGGATGATCGGCACGCTGGCGCCCGAGAGCAGGCGGGCGATGTCGCCGGTCTCGTCGCTGGAGACGGTGCCGGCCGCGCTTGCGGCGGCGCCGTCGGCCGTCGCAAGCGCGGCCGGGGTGCCCGAGGCGCCGCTGCCGGCGCCGGCG